>NZ_JADQDK010000001.1:1254645-1568307 GCF_019263705.2 Pseudonocardia abyssalis
GCGATCCTGGGCCGCTACCTGGCCCAGGGCGGCACGGCGGGCCGGTTGGGCCTGCCGGTGTCCGACGAGTACACGGTGCCCGGCGGGCGCCGCAGCGACTTCCGGGGCGGCTGGCTGCGCTGGGACGCCGTGACGGGGGCGGTCACGACCGGCAACCCGTGACTCCGCCGCGGTCGGCTCGGTGAGCCACCGCGATCGTCGAGGCGTGGACGGGCCGGGGTGTCCCGTCGCGCCCGAGCTCGTCGGGGTCTCGGGATCGGGTGGACGGCAGGGATGTGCCGGAGACCGGGCACCCGTCCGTCGGCAAGGTGCCCGGCCCCCGGCTCGCGCCACTCGTCTGCTCCCCAGCGACGAGTGGATGTCCGAGGGCGATCCGTGGCCCGGAGTCGAGGATCGCATCGGCACCGGGCCCGCCGACCGGGCCGGAGGTCCCCCGCGAACCGCCGTAGGTCACCCCGTTCGGCCACCGTCACCGCGGCCACCGTCGGCGCCGCGGTCTCGGTCCTCGGGGTCCTCACCGCGTGCGTCCGCGACGGACTGCGGCACTCGGCGGCGTCGTGATCCCGGCGTCGGACCCGGACCACTGTGGACAGGACCACTGTGGACAGGGCCGTTGTGGACAGGGATCGCTGCGGGTGGCGGGTGGCCGGTGATCGCGATCCTGCACCCGCTGACAGGGACTCCCTCCAGGTGCGGTGGGGACTTGCGACCGTGGTGCCCGCCGCGCACCTGGGGGAACGGTGGGACCACCGGGCCCGAACGGTCCCGGCCGGATCGGACGAGGAGGACACATGGACGGCGAGGGCACCGGGACGGTCGTGGTGGGGGTGGACGGTTCCCCGGGATCGCGGGCGGCTGTCGAGCACGCACTGGAGGACGCTGCCCGCCGCGGGGCGCGGCTGCGGGCGGTGGTGGCGGCCCAGCTGCCGGAGTACTGGGCGACGGCCTACGGGATGGTGGCGCCGCCGCCGATCTCGGAGGTCCTCGCGAGTGCGCGGGACGCCGGCCAGGAGATGGTGGACGAGGTGCTCGCAGCCCGGCCCGACCTGGCGGCGCGGGTGGAGGTGTCGGTGGAGGCGCGGGCCGGGGCAGCCGGACGGGTCCTGCTCGACGCTGCGGACGGCGCGGACGTGCTGGTGATCGGCCACCGCGGACGCGGCGCCATGAGCAGCGCCATGCTCGGCTCGGTCGGTCTGCACTGCGTGCTGCACGCGTCGTGCCCGGTGACGATCGTCCGGTCGACCCGGGTGGCGGAGGCGGTCGCCCGGCCCGAGGCGGCCGCGGTGCCGGTGTGAGGTGGCTTCTCCGGCCCTTCGACCCCCCGCGGGGGGTCGGAAGGCGGAGGCGCCGCAGGGGGCCCGGGGGGAGTCTGGGGATGTCCGTGACACCGGTACGAGGAGGATTCGAATGAGCACGCTGACCCGCCGCGAGCGCGGCGCTGACCTGGCCCGCCGCTTCTCCATGATGGACGGGGTCTTCGAGGAGTGGATGCGGTCGCTGCCCATGCGCCGGCCGTTCGGGCTCGGGTGGGACTGGCCGGGCGAGGAGCTGATCCGCGTGGACGAGTTCTGCGACGGTTCCACGGAGGTCATCCGGGCCGAGCTGCCCGGGATCGACCCGGCGAAGGACGTGGAGCTGACCGTGGCGGACGGGATCCTGCGGATCCGGGCCGAGCGCCGGACCGACGAGAAGACCGAGGACAAGGGCTACACCCGGCACGAGATGCGCTACGGCAGCCTCACCCGCACGCTGCCCCTGCCCGAGGGTGTGCAGGAGTCCGACATCTCGGCCACCTACCGGGACGGGATCCTGGAGGTCCGGGTCCCGTTCGCGGAGCCGCAGGCGAAGGCTGAGCCCAAGAAGATCGACATCAAGTCCTGACGGTCCCGGCCCGGTGTCCGACAGCGCGGCGCACGACCTGCGACATCCGCAGGTCGGACGCGACTGTGGAGGCCGGGCCGGATGGGAAGCGTGGATGGCCGGCCACCGCCCGGCGGGCGGTGCAGCACCGGGTCGGCGTGTCGCTGTCGGTGCCGATGATCGTCGACGGCAGCGCGGTCGGCGCCGTGAACCTCTACGCACCCGCGGCGGGTTCCCGGCCGACCGCGACCGGGCTTACCGGTCCGCCGACCAGGCCGTCGGCGTCGTGATGGCGACCGGCCGGCGGTCGTCAGCGGGCCGGGGTGACCAGGCCGTGGTGCCCGTCGTGGCACCGGTCCCCGCCCGCACCCACGGCCGAAGGTGACCAGGCCGCGGGTGCGGAGCCCCGGTCCGGTCCCGCCCACACGCACCCGGGGCCCGGATACTCCGGACGACCGGACGGGGCCCACCGGCCCCTCCCGCACCGGGCGGCGGCGGCGGCATGCTCGTGTCGGGCGGTGGGCGACCGGCCCGCCGCGAACCCCACAGGAGGTCCGTCGTGGGTGACCCGGTCGTGCACTTCGAGATCGGCGGCAGCGACGCCGAGCGTTCCCGCGCGTTCTACGGCGGCCTGTTCGGGTGGTCGGTGCGCACCGATGACCGCGGCTACGGGCTGGTCGCCACGGGCTCCGACGTCGGTATCGCCGGGGGGATCATGCAGACGCCGCCCGAGGTGCCGCCGTGGGCCACCTTCTACGTCGGCGTGGCCGACGTGGAGAAGTCGCTCGCCCGCGCCGAGGAGCTGGGCGGCCGGCGGCTCATGGGCCCGGTCCTCGTCGAGGGCGTGGGCGAGATGGGGATGTTCGCCGATCCCGACGGCAACCCGGTCGGTGTGTTCGCGCAGTCGTGAGGCGGCGCCGGCGATGCACCGCCCGCGGCAGGCCACCGGCCGCCCCGGACGCGGGATCCGCGGTGCCGGTGGGCCCACCGGCTGGTCACGGCCGGTACCTCCGGTGCGCCGGTCGACGGAGGTCCGCGTCGCCCGTCCGGGTCGAGCGGGACGTGCCCGGCGCGGCCAGCGTGAAGTAGCTCTCCTCCTCCTGGGCGAAGTGCAGCCGGAGGATGGTGTCGAGGCCGTACAGGGTCGCCAGGACGTCCTCGACCCGGTCCTCGGGCAGCGGGGCGTCGCCGGCCAGTGCGAGGTGCACCCCGAGCCGGGCGGTGAGCCGCTCGATCTCGGCGTGGGTGCGGCTCATCGTGGCGGTCGCCTCGGGGCCGCCGAGCGGCGCGGCGAGTGCGGGGTACAGCTCGGTCTCCTCAGCGCGCTCGTGCGGCAGGATGTCCTCGACCAGCGCGGTGTGCGCCCGCCGCACGGCGTCGAGCGCGTCCCCGGATGGGCCGATGGCCAGCCGGCTAGCCGCGTCGCGCAGCAGGGGTAGCACGGCGGACAGCGTGTCGTGCTCGGCGGAGAAGCGGTGCAGCAGCTCCTCGGTGCGCGGGGTCAGCGGCGGGGTCTCGTCGCGTCCGGGACGGAGTGCACGCAGCGCGTTGAGGATCACCGCGACGTCGATGCCCTCCTGCAGCAGCGCTCCCGCGGCCGGCGGCAGCAGCCCGGCCGCGGCGAACGCCATCGCCACGAGCGAGAGCCCCATCCCGACCGCGGCGCTCTGCACCGCGATCCGCCGCGCCCGCCGGGCGATCTCCATGGCGTCGGCGAGGTGGTCGAGCCGGTCGACGGTGAGCACGACGTCGGCCGCCTCGGACGACGCGGACGCGCCGCGGGCGCCCATCGCCACCCCCACGGTGGCCGCGGCGAGTGCGGGGGCGTCGTTGACGCCGTCCCCGACCATGACGGTGACGTCCCGCTCGCGCTCGGCGCGGACCGCCGCGACCTTGTCGGCGGGGGACTGCCCGGCCCGGACCTCGTCGAGCCCCAGCACGGTGCCGATCTCGCGGGCCGGTTCGGCGCGGTCGCCGGTGAGCAGCACGAGCCGGCGGAACCCGGCTGCACGCAGCCGGCGCAGGGTGCGCGGGGCGTCGCGGCGCAGCGGGTCGCGCAGCAGCACCGCGCCGACGACCTGCCCGTCGACGGTGACCCAGGAGACGGCGGTCCCGTCGAGCACGGCGCGGCCGAGCGCGGTGCGGGCCCAGCCCTCCTCCGGTGCCGGGCCCGGGCGCTTCCCGACCTCGACGGCCCGCCCGTCCACGTGTGCGGAGACCCCCCGGCCGGGCCGCTCGGTCACGTCCACGGGCATCGACAGCGGCAGGCCCCGGCGGCGGGCCGCGGCCAGGACGGCCCTGGCCAGCACGTGCGGGGAGAGCTGGTCGGCCGACGCGGCGACGGCGAGCACGTCGTCCGGACGCCACGCGGGCGCCGCGGCGACCTCCACCACGACGGGTCGCCCGGCCGTCAGCGTCCCGGTCTTGTCCAGCATCAGGGTGCGGGCGCGGCCCAGGTTCTCCAGCGCCCCGCCGCTGCGGACCACCACGCCACGGCGCGACGCCCGGGACAGCCCGGACACGATCGCGACCGGGGCGGCGAGCAGCAGCGGGCAGGGCGTCGCGACCACCAGCACGGCGACCGCCCGCACCGCCGACCCGCTGACCAGCCACGCCGCTCCCGCGACGGCCAGTGACAGGGGCAGGAACCAGGCCGCGTAGCGGTCGGCGAGGCGGACCACCGGCGCGGTGTCGGCTCCCGCCTCCTGCGCGAGCCGGACGATCCCGGCGTAGGTGCTGTCGTCCGCGGTGGCCTCGGCGCGGAGCCCGAAGGCCGCGCCGGCGTTGACCACCCCGCTGCGGACCGCCTCCCCGACGGCGCGCTCGACGAGCCGCGACTCCCCGGTGAGGACCGACTCGTCCAGCGCGGCCGCGACGTCGGCGACCCGCCCGTCGACGGGCACCACCTCGCCGGGCCCGACGACCAGCAGGTCCCCGGGGCGGACCGCGTCCAGCGCGACGGTCTCCAGCACGTCCCCGACCCGCCGGCGCGCCGAGCGCGGGGCGTGCTCGAGCAACGCGCGCAGGTCCTTCGACGCCCGGCGCTCGGCCGCGCCCTCCAGGGTCCGGCCGGTCGCGACCATGACCGCGATCAGCGCCCCGGCCAGGTACTCGCCGACGACGAGGGTGCCCACCAGCGACAGCACCGCGAGCAGGTCGACCCCGGCGCGGCCCCGGCGCAGCGCCACCACGACCCACCCCACGCTCGGGACGAGCGCCACGACGGTCCCGGCGGCCCAGCACGCGGCGGCGACGGCCGGGCGGCCGGCGGCCGTCGCGACCAGGCCGGCGAGCAGCCCGCCGAACGTGGCGAGCAACAGGCCGCCCTCCACCAGGGTCCTTCCGCCGCCGAACCGCATCGCCGCCTCCATCACCGTCCCGACCGGTCGCGACCCGGACATCACGTCGCCGGACCAGCCTCCCCGGCGTGCGGCGCCCCCGGCCAGGGTCGCCGGACCCCGGTCGGGTGGCCGGGGACGGGACGAACGGACCGGGCGACCGGTGGCTTCCGGTCCTGCCGCCGAGCCGCGCGGGGGAGCAGCATCGACCGCGTCAGAGGAGCTGGAGATGAGGTTCACCTGGAAGGACGCGGTGGCCGCGGTTCTGGTCGCGGCGATCGTGGTCCCGTACGTCGGCTACCTGGTGCGGGGCGAGATGCCCTTCGTCCAGGACCCGCGCGGCATGGCTGCCACCGGTATCGCGTTCGGTCTGGTCGCGGCTCTGCTCGCCGGGCGCGCGGCGTTCGACCCGGGCGCGCTGATCCGGACGGCACTGGGCACGGGCGTGCCCGCGCTCGGTCTCGGTGTCGCCGCGGCGTGGACCGGGTACGGGTACCTGCTGGCGGCGTTCGTGATCGCGATCGTCGTGACGTGGGCACTCGGCACCCTGATCCACACCCGCGCCCTGCCGCCCGCGAGGACCGCCGGGCACGTGCGCCAGCACGTCTGACACACAGGAGCCGTGGCCGTCACCGGCCTGCGGCCACGGCTCCACCGTTCCCCCGTCCCGACGCCGGTGCAGGAGTGACACCCGATGACCGATCCACGACGTGTCGGCGGGCAACTGCGCCGGGCGGCCGACCTGCTCCGGTGCGGTGGTCTCGGCGCCGCCCGCGGTCCGTGGCTGTGGGCGGACCCGGACCCGGAGGCGGGGGCGGGGGAGCGGACGGGGCGCCCGACGAGCCCGAAGGACCTCCCGGCCTTCCCCGTGCACCCCGACCCGCACCGCGGACCCGGCCGGGCCGACGCCGCACTCGTGGACGACGCGGTCCGGTGGCCCGAGGTCCCCGCACCCCGGTCGGCGTCGTGCGGTGCCGCGCGGGTGGCGTCGGGGATCGCCCGGCCGCTGGCCGACCTTCTCGACGCGCTGGCGCCGCAGGTGGTCGCAGCCGTGGACGCCGGTGGGTCCCTGGACGACGAGCCGTTCCGGTCGGCGCTGCGCCTGGCGGCCGCGGTCCTCGGCCCGGCCGGCGCCCGGCCCGGTCCGACCGACTGATCCGGGCCCGACGCGGCGGAGCTACCGGATGCGAGCGAAGGACGTGATGAGCAGCCGGTGATCACGGTGCGGCCGACGTGAGGTGTGCCCGTCCGGACGATGCACCGGTGCCGGGTGGGTGGTTGACTGGCGGCACGGTTGGAGTGACAGCCGCGGGCCTCCGGGGCCGCGCGCGTCCGATCCGGCTCGCGTGGATGGGCGGGCCCCTCGTCGAGCCCGAGGTGAGGTTGCGTTCCTGTGCCGTTCGATGCCCCGCGCCACCCGGTCCCCGAGCCGGCGCCGTCGGCGCCCGTCGCGGATCCGCCGGGCGTGGAGCCGGGTCTGGGACTGCTGGACGTGCCGCGTCTGGAGCTGGATCAGCTGCTCGAGCAGCTGGTGGCCCGCGCCCAGGAGGTGATGGCCACCCAGGGCCGCCTGCGCGGTCTGCTGCGCGCCACCCAGCTGATCACCCAGGACCTGTCGCTGCCGGTGGTGCTGCGCCGGATCGCGGGGGCGGCACGGGACCTGGTCGGGGCCCGCTACGCGGCGCTGGGGGTGATCGCGGCCGACGGGGGGTTGGCCGAGTTCGTGCACGTCGGGATGGCGGACGGGGAGGTCGAGCGGATCGGGCACCTGCCGCAGGGGAAGGGGCTGTTGGGTGCGTTGATCGATGACCCGCGTCCGATCCGGCTGGACCGGATCGCCGACGACCCGCGTTCGGCCGGGTTCCCGGCCGGGCATCCACCGATGGACACGTTCCTGGGTGTGCCGATCCGGGTGCGCGGGGAGGTGTTCGGCAACCTCTACCTGGCCGAGAGCACCCGGGGCGGGTTCAGCGCCGATGACGAGCAGCTCGCCACGGCACTGGCGGCCACCGCCGGGATGGCCATCGACAACGCGCGGCTCTTCGAGGCCGCCCGGGCCCGGCAGGAGTGGTTGCGGGCGACCGCGGCGGTGACGCAACGGTTGCTGTCCCCGGATGTCGACGCGCTGCAGCCGCTGCAGCTGATCGCGCGCAACAGCAGGGAGGTGGCGGGGGCCGACCTGGCCACCGTGGCGCTTCCGGACGGGGACCGGCTGCGGGTGGAGATCGCCGACGGGGATGGCGCGGAGACGCTGCGGGGTACGTTGGTGGCGGCGGAGGGGTCGCTGGCCGGGCGGGTGCTCGACACCGGTGAGCCGTTGCGGGTGGCCGGGCCGCAGGAGCTCCCCGGTCTGGACGCGCTGACCGTCCACGACCTCGACGTCGGCCCGGTGGTCGTGGTGCCGCTGCGGGGGTCGCGCCGGACGCACGGGGTGCTGACGCTGGCGCGGATGTCGGGCAGGGTCGAGTTCAGCGCCGAGGACTCCGACATGGCGGCGGGGTTCGCCAGCCAGGCATCGGTGGCGGTGGAGCTGGCCGAGGCACGCGCTGAGCAGCAGCGTGCGGCGGTGTTCGACGACCGGGACCGGATCGCGGCGGACCTGCACGACCACGTGATCCAGCGGCTGTTCGCGTCCGGGTTGTCATTGCAGAGCATCGCAGCCGCGCTCGGGCCCGGCCGGCACAACGAGCGCATCACCGGGACGATCGGTGACCTGGACGCGACGATCCGGCAGATCCGCACCACCATCTTCCAGCTCCAGCGCTCGGGTGACGCTGCGTCGGACGGGGTGCGGGGTCGGCTGCTGGGGGTGGTCGCGGAGGTGGCGCCGGCGCTGGGCCGTGATCCGGAGGTGCGGTTCGGTGGGCTGCTGGACACGCTGCCCGACGAGGTGGTGGAGGACCTGCTGGCGGTGTTGCGCGAGGCGTTGAGCAACGTCGCCCGGCACGCCCGGGCCCGCTCCAGCGAGGTCGAGGTGACGGCCGAGGCGGGTCGCCTGTGTCTGGAGGTCCGTGACGACGGTGTCGGGGTCGGTGACACGGGGCGGTGCAGCGGCCTGGCCAACATGCGACGCCGGGCGGAGCGCCACGGCGGCACCCTCACGGTGACCCCCGGCCGGCCCAGCGGCACCCGCCTGTGCTGGACCGTCCGGGTCTGAGGACCGGACGACCCACGGCGGTGTCGGCGCCGCCGGCCGGGTGTCACCCGCGCGACGGGCCGGACGGCCCCCGCCGCCGGGACGGTCGCCGCTGCCGCCGGACGGGCCGTCGCGGCCATCATCGTCCGACGGTCGACGGTCGACGGTGGGTGCGGTGTGGAGGACGGGATGACGCGGCGACAGCGTCCCGCCGACGGGCGGACGGCCAGAGCGGGTCGGCGGTTCACCGATGTCCTGGAGGACCTGGCCGCATGGATACTGACCTCGGCGGGGGCGTTCGTGCTGGTGGCGGCGATCCTCAGCGGGTTCGCAGCGCATGCGGACGCGGCCCTGCGCGTCCGCGAGGAGCGGGCGACCCGCACGACCGCCGAGGCGGTCCTGCTCACCGACGCCCCGGTCGTCAGAGGGGCGAAGGGCTCGGCTCCCGGCCGGGTCCGGGTCGAGGCCCGCTGGACCGCCCCCGACGGGTCCCTCCGCACCGGGCAGGTGTCGGCGGCGGCGGGCGCGCCGGCGGGTAGCCCCGTGACCGTCTGGGTCGACCGCGACGGTCGCACCGTGGCCCCGCCCGCCGACGAGGCGGGCGCCATGGCTGTCGGCGGGATCGTGGCGGGAGGTCTGCTGCTGATCGGGGGACTCGTGCTCGGCTCGTGCTGGGCCGGTGTCCGGCTGGTCACCGGCCGGGTCAACGCGGCGCGCTGGGAGCGCGAGTGGGCCCGGGTCGGACCCGAGTGGAGCGGTGAACGGAGGTGACCGTCCCGACGTCGGCCAGGCGGGTCGGACCTCGGCGCCGCGCCGCGCCGCATCGGACGGCGGTTACCCGCCGGTGGTTCCGGCCCCTGTCACCCCGGCTCTCGTCACCCCGACCCCTGTGGCCGCGTCCTCGGAGGTGCATGGACCGGCACGACGGAGCCGGCACCCGCGCAGTGCCCGGTCGCGCAGCGCGGCCCGGGTCTCCGGCACCTCCAGCGGCTCGCTGAGCGGGCAGCCGGCCATCCCCACCTGCGTGGCGAGCAGCACCACCGCGCTGAGCGCCTCCCCGGCCCGCAGCCGCGACGGTGGGTCGTCCCCCGTGGTGCCGAGGACGGCGAACAGCGCCCCGTCGGGTTCGACGGGGAACGGCTGCTCGATGGTCCCCTCGGCGTACCGGCGCGCCCCGGGCGTGCTGGCCGGGGTGTGCAGGCGGTTGCGGGCCGGGATGCCGTCCCTGCCGTCGGACCGCCCGGCCCACAGCGCCGACTCGATCCGTCGCCCCGGCCGGTCGGGGGACCGCGCGGCGTCGGCGATCGCGGTGAGCAGCGCCCTGCGGGTGTGCGGTTCGGGACCGGGTGCAGCCTCGCGCCCTGGGCGGCCGCGCGGTCCATCAGCCTGCCCAGCAGCGCGTCGGGCACCCGGCGGTCGCGGAACCGGCGCCGGTCGGTGGTGCGGTGCGCGATCGCCGCCGCCGCGGTGTCGTCGTCACCGGGCAGCGCCGGGTAGGGCTCGAGCACGGCCAGGTGGTCGGGGTCGGCCGGGTCCGGGAAGCGGACGACGGCCGCACCGAACCCGGCCGCGGCGAGGGCGACGCGCGCGTGGTGCAGCGTGGCGCCGCAGCAGGAGGAGGTCACGGCGTCGGGGTCGGTGGCACTGAGCCACCGTCGTGCACCGACGCGGCCCGGCTCAGGGTCGTACGGCATCCGGCCGGTCGGCGGACTCGGACGACGGGGCCGGCGCGGTCGTGCCGTGCGCCGGCTTGTCGGTCACCGACACACCCCCGAACACCGCCGTCGCGTTGACGGTGAGGACGGGCGCGTCGGCCGGAAGAGGCCCGTGGCCCCGCGTCTTGTCCTCGTAGCCGCCGAAGACCGGCAGCCCGCGCAGCACGATCCGCCAGCCCGGCGGCACGAGCACGTCGACGCCCCCGAACAGCGCGAGCGCGTCCACCCGCGCGGCCCGGTCGATGTGCGCGTCGCGCAGGTCGAGCGTGGCGCCGCCGAACATCGCGGAGACCTCGGCGTGGTCGAGGTGCGCGGAGGTGCTGCGGACCGTCGATCCGCCGAGGACCGCCAGCGCGGCGGCCTCGTTCCCGGTCGAGCGCCTGCGGGCCGGCCCGGAGAGCACCAGCAGCCCGACGACGATCAGCAGAGCGGGCCAGAGCAGGTCGCGCAACGGCCAGTCCTGCACGTCGGCGAGCAGCGCGACCCCGATGGTGGTCACCACGAGCGGGCCGAACGACGGGCTCCGCTGGGCGACCATCGCCGCCAGCCCGAGGCCGATCACCACGAGCGGCCACCACCGGGCCGTGACCGTGCCCGCGTCGATCACACCGGCCGCCCCGAGCAGCCCGACGACCCCGAGCCCGATCAGCACGATCCCCATCCACACCCGAACCGGTTGCACGGCTCCTCCTCCCGTTGCGCGGCGGCGTGAGCGCGATCGGCCCGTGTGCGCCGCGGCCGACGTCCTCGGCTGCAGCCATTGCGCCTCCGTCGGGGCGCGCACGGGCACGGGCCACCGGTCCGGATGTGCGGGCCGTCGGGCCGCACAGCGGTGGGACGATCGGCCTCCGGTCGCGGAGCGCGGCGACGGGGATCGGGGTGCCGCCGACGGACTTCCCGGGCGCGTCCCGGTGGCTCAGAGCTCCGCACCGGGGGGCCGTCCCCTGCGCTGCACGGCCTTCTGGACCGCGTCGGCGGCGAACACGGCCGGGATCGCGAGCGCGGCCAGCGCCCACCCCAGCGGCGGGGGCGCGGCGTGGCCGAGGACTCCGGGTACCGGGGGCACCAGGAGGAACACCGCGAGCAGGGCCAGCTCCACCGCCACCGCGCCCAGCAGCAGCGGGTTGCCCCGCAGCGACCACGGTCCCACCGCCCGGCGCTCGCTGCGGCAGGCGAACGCGTTCGCGAGCTGGCCGAGCACGACCACCGTGAACGCGGTGCCGGAGGCGGCGGCCAGCAGCGGCGCCGGGGCGTCGGCGCCCCAGGTCCAGCCCCCGGCCACGAGCACGGCGACGAACGCCGCCAGCTGCACCGCGGCCTCCGTCGGCCCGATGACGCCGAACGCCCGGCCGAGCACGCGCCGGTCCAGGAGCCGGCCGGTGCGGGCGGGGCCCCGCAGCGCCGTGTCCGACGGCGGTTCGGCACCCAGCGCGAGCGCGGGCAGCAGGTCGGTGCCGATGTCGATGGCCAGGATCTGCAGGACCCCCAGTGCCAGCGGGACACCGCCCGCGCTGAGCCCCCAGACCAGGAACGGGGCGAGCTCGGCGACGTTGTCGGTGAGGTGGTAGGTGAGGAACCGGCGGATGTTGGTGAACGTCGCGCGGCCGTAGCGGACCGCGGTGACGATGGTGGCGAAGTGGTCGTCGAGCAGCACGAGGTCGGCGGCCTCCCGGGCGACGTCGGTGCCGCTGCGCCCCATGGCGATGCCGATGTCGGCCTCCCGCAGGGCGGGGCCGTCGTTCACCCCGTCCCCGGTCATCGCCACGATGTGGCCGCGCGAGCGCAGGGCGCGGGCGATGCGCAGCTTGTCCTCGGGGGTGGCCCGGGCCACCACGGCGCCGTCGACGTCGACGGCCGCCGCCAGCCCGGCCTCGTCCGGCGGGAGCTCGGCCGCGACGAGCACCGGGCTGCCGGGAAGGGCGAGCCCGACCTGCTCGGCGATCGCCCGCGCGGTCAGCGGGTGGTCGCCGGTGATCATCATGAGGGCGATGTGCGCGTCCCGGCAGGCGCGCACCGCGCCCGTGACGCCCTCGCGCGGCGGGTCCTGCAGCCCCACGAGGCCGAGCAGTCGCACCCGCCCCTCCAGCGCGGCCGGGTCGGCGTCGACGGCGGCTCCGGGCGGCAGCGGGCCCGCGGCGACGGCCAGCACCCGCAGCCCCCGGCGCCCCATCCGGTCGGTCTCGGGGCCGGCGGCGGCCGCGGCCGGGTCGAGCGGCACGACGGCGTCAGGGGCCCCGGTCACCAGGACGGTCTCCGATCCCGGCGGCCCGACCACCACGAGGCTGCGCCTGCGGACCGGGTCGAACGCGACCCGGCGCAGCTCGGGCCGGTCCGACCCGTCCGCGTCGGGGTCGAGGCCGCAGCGCAGCGCCAGCACGTGCAGCGCGACCTCCATGGGGTCGCCCAGCGGCACCCAGCGCCCGTCCCGGGACACGATCCGCCCCGTCGAGCAGCGGACCGCGGCCATGGCGAGCTCCGCCGTCGCGCGTCCCGCGCCGGAGACCGGGTCCTCGGGCTCCACCACCCCGGCGGGCTCGTAGCCCGAGCCCCGGACCGTCACCGCCCCGCCGGGCGTCCAGACGCGCACGGCCGACATCTCGCCCGCCGTCAGCGTCCCGGTCTTGTCCGTGCAGATCACGGTCGTCGAGCCGAGCGTCTCCACCGACTCCAACCTGCGGACCAGCGCGTGCCGGCCCGCCATCGTGTGCGCGGCCCTGGCCAGCGACAGCGTCACGGTGGGCAGCAGGCCCTCCGGCACGAGCGCGACCGTCACACCGACGGCGAGCAGGAAGCCCTGCGTGAGGTCCATCCCCAGCCACAGCGCGATGCCGAAGAACACGCCGCCGACCAGTACGGCGATGACGGCGACGATCCGCACGACCTGGCTCAGCCGCACCGCGAGCGGGCCCGGCGGGCGCCTCGCCTGGCGGGTCATCGCCGCGATACCGGCCAGGCGGGTCCCGGTCCCGGTCGCGGAGACCACGGCCGCGGCCTCACCCTGCACGACGAACGTGCCCGCATACGCCGTCGCGCCGTCCGCGGGACGGACCGGGGCGCTCTCCCCGGACAGCATCGACTCGTCGACGGCGAGCCCGTCGACGTGGTGCAGCGCCAGATCGGCGCAGATCCGGTCGCCCGCGGCGAGCAGCACGACATCGCCCCGGACGAGCTCCGCGGCCGGTACCTCGACGCGGTGGCCGTCGCGCAGGACGGTCGCGTACAGCGGGAGGAGCTCCTGCAGGCGCTGGCCCGCCCGGTCGGCGCGGTACTCCTGCACGAACGCGAAGACCCCGTTGACGACGATCACCACCGCGATCGCGACCCCCAGCGCCGGCATGCCGCCCACCACGGCGAGCCCGGCGGCGACCCACAGCATCAGCGCGAAGAAATGCGTCAGCTGGAGCAGGAGCAGCAGCAGCGGTGCGGGGGGCCTGGGTGCGGGGAGGCTGTTGGGTCCGTCGAGCTCCAACCTGCGCCGGGCCACGGCGGAGCTCAGCCCGGCCGGTACGGGGGTCGTGGTGGTGGGCATGTGCCGTCCGTGATCGTCGCGGCGCGGGCCGGGTGGCCGCGCGGTCGCCTCGATCGTCGGACATGCGGACGCGGTGGGCCCACGGCCGGACGGCACGGCTTCGCGGGTCGCAGGGCCCCGCCCGCCGCACCCCGCCGCGGGGCGGGCCCCGACGAGCCGGAGGACCGCCACGCCCGTGACCGCCGCGCCCGTGACCGCCGCGCCCGTGACCGCCGCGCCCGTGACCGCCGCGGCGACCGCGGCCATGACGACCCCGGCCGCCGCGCCGACGGCGACCACCTGCCACACCGCCCGGCCCGGCTGTCAGGTGATCACCAGCAGGTTCGTCGGGCGGTCGAGCTCGAGCCACAGCCGGTCCTGCGGCGGGATCGTGCGGCGGGTCATCGAGGCCTCCTCGGCGGGTGCCGGGCGCGGACGACGCCCTCCGGGCTCCTCGGCGCGGGCGAACGTCCCGTTGCGGCCCGCGGGCGACGATGGTCCCGGCCGGACCGGTCCGGCCGACCCTGCCGTCGTGGCGGCACCGCCCCGCAGCATGGCGCCATGGACTCCGACCGGGCCCCCCGACGCCTCTGGACGACCTGGATCGCCGGCTGGACGGGGATGCTCGTGCTGGCGCTGGCCAACGGCACCCTGCGTGCGCTGGTCGTCCAGCCGGCGATCGGCGAGGAGGCGGCCCGCCGGGTCGCCACCGCGGTGCTGCTCGCCGCGCTCACCGGCTACGTCTGGTGGCTGCACCGGCGGCGGCCGATCCCGACCGCGCGGCAGGCGTGGGCGGTCGGGCTGACCTGGACCGGCCTGACGCTGGCCTTCGAGTTCGGCTGGGGCGGGCTCGTCGAGGGCCTGCCGCTGTCGACGATGCTGGCCGACTACGACGTCACCGCCGGCCGGATCTGGGTGCTGGTCCCGATCTGGACGGCGGCCGTCCCGGCGGTCGTGCGCCGGCTGCAGCGGCTCCGCTCCGCCGACCGGGTGGGGCCGCGGTGACCGGCGCCGTCCGGGCCACGACGGGGCGGCTCCCGGCGGTCCTCGCCCTGCTGATGGCGGCCCAGGCCGCCACGGGCCTCGCGGTGCCGGGCCTGTACCGCGACGCCGGGTGGATCCGGGCGGGGTGGGTGGGCAACGACGCGGTCACCCTGCTGGTCGCGGTCCCGCTGCTGGTCGTCACCGTGGTGGGGGTGCGTCGCGGCAGCGGGCGGGCGGCGCTGGCGCAGGCCGGTCTGCTCGGCTACGCGGGGTACAACTACGCGTTCTACCTGTTCGGCGCCACGCTCAACGCGATGTTCCCGGTGTACGCCGCGCTGGTGGTCCTGTCGGTGACGGCCCTGATCGGGGCACCGGCCGGGGACACCGGGTCCGGGGACGAACCGTCCGGGATCCGGGTCGCGGGGCTCTTGCTGACCGGTATCGGGGCCGGGCTCGCGCTGGTCTGGCTCGCGCTGTGGGCCGGTCACGTCGTCGCGGACCGGCCCGTCCCGGCCGGGCCGGACGCGTTCCGGCTGGTGGCGGCGCTGGACCTGACCGTCATGGTGCCGCTGCTCGTGAGCGGCGGGGTGCTGCTGTGGCGTCGGCACCCGTGGGGCCGGCGGGTCGCCGTGCTCGCCGGGGTGCAGGCGTCGCTGTACCTGCTGGTCCTGGCGGTGAACTCGGCGGCAGCGGTGTTGAGCGGGTCGGTGGCCGCACCCGGTGAGCTCCCGGTGTGGGCCGGGCTGCTGGTGCCGGCGGCCGGGGCCACCGCGGTGCTCCTGTGGGGGCCCGCGGCGGGCCGTGGCCCGACCGCGGTCGGGCACCCGGTGGCGGACCCGCGCGTCGCCGCCCCCTGACCGACCCGGGCACGTGCCCCCGGCGACGCGGGACCTCCGGTCCGGGGGGCCGCGGCCTTCGACCCTCGTCGCCCTGCGGGCCGGCGACCGACGATGGACGCCACGACCCGCACCAGGAGAGAGAGGCACCCGATGTCCACGCTCACCACGGCGCCCGCCCGCCCGCGCCGGCGGAACTGGCCGGTCGTCGCCATCGAGCTGTTCGTCGCCGCCGGGGCGGTCTACGGCGGGGTCGGCCTGGCCCGGGGCAACACCATCGGCATGCTCGACGAGTGGCTGGAGGGGACGCCGTTCACCTCGTGGTTCGTCCCCGGCATCCTGCTGCTGCTCGTCGTCGCCGTCCCCATGGCGACCGCCGCGGTACTCGAGCTGCTCCGCTCGCCGTGGGCGGCCGCGGCGTCGATCACCGCAGGCGCGGCCCAGATCGCCTGGATCGGGGCGCAGCTGGCGATCATGCAGCGTTACAACGTGCAGCAGCCGATCATCCTGGCCTGCGGCCTGGCCGTCGTGCTGCTCGCCGTGGCCACCTGCCGGCACCGGCCCGTGCTCCCGTCGGACGGGCGATGAGCGCCGTCGACGCGGGCCCGGTGGCCTGCCCGGCCTGCGGGCGCCGCAACCGGGTGCCCGCGGTGGCAAGCGGGACCCCGCACTGCGGGTCGTGCCGCGCCCCGCTGCCCTGGCTGGTCGCGGCGGGCGACGCCGACGTGGTCGACGTCGTGGACCGGTCACCCCTGCCGGTCCTGCTCGACCTGTGGGCGCCGTGGTGCGGTCCCTGCCGCGCGGTGGCCCCGGCGGTCGCGCGGGTCGCGCGGGAGCTCGCGGGGCACGTCAAGGCCGTCCAGGTGAACGTCGACGAGGCACCCGGGGTGGCCGCCCGCTTCGGCGCCCGCAGCATCCCGACCCTGCTGGTGCTGCGCGACGGCGTCGAGATCGCCCGGCAGGTCGGTGCGCTGCCCGCGGAGCGGCTGCTCGGCTGGGTCCGCGCGACCGTCGGGTGAGCAGCGGGCCGTCCGACCCCGACCGCCGACCGCGGCGGGGCACACGAGGGTCCCCGTCCCTGCGGGGGCCGTTCCGGAGGAGGAGCCGCTATGAAGGCGCGTGACGTCATGACCAGCCCGGTGATCACCCTGCGGCCCGACACCCCGGTGCACGCCGCGGCGGCGCTGCTGATCGCCCACGGCTTCACCGCGGCACCGGTGGTCGGCCCGCACCGGCGGCTGCTGGGCATCGCCACCGAGGCCGACCTGGTGCGCGGCCGGGTCGTCCCCGACGGCTGGACCGTGCAGCCCGGGCCGGAACCGGCCGTGGCGGCGGTCATGACCCCGGACCCGACCACGGCCCGTCCCGATGACGACCTCGCCGACGTCGTGGCCACGATGCTCGATCGCGGCGTCGGCTCGGTCCCGGTCGTGGAGGACGGCGACCTCGTCGGCATCCTCAGCCGCCGCGACGTCCTGCGCTGCGTCGCCCGCCGCGAGCTGACCTCGGCCGAGGTGCACCGGCGCCGGGACCTGGTCGAGCCCGCCCGGGAGGACGGCTGAGCCACCCGGTCGGGCACGCCACGGCCGAGCGGGCCGCCGCGACCGGTCGGCCCGCCGCCGGGCGATCGTGTCGACCGGTCCGGGGTCCGGGCGGCCCGCCCCGACCGTCACCCGGGCGGTGCCGTGCCCCCGCCGTCCGTCTCCGGGTGCACCGCCCCTCCCCGGCCCGCCCGCGTGCGGCCGGTCACGACGGCCGGGTCAGCAGGGCGACCCAGCCGTCGAGGTCCGACAGCCGCCCGTAGTCGTCCTCGTCGATGCGGATGCCGGTCCCGTCGCTGACGCGGCGGACGACCGCGAGGAAGTCCAGCGAGTCCAGGCCGAGGGTGTCGCGCAGGTCGTCGTGCGGGCCGAGCGCGTCCAGCTCGGGTCCCGGGGCGACGGCGCGCAGGGCGTCGAGGACGAGCGCGCGGGCGTCGTCGGCGGTGCGGGTGGTCATGCGGTGTCCTCCGGTCGGTGCAGCTGGCGGTCGATCTCGTGCAGCAGTCGGGCGCCGGTGGCGCCGTCGGTGGCGCGGTGGTCACCGGACAGGGTCGCGGTGACGACGGGCCGGACGACGAGCGCGTCCCCCTCCGGCCAGGCCCGCGGCCGGACCGCACCGAAGCCGACCAGCGCCACCTGGGGCGGGAAGATCACCCCGGTGACCGCGTCGACCCCGAGCTCGCCCAGGTTGGTGACGGTCAGGGTGGCGCCGTCCGCCTCGGACGAGCGCAGGCGCCCGCTGCGCGCCCGCCCGGCCGCGCCCAGCAGGGCGGCCATGAGTGCGTCGAGGTCCAGGGCGTCCGCGTGGTGCAGCACGGGCACGGACAGTCCGCCGCCGCGCAGGGCGACGGCGACGCCCAGGTGGACGCCGTCTCCGGGCACGAAGCGGTCCTCGATCCAGTGCCCGTTGAGTTCGGGCACCGCGCCCGCGGCCCGGACGACGGCGTGCAGCAGCTGCGCCGCCGGGAGGACCCGGTCGGCGACCGGGATCGCGAGGTTGTGCCGGCGCAGCCGTTCCAGCGCGGCGCCGAGCTCGATCTCGGTGCTCAGGTAGTAGTGCGGGATCTCCCGCTTGGAGCGGGCCATCAGGGCGGCGGTGACCGACCGCGGCCGGGGCGGCGGGGGCGCGGGAGCCACCGGTGCCGCGGGTGCCGCGACGACGTCCCGGGCCCGCAGCGGCCCGGTCGTGCCGGCCGCCAACGCGGTCGGGTCGAGCCCGCGTTCGCGGGCCAGGCGCCGGGCGTAGGGGGAGATGCGGGGGCGGTGCGGCGGGCCGGAGCGCAGGGCCTGGTCCACGTCGGCGCGGGTGACCTCACCGTCCGGCCCGGTGCCCGGCAGGGCCGCGAGGTCCAGCCCCGCCGCGGCGGCCCGCCTGCGGGTCAGCGGCGACCGGCCCGCCGGGTGCGGGGCCGTCCGCGGCCGCGGTGGTCCGGTGCCCGGCGGTGCAGCGGGCTGCGGCGGCGCGGTGGGTGGCGGCGGCTCGGCGGGCTGGGGCGGCGCGGCGGGTGGCGGCGGCTCGGCCGGCGCGGGGGCACCGGACGGTCGCGGCCCGGCGGGTGGCGGCCCGCCCGGCGCCGCGGTGGCGATCAGGGCCAGCGGCGCGCCCACCGGCACCTTCGTCCCCACGTCGACGAGCAGCCGGTCCACGGTGCCGGACTCGAAGCACTCGACGTCGATCAGCGCCTTCTCGGTGTCCACGGTCGCGACGACGTCCCCGCGGCGCACCTCGTCGCCCGGGCCGATCAGCCATTCGACGACCGTGCCCTCGGCCATGTCGGCGCCGAGGGAGGGCATCCGGAACTCGCCCACCTCAGCCCACCGCCCGCCGGGCCGCCGCCACCACGTCGGCGACGCCGGGCAGCGCCGCCTCCTCCAGGTGGTGCGGGTAGGGCAGCGGCACCTCGACGCCGCAGACCCGCTCGATCGGCGCGTCGAGCTCGTAGAGCGCGTGCTCGGCGACGCGCGCGGCGATCTCGGCCGACGGGCTGCCGCTGCGCCAGGCGTTGTCGACGACGACGAGGCGGTGGGTGCGGGCGACCGACGCCAGCACCGTGGCCTCGTCCAGCGGGCGCAGCACCCGCAGGTCCACGACCTCGGCGGACACGCCGTCGGTGGCGAGCTGCTCGGCGGCGGCCTCGGTCGGGGCCAGCGAGCCGCCGTAGGCGACGAGCGTGACGTCGGTGCCGGGGCGGCGCACGGCGGCGCGGGAGATGTCGACCGGGCCGGCGTCGTCGGGCAGCTCGCCGGAGGTCCCGTAGAGCGCGATCTGCTCGAAGACCAGCACCGGATCGGGATCGGCCAGCGCGGGCGCGAGCATGCCCCGGGCGTCGGCCAGGGTGGCGGGGGTGAGCACCCGCAGACCCGGGATGTGCGCGTAGATCCCCTCCAGGGTGTGCGAGTGCTGCGCGGCGAGCTGGCGGCCCGGCCCGGTCGGGACGCGGATGACCAGCGGCACCCCGAGCTGCCCGCCGGACATGTGCCGCAGGGTCGCGGCGTTGTTGAGGATCTGGTCGAGCGCGAGCAGGCTGAAGTTCACCGTCATGATCTCGACGACCGGCCGGGCCCCGCCGAGTGCCGCGCCGATCCCGGCACCGACGAACGCCGACTCCGAGAGCGGGGTGTCGCGCACCCGCCGCTCGCCGAACTCCTCGAGCAGGCCCTGGCTCACGGCGAAGCAGCCGCCGTAGCGGCCGACGTCCTCGCCCATGAGGAACACCCGGTCGTCGGCGGCGAGCGCCTCGCGCAGACCGGCCCGGAAGGCCTCGCGGAACGTGGTGGTGGCCATCACCGCTCCGCCAGCACGTGCCGGGTCAGGTCGGCGACCGGTTCGCGCGGCGCCGCCTGCGCCGCCGCGACCGCCGCGTCGATCTCCTCCGCGATCGCGGCCTCGGCCGCGGCGACGTCGTCCGGGTCCAGGTCGGCGACCAGGGCGCCGAGCGGGTCGTGTTCCTGCCAGCCCGCGATCTCCGACCGCTCGCGGTAGCGGTCGGCGTCGTACATCGAGTGCGCCCGGAACCGGTAGGTGCGCAGCTCCAGGAAGCAGGGCCCGCCCCCGGCGCGGGCGGTGTCGACGGCCAGCCGCACGGCGTCGCGCACCGCGGGTGCGTCCATGCCGTCGACCGCCCACGACCGCACCCCGTAGGAGGCGGCCCGCAGCGCCAGGTCGGTCTGGGCGTGGCTCCGCGCCAGCGACGTGCCCATCGCGTACCGGTTGTTCTCGCAGCACAACACCACCGGCAGCCCCCACAGCGCGGCCAGGTTGAGCGACTCGTGGAACTCGCCCTCGGCGAACGCGCCGTCGCCGAACAGGCACGCGGTGACCTGTGGCCGGGCGGTGTAGGAGTCGGCCAGTGCCAGCCCGACGGCGAGCGGGATGCCCCCGGCGACGATCGCGTTGCCGCCGTAGAAGCGGCGGGCGGCGTCGAACAGGTGCATCGAGCCGCCGCGCCCGCCGCTGCAGCCGGTGGTGCGGCCGAACATCTCGGCGAACAGCGCCTCCATCGGGATGCCGCGGGCGAGCGCGTGCCCGTGCTCGCGGTAGGTGGACACGACCGCGTCGTCCGCGCCGAGCGCGGCCGTCACGCCGACGGCCACCGCCTCCTCCCCGATGCACAGGTGCATGAAGCCGCGGATGTCGCCGGCGCTGTAGAGCTCGACGCAGCGCTCCTCGAAGCGGCGGATGCGCGTCATCGCGGTGTGCAGCGCGAGCGCGTCCTTCGGGTCGGTCACCGCGCCACCTCCAGCATCGACAGGTCCCCTTCGGGCAGGCCCAGCTCGCGGGCCTTCAGCAGCCGCCGCATGACCTTCCCGCTGCGCGTGTGCGGGAGCGTGTCGGCGAACTCGATCTCCTTGGGGGCGACCGCGCCGAGCGCGCGGCGGGCGAAGGTCAGCAGCTCCGCCCGCAGCTCCTCGGTCGGCGCCTCACCGGCGCTCAGCGTCACGAACGCCTTCACCAGCTCGCCGGCCACCGGGTCGGGCGTGCCGATCACGCCGGCCTCGGCGACGGCGGGGTGGGCGGTCAGCACGCTCTCCACCTCGAACGGGCCGACGAGGTGGCCCGCGGACTTGATGACGTCGTCGGCGCGGGCCACGAACCAGTAGCGCCCGTCGAGGTCGCGCCGGGCGATGTCGCCGGTGAGGTACCAGCCGTCGGCGAAGCACGCCGCGTAGCGCTCCGGCGCGCCCAGGTAGCTGCGGAACATCGACGGCCAGCCGGCGCGCAGGGCCAGCTCGCCCTCGGCGACGCCGTGCAGGACGTGCACGGCACCGTGCGTGCCGACCGCGGCCCGGCCGTCGGGGCCGCGGGCCAGCAGCGCCGCCGTGACACCGGGCAGCGGACGGCCCATCGAGCCCGGCGCGATGTCGTCCGCGGGCAGGTTGGCGATCATGATCGCGCCGGTCTCGGTCTGCCACCAGTTGTCGTGTGCCGGCCGCCCGAGCACCCGGGCGGTCCAGCGCACCGCCTCCGGGTCGAGCGGCTCACCCACGCTGGCCACCAGCCGCAGGTGGGGCAGCGCGGGCACGCCCCGCTCGCCGCGGCGCATGAGCATCCGGATCGCCGTCGGGGCGGTGTACCAGACCGTGACGCCCTCCCGCTCCAGCGTGCGGTACCAACGCAGTGCGTCGAACTCGCCCTGGTCCGACAGCAGCGTCGCGCCGACGACGAGCGGAGCGACGATCCCGTACGAGGTGCCGGTCACCCAGCCGGGGTCGGCGGTGCACCAGAACAGGTCGTCGGGGCGCAGGTCGAGCGCGGCGCGGGCGGTGGCCAGGTGGGCCACCACGGCCTCGTGCACGTGCAGCGCGCCCTTCGGCGTGCCGGTGGTGCCGCTGGTGAAGTGCAGCAGCGCGGGGTCCTGCGGGTCGGTCGGGCCGATCGTGTGGACGGGCTCCTCGGCGGCCAGCAGCGCGTCCAGGTCCAGGGTGCCGGGCTCCCCGCCGCCCGCCGGGTCGCCACCGGTGAGCAGGACGTGGCGCAGGTGGGGCAGCTCGGCGCGGACCGGGGCGACGGTGCGCCGGTAGAGGTGGGGCGTCGTCACCAGCACGGCGGCCCCGCCGAGGTGCATCCGCTCGCGCACCGGCTGCGGGCCGAACGCGGAGAACAACGGGGAGACCACGCAGCGTGCCCGGAGTGCGCCCAGCACGCCCACGTACAGCGCGGGCACCCGGCCCAGCAGCGTGAACACCCGCTCACCCGGCCCGACGCCGAGCCGGGTGAGCAGGTTGGCGAACCGGGCCGTGCGCGCGTCCAGGTCGCGGTAGGTCAGGTCGTGCACGGCGTCGGTCCGGTCGAGCCAGCGCAGGGCGACGCGGTCCGCCCGGGCGGGGTCGGCGGTGTGCCGGACGACCGCCTCGTGGGCGATGTTCAGTCCGGCCCCGCCGGGCAGCCCGTCCAGACCCTCCCGGGCGGCGGCCCAGGTGAACCGCGTGCGGGCCCGCCGGGGATCGGGGACGTTGGCCGCGCGCCGCGCGGCGTCGGGTGGGCGGATCACGTACGGCTGCATCGCCCCAGCGTGGGCCGCCGGGAGCGGTGCCGGAACGGGGCGATGGGTGGGGGGAGAGGGGACTTCCGGCCCGGTCCCCACCGTCCGGACCGGCTGCATCGTGGACGCCGTCGACGTCCCGGGAGGAACCCGATGCCCACCACCATCAGCCGCCGTGTCCCGCCCCAGCGCCTGGTGACGCTGGCCAACCCGCTCGTCCGCGCGGTGGCGCGCTCGCCGCTGCACGGCCTGGTCGACGACGCACTGCTGGTGCTGCACGTCGTCGGGCGGCGCACCGGGCGGCGCTACGACGTCCCGGTCGGCTACGTGCCGCTCGACGGCGAGCTCGTCGTCGTCACCCGGCACGCCTGGCGGGTGAACCTGCGCGGCGTGGCCGAGGTCGAGGTGACCCACCGGGCCCACCGGGCACGGCGGCGGGTGCGGCTCGAGGAGGACCCGGCCACGGTCGCGGCCACGCTGCACCGGCTCGTGGTGCGCCACGGGCCGGTGCAGGCGCAGCGGCGGCTCGGGCTGGTCTTCCCCGGCGGGCTGGAGCCGTCGGCGGCCGAGCTGGAGGTGGCGGTGCGCGAGTTCGGGCTCGCCGTGCTGCGGGTGGCGGACACCGGGTCCGGGAGCTGACGGTGGCCCGCCCCCGGCCCGGTCACGTCGTGATGCCGGCCGTGTCGGTCGTCGTCGTCGGCCTGGCCTGCGGGCGATGCGGCGGGCGGCCGTCGAGCCCGCCGTCGTCGACGCGGTACGCGAGCGTGCAGACGACGTCGACGACACCGTCCAGGCGGCGGACGAGGTGCTCGGCCATCTCGGCCGTGCTGCGCTGCTCGACGGTGCCGTCGATGGTCACGATCCCGTCGGTGACGGACACCTCGACCTGGGTCGCGTCGGTCCACAGCACGTGCAGGAACACGTCGTCGAGCACGGCGGTCCGGATCTGCTCGTCGGTGCGCAGGTAGGCGCCGATCAGGTCGGCCCGGCTGACGATGCCGACCAGCGACCCGCCGTCGTCGACGACGGGGAGGTGCTTCAGCTCGTGCTCGGTCATCCGCCTGGCCGCCTCGGCCAGCTTCGCGGCCGGGCCGACGGTGACCGGTCGCCGGGTCATGAGGTGGGCGACGGTGTCCGCCTCGGCCCGCCGGATCTCCCGACGGGCCCGGCGGGTCTGCCACCAGCGCCGGGGCCGGGGGAGCGGCTGCGCCTGCTTGGACAGCAGGTCCCGTTCGGAGACCATCCCGATGACGCGGTCGTCGGCGTCGAGCACCGGCAGCGCCCCGACCCGGTGCTCGGTGAGGACCCGCGCGAGTTCCTTCAGCGGCATCGCGGGCCGGGCGGTCAACACGTGGGTGGTCATGACGTCGGAGACGGTCAGGGTGTCCATCGGTCCAGTTTCGCGCCGCGGCGGGGGCCCGGGCAGGGTCCTCGGCCCGGTCTCGGCCGGGCCGGGTGGCCCGCCGGGGCCGCGGTGACCGCCGGCCCCGCCGCGGGGACTTCCGGCCCTGCCGTCGCAGACTGCGCCACGAACCGACCGCTCGACGGGACCGTGATCCCGCCGGTCCGGGGACCGGCGGTCGGCACCGTGACGAGGAGGTCCCGACGGCCGCGACGCGTGCGCGAGGGGGAGCGGCTGTGTGGGACCGCTGCGCGAGCTGGACACCGACCTGGACCCGTACGCGGCCCGCCGATCGTCCGAGACCTCGGTGGTGGTCCTGTGGCCCGTCCCGGCCGCCGGCTGACCGGCCGCCGGGAGCCCCTCAGCCCGCCGCGTCGTCGGGACCCACCCGCACGACGCTGACCCCTCCGGCGGTCGGCCCCAGGCGCCGGCCGGTGACCTGACCGGCTCGCAGCCGGACCAGGTGCGGCCGCCCACCCCGGGCCCACGGTTCGACGATCCGCGGGCCGGGCCGCGGCGCCGAGGGGGGAACCAGTTCCGCCGTGGCCCCCGCCACCAGCACGCTCCACCCGGTGCTCAGCGCGGGTTCGATGCCGTCCGCCTCGAAGCTGACCGGACGGCCCTCGCCGATCGCGGTGAGCATCGAGCCCGGCCCGCACCGGAACGCGACGCATCCGTCGTCCAGCCCGAAGGTGACCGGCCTGAGCTGGATCCGCCCGTCCGTGTCGGACCAGGCGAGCCGGCCGACGGCGACGGTCCCGAGCAGGGCCAGGCAGGTCTCCCGGTCGAGGACGTCGACCCCGTCGGCGCGCGCGCCGGGTGGTTCCTCCATGTTCCAGCCCTCCCGTGTCCAGCCCTCCCGTGTCCAGCCCTCCCGTGTTCCAGCCCGCTCCGTCGGATCAGGACCGCGCGGAGTCCTGCCCCGGCCGGTGGCCGGGGTCATCCTCCGTCGGCGAGCCGCGCGTCCGGGCCGGGGAAGTAGACGGACTTGTGCCCGTCCTGCCATCGGATGCGGTAGTGGCGGGTGTCGCCGTCGCCGAGTACCTCGAGCACCTCACCGGACCGGCGCCCGGAGTCCAGGTGGACGGATTCGACGACGATCCGGTCACCCTGAGATGCGATCACCGCTGCCTCCTCGCCTCGCCGGCGCCTTCCCGCCCGGCACCCACCTTCGGTCCAGCCCACGGGGCCCACCAGGGCCGTTCGTCCCCGATCCGTCGTCGTGTGGCCCGGGCCGGTCGGCGGTCGGGGCGATGGGTCACCGCCGGGGGGCGCGACCGCGGGGTGTGGTGAACCAGCGCCGGAGTGCCCGCATCGATGGGCCGGCCGCGTGCGGCCGGCCGGGTGACCGGCGCATCAGGAGCAGCGCCGCGACCAGACCGGTGGCGACCACGCCCGCGCCGATGGTGGCCGGGGTGGCCAGCGCGAAGCACAGGAGGGCGGAGAGGGCGGAGAGGACCAGCGCGACGTCGACCCCGCGGCGCAGCCGGCGCTGGTGGCGCCGGGTGCGGTGGGTGACCGACTCCATCCGCCGGTCCTCGTCGGACAGCTGTCGTTCCATCTCGTGCAGGATCCGTCGGTCGCGTTCGCTGAGCATGGGTTTCTCCGGGCGGTGCTGCTGCCGACCTCGTCCGCAGCGGTCGATGATCGGCACCCATCCTGCGCGGACGGTCGGCAGGCGGTAAGTGCCGGACGTCCCGCATCGGTGGGCCGGTCGGGGCGCGCCGACCGGTGCCGGCCGGTCACGCGGGCCCGCCCGGATCGGTGACGACGGACGTCGGCGGGGTCGGTGTCACCTCCCCGGCCCACATGAGGGCGTACTCGACACCGGCGGCGTAACCCGTGCGGTCACCCCCGGTCGCACGGACCGCCTCGGCCGCGGCCAGCTCGTGGACGATCGCCCGCGCGGTCGGCGGGCGGCCGGGGGTCCGCCCGCCGAGCGGGCCGGGCCGCCCTCGACGAGCCAGGTGAGCGCGTCGCGGGCGCCCCGGTCGACGTCGGGGTGCGGGCCCGCGCGCCGGGCCGGCGCGGCGCGCTGCTCCCGCAGGACCGCGTCGTCGCGGAGGTGGGCGCGGTCGGCCCGCGGCCCGCCGCGGCCCCGCGTGGCGCGGCCGGCGACGCGGGGCGGGCCCACCTCAGCGATCCCGCCGCGCAGCCGGGGGCGTGGTCGCCGCGGGTGCGGCGCCCCGCCCGGGGACCGCACCCGCCGCCCGCCGGCCGTCGCGCGCGGCCGCCGTCACGAACGCCGGCAACAGGAGTGCGAACGCGATCGCCGTGAGCCCGGTGACGACGGACCCGGTGACGACGGACCCGGTGACGACGGACCCGGTGACGACGGACTCTGCCCTGTCCGCCCGGTGACCAGCGCGACCAGCACCGTGCCCGGCAGCAGCGCCAGCCACCCGACGAGCGCGAGCGCGCGGCACCACGGCCACGCCGCGGCGAGCCCGGCCCGCACCCCGGCGGGGACCCACCCGCGGGGCGGGCACCGATCCGGGTCGCGGCCGCCCCGACCACGGTCCCGAGCAGTGGCGGGCCGAACCCGGCCCCGACCAGCAGCATCACGGCCGACAGCCCGATCAGGGCCGTCCGCCACCGCGGCGCCGCGCGAGCGGTGTCACCGCCACGAGGAGGAAGCACGCGGACACCACGACCGCCAGCACCCGGAGGCCGACAGGCTCGGGACGCGACACCGACGGCGCCGGGGCGGCGGTCCACCGCTGAACGGCCCGCGTGTCCGGGACCTCCGAGGACCGGACCGGGGACCTCCGGCGCTCCCGGGGCGGGGCCACCGCGGGGACCGTGACGGTCGGAGATGACGGGGATGACGGGGATGACGGGGATGACGGGGATGACGGGGATGACGGGGATGACCGGACCGGCGGCGGGCGAGGCGGACGGGCGCCCCGGCGCCCTGCGGGGGGCGTGGGCCGCACCGGAGGCCCGCTACGCCGTGCTGTCGCCGGCCGCCGACCGGGACGCCGCCGACCGGGACGCCGGGAAGCCGCCGTGACCCCGGACGACGTGGTGGTGACGGCCCTGGCGGGACCGCTGCCGACCTACCTGGCCGTCCCGGACGGGCCGGGACCGTGGCCGGGTGTCGTGGTCGTGCACGACATGCTGGGGATGACCCACGACCTGCGCCGCCAGGCCGACTGGCTGGCCGGGGCCGGCTACCTCGCCGCCGCCCCGGACCTCTACCGCGCCGGTCGCCGGACCACCTGCCTGGTGCGGATGATCCGCGACGCGCGCGCCCGCCGGGGCCGCACCTTCGACGACATCGAGGCCGTCCGTGGCCTGCTCGCGGCGCGCCCGGACTGCACCGGCCGGATCGGGGTGATCGGGTTCTGCATGGGCGGCGGCTTCGCGCTGCTGCTGGCGCCCGGCCACGGGTTCGACGTCGCGAGCGTCAACTACGGCACCGCGACGAAGGACGTCTACCGTGCCGACGTGCTGGCCGGGTCGTGCCCGGTCGTGGGGAGCTACGGGGCGCTCGACCGCAGCAACCGCGGCACCGCCGAGCGGCTCGAGGGGATCCTCACCGCGGTCGGGGTGGAGCACGACATCCGCACCTACCCGGACGCCGGGCACGCCTTCCTCAACGACCACGACCCGGCCGACGTGCCGCCGGTGATGGCCGTGCTCGGCCGCCTGTCCGGCGGGGCCGATTCCTACCACGAGCCCTCCGCCCGGGACGCCCGCGCGCGCATCCTCGCGTTCTTCGCCCGCCACCTGGACGCGGGCTCCGTCCGCACCACGACACCCCGAGGGGGAACCACATGAGGGAGACGGGCCGGGACCGGTGGGGTGGTGCGAGCGGGTTCGCGGCGCTGGCCGTGGGCGCCCTCGCGGTGGTCTTCGAGCGCGGGGCACCGCCGGTGGGCGCATCGGAGGTGGAGGTGGCGGCGTTCCACGGCGCCCACGCGCAGGCCCTGCTGATGCAGAGCCTGCTGTTCCTGGTCAGCTCCGCGGTGTTCCTGTGGTTCGTCGGGTGCCTGCGGACCCACCTCACCGCGGTGGAGGGCGGGTCCGGCCGGTACGCGGGGCTGGTGTTCGGGGCCGGCGTGGGCTACGTCGCCCTGAGCGTGACCGCCCAGGCCGGGCAGATCGCGCTGGCCCAGGTGGCAGGGGCGGCGGCACCGTCGCTGGTCGCGGCCGTCGGGGCGCTGTCGTGGGCCCTGTTCACCGTCGCAGCGGTGCCGGCGGCGGTGATGCTGGCGGCGTTCGCGGCGCTGACGGCCGGTTCACCGGCGATGCCGGCCTGGCTGGGCTGGACCGCGGCGGTCGCGGCGGCCGCCCAGCTCGGGCTGCTGGCCGGCGTCGTCGTCACGACGGGCCCACTGGCCCCGGGCGGGTGGTACACCTTCGCGCCCTACCCGATCTACGTCGTCTGGCTGGCCGGTACCGCGGCCGTCCTGCTCCGGCGGCCCGCGTCCGCGGCCCGGTCCGGGGACGCGGCGCCCGCCGGGGCGGGCCGGTGAGGGACGACCCGCGGGCGCCCGTCCGCCCGGACACACAGCGGCCGGGGACGGAGGATGCGGTGGGTGTCGAGGTGGGCCCGCACGAGCTGGCCGAGACCGTGGCACGCTACGGGTTCGCGTACCTGCTGACCGTCGGGGGCGGTGACCGCGCGCACGTCGTGGCGGTCACCCCGACGGTCGGCGACGGCCTGCTGGCCGTTCCGCGGCCGGGCCGCAGGACCACCCGCAACCTCGCCGCCAGCCCGGTGGTGACACTCGTGTGGCCGCCCGCGGACCCCGCCGGCTACACGCTCATCGTCGACGGCGACGGCGAGCAGCGGGCCGACGTGGTGGTGGTGCGCCCGAGCAGGGCCGTCCTCCACCGGGCGGCGCGGCCTGCGGAGTCCCCCGGCGCGGGGTGCGCGTCCGACTGCGTGGAGATCCCCGTCCCCGCTGTGCCCGACCGACGGTGCGCACAACCGGATCGGTGATCCGTCCGGCGGGGATGCGGGTGGCCGGTCAGGGCCCGGCCGCCCACGCCTGCGCGGCCGGCAGCTCCGCGTAGGGGAAGGCACGGACCTGCGGGTGCACCACGTGGTCGGCGGCGGTGGCGAGCGTGCCCGCCACGGGGGTGTCGGTGACGAGCGCGAGGCGCCCGATCCGGCCCTGGTGGCCGACGACGAACCGGACGTGGCGCACCAGGGCACCGAGGCTCGCCCACCGTGGGAGGCCGCGCAGGTGCAGCACGAGGCCGGGCAGGTCGCCCTTCTCGTGCATCCAGGGGTCGACGGTCGTGGCGAGCGCCTCGAAGTCCTCGATGCGCAGGGACTGGGTGACCTCGGCGGTGACGACGCCGGTCGCCGGGTCGAGCGCGAGGGCGATCCCGGCGTCGGCGGGGAGCGCGGCGAGCCACTGCGCGGCCGCGCCCGCCTCGCCGGGGTCGAACACGCGCAGCGGGAACGGCACGAGGACGGCCGCCCACCTCGTCGCCTCCGCCACCCAGCCGGGGCCGGTCACCACGGCGACCCCGTCGAAGGCGCCGAAGGCGTGCAACCCGAGCCGGACGTCGTCGGCGACGGCGTCGGGCGTGAGGCCCTCGAAGCCGGGTGCGATCTCGATCAGGCAGCGCATGCGGCCCCCGGCCCGCAGGGCCTCGTCGACCATCGGGGTGATGACCTGCTCGTAGTCGGCCGCGGTCAGGCGGCCGTCCGCGCGCAGCCCCAGCACGCCGGCGGGCAGGCCGGTCATTCTCTCGATCATGGTGCTCCGTCCGGGCCCGGTGCCGTCAGAGGTGCAGGCGGGTGGGTGGGGTGGCCGTGAGTCCCTCGATGTCGTCCGCGGCGACGTCGAGGAGGGTGTGGGCGAGGCGGGACAGCGCCCGCGCGGTGGCCAGCTCGTCGCCGATCTCCGGGACGTCGCGGTCGGCCGGGTTGAGCCGGGCCGTCCCGACCGCGGTCAACGGCCGGGCGTCGCGGGTGTGCAGCCGCGCCGTGGCGCGGGTGCGGCCGTCGTGCTCGTCGATGTCGACCGTGACAGTCCATTGCTTGGCCTCGTTCATGGCGTGCTCCCTCGTCTCGGCTGTGACCCCGGGCGCTGTGACCCCGGGCGCTGTGACCCCGGGCGCTGTGACCCCGGGCGCTGTGGCCCGGGCCGCGGGAACCCCGGGCCGTCCCGCGGCGGCGGTTCCCCGCTCGCCCACCCGACGTTCCCCCTCGTCCGCCAGCGTCGTCGCGGACCGCGCCGGCCACCAGGGCCGTCCGGCCCGGCCCGGGGCGCGCATGCCGGCCCCCCGATCCCGCCGGGCGGGCCGTCGGACCCGCGGCCACCGGGTCCTCGGCGCCTGGTCGGGCACCAGCGGACGGGTCAGCAGTACCGGTCGACGGTGCGCGGACCGGGCGCGGCGCGGCCGGTGGGAGATCGGGATGTCGGGTCGTGGGCAGGCCCGGTGGCCGCCTCCACCGGCCGGAGCGGGTCGCGGCCGGCGGGGGTGGACACCCTCAAGGTGCTGCTCGTCGCGGGGGTGATCGTGGCCCACGCGACGTGGCCTGGACCGGGCTGCCCACCTGGGTGTCCACCGGACCCCCGGTGCGCGAGCCGCTGCTGACGGTGCTCGCGACGGCGGAGCTGACCGGGTCGCTGTTCGGGATGGCGGCGTTCTCGCTGCTCGCGGGTCCGACTCACCGGGGTCGCCGGCCCGGAATGGCCCGCGGCGGTTCGTCGCCGACCGGACGGTGCGCCTCGGCCGCGTCGCCCGGGAGTGCGCGCGGCCTTCGTCGTCCACCGGGGTGGTGCTCGTCGGGCTGGTGGTCGGCACCCGGTTCGTGCCGTTGCCGCCGGAGGCCGAGCTCGCCACCGTCGCCGGGCTCGGTGTCGGGCTGTCGTTCGGGATCGGTGCGCTGCTGGTCCGGGTGCCCGGGGTGGCGCGGGTCGTGTGACGGCGCGCGGGATCCGTCGCCTCCGGGTCCCGGTCCGTGGCCGTCAGGCCGGGCCTCCGGACCCGGGCACCGACGCCCTGCGCGGGACGGGGTCCGGAGCCGCCGGCCGGCGGCGGACCGGCACGGCGTGCAGCCGGCCCGCGTCGGAGAGCACGACGACCTCGTCGGCCGGGGTGTCGGCCAGGGCGGCCATGACGTCCTCGGCGGTCCAGACCGGCCCGTCGTCGTCGATGCGGGCCCAGGCCTCGACCCGGCCCCGGGTGCGGTGGGCCACCTCCCGCACGGTCGCCCGGTCGGCCGGGCCCACGAGGAGCACGAACGCCGGCCCGGTCGCCGCGGCCGGAGCGGGCAGCCGCCGGTGGCCGTCGCGGCGGACCGTCCAGTGGTAGCCGGCGATCGCCGGTGCGCTCAGCAGGACCCCGATCGCGAAGCGCATCCTGCGGGCGGTCTCCGGCCCGACGGTGCCCGGGACGAGGTCGGAGAACAGCAGGTAGGCCGCCACGACGAGCGCGCCGACGGTGGCGACCGCGCCCACGCCGAACAGCACCGACAGGTACACCCGCCGGGTCGGGGACCCGATCTCCCCGGCCGGGTCCGACCGGGCCGCCGCCTGGATCCTGCGCCAGTACAGCCCCCACACCGGCCCGCCGACGGCCAGCAGCGTCACCGCGGCCAGGAGGGTGTTCACGGTGCTCCCGCCGACGAACGCGGAGCCGGCGAGGGTGTCGACGAGCACCGCGACCAGGGTCGTCAGCCCGCCGGCGGCCGCCAGCAGGGCGATCCCCGCCATCAGGTACTCGTGGACGCGGGTGACCTCGGTCCGGGTACCGGCGCCCGACCGCCGCAGCACGGCCTGGTGGTACCACCAGACGAGCACCCCGACGGCCGCCGCCGCGGTCTCGGTGGGCGCGGCGGAGAAGTGCTCGGCGGCGGTGCGGGCCGAGGGCTCGCCGACCAGCCACACGAGACCGGACCAGGCCAGCGCGCTGGCGGCGACGATCGCGCCCACCAGCCCGCCCGCGACCCCGGCGAGCAGGACGTAGCCGAGCCACAGCGGCCCGCGCTCGTCGCGCGCCGCGGTCCGCACCCAGTACACCCACCACACCACCGCGCCCGGGACGGCGGTCGCCAGGCCCTGCAGGATCGGGCTGCCCGCCCCGGCGAGCAGGGTGCCGGTGTCCAGCCCCCACAGGACGCGCAACGCACCCGCCAGGACGCCACCGAGCCCCGTCGCGGCCGTCGCCAGGCCGAGCAGCGATCCGGCCAGGTGGTGCACCCGGGCGGTGCGCGCCGGGGCGAGCCGCCGGTCGATCCACCGGTGCGCGGCCCACATCCCGCCCCACACGATCACCTGCGCCACCGCGGGCCCGCCGTGGGCCTGCAGGCCCACCGCCCAGCGCAGCGCCGACTCGGCCCCGGTCATCGCCATGGCCAGAGCCGTCAGGGCCGCGGCCGTCACGTAGACGGCCCAGCCGGTCGACCGGGCCTCGGCCGGGTCGGCGGCCAGCGTCCGGCGCGACCACAGGGCCATGCCCGCGAACAGCGGGACGCCGATGGCCGTGAACGCCAGGTCGCGGGCCAGCTCCGTCCCGTCGGACCGGGCGAGGGTGGCGCCCTCCAGCACCCTGCCGAGCAGGCCGGCGAGGCCGACCGCGATCACCACCGCCAGCCCGTACAGCAGCAGGTACTGGAAGGCCCGGCGCACCGCGTGCCCGTCCGACGGGGTGTCGCGGCCGGTCGCGGTGCCGTGGGCGGCGAGCGCGACGAGGACGAGCAGGACGACCGGGACCAGGAGCGCGCCGGCCACCTCAGCCCGCCGTCCCGCACCCGGCGGCCGGCCAGGGCTCCCCGGTGAGCAGCCAGGTCCCGTCGTGGCGGGCCAGCCGCAGCACGTGCTGCTCGAAGGTCTCCGTCCCGCCGAACAGGTCGCCCGACGGCAGTGCCGCGTCGACGTCGACCCGGGCCGTGTCGCCGGTGACCCGGACCTCCCGGAGGGTGACCCGGACGTCGACGGGCAGGGCCGCGCGGTCCAGGTCCGCGACCGCGCAGGGGCTCCCCGGGGCCAGCAGCCCCGCCGCCCGGTCGGCGTCACCGTGGAGCACGGCGTCCAGGTAGGCCTGGACGGTGCCCTCCGGGGTCGCCGGGTCGTAGCCGGGGCCGCTCCGCTGGGCGATGACGACCCCCGCCAGCGTCGCGACGAGGGCGACCGCGGCCAGCGCGAGCAGCAGGACGCGGTTCGGTCCGCGGGTCGCGGCGTCCGGTCCCGCGGGCCGGGGCCCGGGACGGTCGGTGTCGGTCATGGCGCTCCCGCCTCGGGCCGGCGGTCCGGCCAGGGTCCGGGCCGGGGCCGCATGCCCCGTCCCGTCGGTGACCGCGGGACCGGCCACGCGGCGTTCACGGTCGCCGCGACCGGGGTCGTCGCGGCGTCCCCGGGCCGGCGCCACACGGTGCGCTGGGCATCGTGGTCGTCGCCGGGCCGGGACCTCACCGCCCCGGCCGTGGGGTCGGTGGCGGAGGCGGCTGCGGCCGCCCGTTCCCGGTGCACATGGCCTCATCCCAGCCCGGCCCGGTCCGCCCCGGCAGGGTCCTTCGGCCCCCGTGTCCGGACATCCGTCCCTCGGACCGGCCGCACCGCGGCGGCAGTGCGCGCAAGCGCCCTCCGGTCGCCGCCCGGAACCGTCGTGCCGCGCGACCGGGGGCGATCGTCCTGCACCGCGTGCGGCACGCCCTCCTGCCGGTCGCGGCCACTGCTGCTTGCGCATCCGGTCCATCTCGCGCCGAAGGCGGTGCTCGGTGACGGGGTCGGGCCCGTAGGCGTCCCACGCGTGCACCGCATCTCCTGCTCCGACAGCGGAGACCCAGCCTGCTGCGCGGGATGCGGACCGTCCCCGCCGGGCGGCGCCCTCCCGGGGCGGACCGGTGGGCGTCGGGCGGCCGTGCGCCGCGACGAGCTCACGTCGTGGATGGGGACGGTCGCCTCGCGATCGTCGGCGCGGCCCGGCGCGACGACCGGGGACGCCGGGACGACCCGCCGGGCCCGGGGGCGCCCGGCTGGACCTCGCGGCCGGCCGGCGGACCGCGGTGCCCTGCCCTCCCGGCCCCGCCCGCTCGGGCGGACGTCGGGCGCCGTGACCTCCGGCGGGGAGGGCCGGGCCGTCCGCCCCTGCCCGCCTCCGGTCCGGCGGGATGACGATCCGGGTGACCGACCGCTGCCCCCCGCACCGAGGAGCCCCGATGACCAGCACCGCGCGCCGCGCCCGGCCGACCGACACCGTCCGCTCGATCATGGTCGAGGGCCCGGCGACCGTGGGGCCGGGGGACTCGCTGCTGGCGGTCGCCGAGCAGCTGGTGGCGGGCGAGATCGGGGCCGTGCTGGTGCGGGCGCCGGGTGGACCGGTCGGCCTGCTGTCCGAGCGCGACCTCGTCACCGCGTTCGTCTCCGGTGGTGACCTCGGTACCGAGCAGGCCGGTGACGTCATGACGGCCGACCTGGTGACCGCCGGGATCGACGAGACGATCGCGTCCGCGGGCCGGCGGATGGACGAGGCGGGTGTCCGGCACCTCCCGGTCCGCGACGGGGAGGCCGTTGTCGGGCTGGTGGCGCAGCGGGACGTGCTCGCGGTGCTGCTCGGGGCGCTCGACGGGTGAAGGCCCACCCGGCGGCGGTGTGCCGCCGACGGCCGTCAGGGCCGGGGACGGCCGCCCCTGGCGGCCGGGACGTCGTTGGCGACGTCGAGGTCGTGCAGGAGCCGGTCCAGCCGCGCATCCGTCAGGGGGCGTCCGGTGGCGGTGGCCGGTGCGTCGGCGCTCCCGGGGTCGTGCGGGTGCGGCTCCGTCGGGCCGGCGCCGGTGGCGTTCCGGTGCACCGGGGCCTCCGCGGCGAACTCGCGGAACGCGGCGAAGGCGCGCGGCCCGAACACGGTGGCGGGTCCGCCGTTCATGAGGATGGCGACGCCCATCGCCTCGGGCACCTCTCCGGCCGTTGCGCCGCTGCTCGCCGCCCCCTCGGCGTGGGCGGCGATGCAGCCGTCGCACTCCCTGGTCACGGCGATCGTGAGCGCGATGCGCTCCGTGGTGCTCGTGCCCAGCGCGCCCGGTTCGAGGACGGGCCCCGGGTCGGAACCCCTTCTCCGCCAGCCTCCGGCTTCCCGGGGGGGCGGGCGCACGAGGCTTCGGAGCAGAGGATCAGGGGTCGGACGACCCGGCGGCGAGGGTCCTCCGGCCGGAACGCGGCGCATACCCCTGGGGGTTCACTGGCAGGGGGCGGGACGAGCCGAGGAGGGCACGTGTTCTTCACGCAGCACTACCTGGAGTGCCTGTCGCGGGCGTCGTACGTGATCGGCGACGAGGCGACGGTGCAGGCCCGTCACATCCCGTCGGCCGAGCTGTCCCGCCGGTCCGCGGAGATCCCTCCCGGACGGCCGGTCGTCTACTGCGCGGGCGGGTACCCGTCCGCGACCAGGCTGCTCCGGTGCGAGGGCTGGACCGACGTCGACCTGGTGGGCGGCCACGACGCCCGGGTCGCACAGCCGTACGCCGAACGCACGACCGATGATCGAGAGAGGACCCACCGATGAGCCTGCACCTGGGCGACCTCGCCCCCGACTTCACCGCGGACACCACCCGCGGCCCGATCCGGTTCCACGAGTGGCTCGGCGACTCGTGGGGGATCCTGTTCTCCCATCCCGCCGACTTCACGCCGGTCTGCACGACCGAGCTGGGTGCGGTGGCCCGCCTCGGCCCCGAGTTCGCGGCGCGCGGCGTCAAGGTCATCGGCCTGTCCGTCGACCCGGTGGAGTCCCACCTGCGCTGGGAGGCCGACGTCGCCGCGACGCAGGGCAACCCGATCGACTTCCCGATGATCGCCGACGTCGACCGGCGGGTGTCCGAGCTCTACGACATGATCCATCCGGGGGCGAGCGACGTCGCCACCGTGCGGACGGTCTTCGTGATCGGCCCGGACAAACGGGTCCGGCTGAGCCTGAGCTACCCGATGTCCACCGGACGCAACTTCGACGAGATCCTCCGCGCCGTCGACAGCCTCCGGCTGACCGAGTCGTGGCCCGTCGCGACGCCCGCCGACTGGCGCCCCGGTGAGGACGTGATCATCGGGCTGGGCATCGACGCGATCGAGGCCGCGTCGCTGTTCCCCGGCCACCGGGTCGTCACCCCGTACCTGCGCTACACCGAGTGCCCGGCCGTGGCCCCGGCGGCCCGCTGACCCCGGGCCCGCGTGGTGGTCTCCGGCTCGGGCGACCACCACGGTGGCGAGCACGACGTCCTGCGGCGTGCCGGTGAGGGCGCCGCGTCGGTGACCGTCCACTCCTGGGCCATCATCGAGCAACGGAGGAACCACGTGTGTCAGCGGGCGATGTGCCGGACGTGCGGACTGGCCACCTACCGCGGGTGCGGTCAGCACGTCGAGCAGGTGCTGACCGGGGTGCCGGCGGCGCAGCGCTGCCGCTGCGCGCCCGCCCCGAGGTCGGGTGGCGGGTGGCGGCGGTGGTTCCGCCGCTCCTGACCGCGCGCCCGTCACCCGCGCACGACCGTCACGGGGCAGGGGGCCCGCCGGACGCAGCGCCGCCCGACCGGGCCGACCCCCCGGTGCGAGCCGACGACGAGCAGGTCGCCTCCGGCGGCGGCGCGCAGGAGCACCTCGACGGGTCGTCCCGCGACGGCACGCACCGTCACGGGCGGGTGGGGGGCGGGCAGGTCGGCCAGCACCTGCTCGACCACGGCCGCGACGTGGTCCCGCACCGACTCCCGCAGCACCTGCGCGAGCGCGCCGGGCCGGCCGAGCGGTGCGCCGCCGAGGACACCGGGCGGCAGGTCGGGGTCCGGGAAGGCGGTGACCACCTCGACGGCGGCCCCGGTCCGCGCGGCCGCGGCCACCGCGTGGCGCAGCGCGGCCCGCCCGCCCGCCGTGTCGTCCACGCCGACGACGATCGTGCCGGGTGCTCGCATCTCGGCTCCCTCCGTGCGCCCCGATGGTCCCGCCGGCCCGCGCCGCCGACCACCGGCCGGGAGACCCTCCGCGGCCGCCGGTGGTCCCGTTCCGGTCCGGCACCCGCCGCGCGTCACGACCGCGTCGCCGCCAGCCACCCGGTCACGAGAGCGGCCAGCCGGTCGGGCACCTGCAGCTGCGGCACGTGCCCGACACCGGGCAGCTCGACATAGCGCCAGCCGCGGTTGCGCCGGGCGGCGTCGCGGGCCGCGGCCACCGGCACGAGCCGGTCCCGGTCACCGTGCACCAGCAGCACCGGGACGGTGACCGAGGACATCGCGGCCCGGTAGGGACGGGCGAAGGTCAGCACCCAGGCCAGCGACCGGGACGCCGAGAGGAACGCGCGGTCCATCCCCGCGACGTCGGCCCGCCGCTCGACCAGCGCGACCGACCGCGCGACGAGCTCGGGTGGCAGCGCGGCCGGGTCGAGCCCGCACAGCCGCAGCGTCGCGTGCACCAGCTCGCGCGGGCCCAGGCGCCGGTGCCTGCCGCGCATGAGCCGCTCGCCCACCCCGGGCAGCGCGTAGGTCAGGAAGGCCCCCCCGACGACCGCCTCCCGCGGGCCCGAGGCCCGTAGCGGCAGCGGCAGCGCCGGGTCGAGCAGCACCAGGCCGCTGACCAGCTCCGGGGCGCGGACGGCCAGCAGGATCGAGATCATGCCGCCCATCGAGTTGCCGACCAGCACCACCGGTCCGTCGGCGACGCGCCGCACGAAGCTCTCCAGCACCCGGACGTTGGCCGGCACCGTCGCGGGCCGCTCCCCGGGCTCGCTGAGCCCGAACCCCGGCAGGTCGACGGCCAGCACCCGGCCCGTCGGGGTGAGCAGCGGCGCGAACAGCTCCCAGTTGAGATGCGACCCGCCGAGGCCGTGCACGAGCACGAACGTCGGCCCGCCGGGGCGGCCGCCGAAGTCGACGTAGTGCACGGGCCCGCCGACGTCGATGCGGCGGTCGCGGCCGTCGGCCACCGCTCCCGGGACGGGCGGCTCCGCGCCGCTCACGTCCGGCTGCCCGCGGTGGCGGCGGCCACCAGCTCGGTGGGTTTCCCGGCGATGCCGCGGGCCAGCACGTCGACGTCGGAGGCCGCATCGCGGTCGCCGGTGACGCCGAAGGCGATCCGGTCGAGGTAGGTGGAGATCGACACCCCGACGCGTGCGGACGAGGCGATCGGCACGTACGGGCTGATCTCCACCAGCCGCCCGCCGAGCGCGTGGAGGGGGGTCCGCCGCCCGGGCACGGTGGCCAGTTCGACGCTCACGACGGTGTCCTCTCCTCAGGGGTGCACCGGGCGGCGGCGAGCCGCGCCGGATCGGGTCCGACGGCGCCGGCGGGTGGGCCGGCCCGTCACGGGGTCAGGGCCCACGGGTGTCCGCCGCGTGCCCCGGCCGGTGGAGCGGACGGCGCATTGCGCACGGTCACCGCGAACTGGACGCCCTCGAACACGCCCTCGAGCCAGCCGACGAGCTGGGCCTGGGCGATCCGCAGCTCGGCGTCGGACACCGTGGCCCCGGTGACCAGCGGCGGGACGATCTCCTCGAACTCCGTGCGCAGCTCTGCGGGCAGGATCTCCTCCAGCTCGGCCACGGCCCGCCCGTAGACCGCCGCGAGCCGCTGCCTGCCCCGGTCGTCCAGCGGCATCGCGTGGATCTCCTCGAGCATCTGCTTGATCATGGAGCCGATCCGGAGGAGCCTGGGCGGGTCCGGTACCGCGGGCGGGGCCGCGTCGCCGCTCATCGCGCGCCCCGGGACCGGTGGGCGCCGACGGCACCCGCGAACAGGGTCACCAAGCCGGTCGTGATCACGATCGACGGCAGCACCATCGACCAGCGCAGGGACAGCAGGTCGAGCTCCTGCAGGAACAGGGCGAGGCCGGCGAGCAGGAAGCCGGCCGCCGCGCCGAGGACGGGTGCGGGGTGGTCAGGAGCGCTCACGGGTCACCTCCACCTCGCCCGCACCGACGCCGATCTCCACCGCGACGGGCGCATCCCCGGTGCCCGGGGCCGTCCAGTCCAGGTCGACGCCCTGCCCGATCGCGACGCCGTCGGCGACGATCGTGCCCATCACGACGGTGCTGTGCACGCGGACCGGGGTCTCGGCGGGCAGCCGCAGCACGACCCGGCCGGCGCCGACGGCCACCTCGAGCCGGCCGGTCGAGGGCAGCGCCGTGCCGGTGAGGTCGACGGTCACCGTCCCCGCGGAGATCCGGGTCGGTGCGGGCCAGCCGGTCGTCGACGGGACGATCGTGCGGTCGCCGACCGGGCCGGCGAAGCGCCCGGCCCCCGCTCCCACCGCGACCGCCGCCACGAGGAGCACGAACCCGATCACGACGACGTCGGCGCGGCCGGTGCCGCCGGCCAGGCTCAGCAGCAGCACCACCCCGACGACGACGAGGCCGGCGGACGGGAGCAGGTTCCACGGCACCGGGACGGACACGCCGTCGAGCAGCCAGCCCACGCCTCCCGTGGTGAGCAGCAGGCCGAGCACGATCCGGCCCCAGCGCGGACCGGGGCGGCGGTCGTCGGCGGGGTCCGCGCTGGGCCGCCGCACGCTCTCCGGGGAGGTGGCCGGTGTCATCGACATCGCGGTCACCGCCGGGCCGAGATCAGCACGAGGACGCCCGCGGCGGCCACCACCAGCGGCCAGAACATCCCGGCGCCGAAGCCGGGCATCCATTGGCGCAGTATCAGCAGGGCCCCGAGACCGACGAGGGCGGCCCCGACCGTGATCGCCACGTCGTGCCGGTTCGCCCGGGTCGGCGCACGCTCGGGCTCGTCGTCCGTCGCGTCCGGGATGACGATCCAGGCCAGCAGGTAGGCCAGCACGCCGACGCCGCCGGACAGGGCGAGGGCCACCGCGGCGATGCGCAGCAGCACGGGGTCGACGTCGAGGTAGCGGGCGATGCCTCCGCACACCCCGCCGACCATGCGGTCGCGGCGGGAGCGGCGCAGCCGCCGGTCGACGGGTGCGACCGGGCCGGCTGCGGGCGGGTGGGGCGATTCGTCGTGTGGAGCGGTCACGGTTCCTCCTCGGAGCGGTCAGGGGGCCTCGACCCGGGTACGGGCGGGGCCGGGGACGGTGCTCGGCCGGTCCAGCCGGACGGCCGAGGGTGGGGGGAGGGCGGGACCGGTGCACCGCTCCAGCGGGAAGCGGTCCTCGTCCATGCCGACGACGGCCACCGTGACGGGGGCGGTCCGGGCCACGGCCTCCGACGTCGAACCCGGTCCGGGCCCCGGGTGGCCGTCGGATCCCCGGTGCCCGACGACCAGCAGCGCGCAGTCGCGCCCGAGGTCGGTCAGGATCTCGACCGGGTCGCCGTCGCGGACGACGGTGCGCACGGCCAGACGGGGCGCCACCGACCGCGCGAGCTCGCGGGCGTCGTCGACGATGCTCTCGGCGAGCAGCGGCCCGTCCGGCCGGGTCCCGGTGACGTGGGCGATCGTGAGCGGGAGGCCGCGCCGGCTCGCCTCCGCGGCCGCCCAGGCGACGGCGAGCATCGACGCGGCGGAGCCGTCTGCGCCGGCGACAACGGGCCGGGCCGGACCGGTCATGGTGCTCCCTCCGGGCGCTGCCGAGGCGCCGGTCTGCCGCTGGGGCCCGGTGGCCCCGCCCGACCATCGTGGGCGGCCCGGGTCGCGGGCAGCAGGGTCGTCCGGCCGGGGAGGCCGGGGCCGGTGGGCCCGCGGCGCGGTCCGCCGGACCGGCTCGGCCGGGTGCAAGGGCCGGGCGGCCCCTGCCGGGCGGTCCGTTCGCGCGCCACGTCGGACCACCCGGCCCGGGCGGCGGGCCGCCGTCGGGGCGTGGGATCGCAGCACGGGAACCGCAGCGGGAGGACGGTCGTGACGGAGCAGCGTGGACGGAGCTCGGGTGCGGTACGGCCGGTGGTGTCGTCGCTGGTGCTGCTCGCCGTGGCCGGACTACTGGTCGGGTGCGCCGCCGGACCGAATCCGCAGCTCGTCGCCGTGCCGGAGGCCGCCGGGTTCTGGCTCGGCCTGTGGCACGGCCTGATCCTGCCGGTCACCTTCGTCGTGTCGCTGTTCACCGACGCCGTCAGCGTCTACGAGGTGCGCAACTCCGGCGGCTGGTACGACTTCGGCTTCGTCGCCGGCGTGGCCGTGGCCTTCTCCGGTCCCGTCTCGAGCGGCCGGGCCGTCCGCCGCCGCTGACTCCCCGGGGAGCCCGTCGAGCCACCCGCCCACCAGCCGCGCGACGGTCGCCGGCTCCTGGAGCTGGGGCAGGTGTCCCGCCCCCGGCAGCTCGACGTAGCGCCACGCCGGGTGCTGCGCGGCCACGGCCCGAGCCGCGGAGACGGGCACCAGCGCGTCCCGGTCGCCGTGCAGGAGCAGGACCGGCACCCGGACGGCCCGCCGCGCCGTGCGGTACCGGCGCGCCCGCAGCAGGGCCCAGGCCAGCGACCGCGACGCGGAGAGGAACGCCCGGTCCATCCCGGCGACGTCGAACCGGCCGGCGGCGAGGGCGACCGACCGCTCGACGAGGTCGGGCGGCAACCGGGCCGGGTCGACCCCGCACAGCCGCAGCGTGTCGTGCACGGTCCGGCGCGGCCCCCGCCTGCGCCGTCGCGCGGCCCGGACGCGCTCGCCGACGCCGGGGACCGCGTGCAGCAGCAGCTCCACCGCCGCGGCCGGGGACCGGAGCACCCGCGACGGCGCGGGCAGCGCCGGGTCGAGCAGCACGAGGCCGCGCACCAGTCCGGGGGAGCGGGCCGCGAGCAGCACCGCCACGAGGCCGCCCATCGAGTTGCCGACGAGCACGACCGGCGGGCGGGTGCGGGTGCGGACGAACGCCTCCAGCACGCCGACGTTGCGGTCGACCGTCGCCGCCCGGCCGCTCGGGGCACTGAGCCCGAAGCCGGGCAGGTCCAGGGCGAGGACGTGGCCGTGAGCGGTGAGCCGGGGTGCGAGCAGGTCCCAGTTCAGGTGGGAGCCGCCGAGCCCGTGCACCAGGACGATGTCGGGGCCCGACCCGCCGAAGTCGACGTGGTGGATCGCGCCGGCCGGCCGCTCAGGCACCGGGGACCGGCCGTTGCGCCGGGGGCCGGGCGCGGTCCCGCCGCCGGGAGACGACCCGGCCGAGCCCGAAGCACACCCACAGGGCCGCCGCCGCGACCAGGGGCGCCTTCACCTCCGCCGGCAGGTCGAGCGGGCGCAGCAGCACGGCGAGGCCGATGAGGACCGGGCCCTGCACCACGAACGCGGGGAACGCGGCCCTGGCGAGGGCCGTGGCGCGCGGACCGGCCCCGAGGCCGTGGTGCCCGGCCAGCCCGACCAGCCACACCGACCCGGCGACCACCAGCACCGCCTCGGCGGCGGCGGTCGCGAGCGCCGCCGCGTTCCAGCCGCCCAGGTAGGGCCCCGCGTCGCGCGCGACGTCGCGCACCCCCGAGGCGAGTGCCGCGACCGGCAGCAGCACCAGCACGGCGAGCACGGCCACCCCGCAGCCGCGGCGGATCCGGTCGGGCACCTGCGCCACCCACCCGCGCCGGGCCGCGGCCACCCCGAGGACGAACATGCCCGCGCACTGCGGCCACTGCCACAGGTGCAGGTCACCGACCTGCCCGCTGCGCGCCGAGAACACCAGCCGGACCACGAACGAGACCAGCGCGACGGCGACGGCGGCGCCGCCCAGGTGCGCCGCGGTGAGCGGGCGCGGCGCGGCGGCCGGCGGCCCGGACAGGCGGTACCACGCCGCGAACGCCACCGAGTACACCAGCAGCACCAGCGCGAACCAGAGCGAGCCGGAGTCCAGCAGCGGTTGGCGGTGGGTGAGGACCCAGAGGAAGGACACGTCGCGCCCGGCCGCGGTGTAGGCCAGCCAGACCGAGGCGGGCCAGACGAGCAGCGCGGACGCGGCCCACGGCAGGCCCAGCCGCAGCATGCGGCTGCGCACGTAGGCGCCCGCGCCGTGCCGGGCGAGCGCCGACTCGGTGAGCAGCCCGGAGACGAAGAAGAACACGCCGATCACGAACAGGCCCGTCGGGCCGAGCAGCGCGACCAGCACCAGCTCGGCCGCGGGGGTGAACGTCACCTCGTGGACCTCGTCGTAGGCCCAGCCGCCCACGGCCGAGTAACCCATCAGGGCGTGCCCGGCGATGACCCAGGCCACCAGTACCGTGCGCAGTGCGTCCAGGTGCGTGGCGTGGGGTCGCGTGTCGTGGTGCAGCACCCGGCCAGCCTCCGCGGCGCGTCGACGGTGATCCAGGGTCGGTGGACCCGACCGGGCACGTCCGGAGAGCCCGGGACGACCGGCCGCAGGGGAACCGCTCACGGGTGGCCGGGGACGACCAGCACCGGACACGGCGCGTGGCACAGGGCGCTGCGGACGACCGGGCCGAAGGGCTGCAGCGGGTCGCGGCGGGCACAGCCCAGTACGAGCAGGCCCGCGCCGAGGTCCGCACCGACCTCCGCGCCGACGATCTCGTGCGGCCACCGGCGCACCAGGCGGACCTCGACCGGGATCCCCGTGCGGCCGAGCACGTCGGCGGACTCGTCGAGCAGGCGCAGTCCGTGCCGTACGGCCTCGCCCAGCCCCACGCTGCGCTCCCCGAACGACAGCGGCACGGCGTGCACCGCGAGCACGCTGCCGTCCAGGTGGCCGGCCGCCTCCGCGGCGGCGGCGAGCACCGGGCCGTCGGCGGGCAGGTCACGCACGGCCGCGACGACGACGGGGCGCGTGGGCTGCTCCTGGTGGCCGCGGGCCACGAGCAGTGCCCCGCCACCGGCGAGTGCGGCCGCCTGCCGGCCGGGTTCCGGGGCTCCGCGGAGCGGGACCCCGCAGCGTCGGCACCACCGTCGGACCCAGGCGGGCACCCCGGCCGGGCCGCTCGTCACGGTGAGCGCGCCCAGGGTGCTCGTCGTGGTCGCCATGTGACGGTCAGCTCCGCGGACGGGCGAACGCGCGGACCGCCAGCGCACCGGCGACCAGCACCACTGCGACGGCGCTGACCAGGCGGTTCACATCGAGCGCAGGGAGCCACCTGGCCTCCCCGTCGCGCAGCACGACCACGCCGCAGGGGTGGCCGGTCCAGCCGAGCCCGCCGCCCGATCCCTCGCCGGACGGCCGGGCCGGGGCCGTCTCCCCGTCGGCGCGGACCTCGCGTCCCTCACCGCCGCCCGCGCCGCCGCCGACGTGGGACACCGGGATGACCGTGACCCCGTCCACCGTCACCGGCTCGCCGAACACCCGGTTCACCCGCAGTGCGCTCTCGACCCGTTCCACCAGCGCCGTCGTGTCCATGACCTCGTCCCTCCGTCGACCCGGAACCGAGCGTGCCGCGGCGCCGACCGGAGCCGGAAGGGCCGGAGGTCCCGGTGTGCCCGGCGGGGGGCTCTGCCGGGCGCAGGACACCGCGACCGCGACGGGACTCCGGAGTCGATCCGAGGTCGACGGTCCCCCCCGACCGGGTCGGTCGGCCCTGCCGCCTGCGCGATCGCGCCGGGTGGAGTGGGGGTATGACCGGACCGGCCGAGCGCCGCGCCCTGCTCGCCGACGGCGCGAACGTCGCGATCCGCCGGCTGGACGCGACCGACCACCACGCCGTCGAGGCCCTGCACCGCGACCTCCCGCGCGACGACCACTACCTGCGCTTCTTCACCGCCTCCCGGGTGGGCGACGGGCAGGTGGCCGACGTCGTCGTCGCCGGGGACGCGACCGCCGTCGGCGCCTTCCGCGGTGACCGGCTGGTCGGTGTGGCGCACTACCGCCGGGAGCCGGACGGTGTCGCGCCCGAGGTCGCGGTGGCCGTCGCGCACCACGAGCAGCACCGCGGTGTCGCGTCGCTGCTGTTGGAGCACCTGGTGTCCGCGGCCAGGGCGCAGGGCGTCGACCGGCTCGTCGCCGACGTCCTCGCGGTCAACGACGACATGCTCCGTGTGCTGCGCGACAGCGGGCTGCCGATGCACACCGAGCGGGACGGGGACGTGTGCCGGGTCGAGCTCGACCTGCCGTGCTCGACGGAGTCCGGGCCGGACGTCGAGCGCTACCTGGACGCCGTGTCCGAGCGCGCGTCCCGCGCCGATGTGGCCAGCCTGCACCCGCTGCTGGCGCCGCGGTCGGTCGTCGTGATCGGGGCCGGGCGCCGGGCGGGGTCCGTCGGACGCCTCGTGCTGCGCCGGATCGTCGAGAGCGCCTTCACCGGCCCGGTGTTCGCCGTCAACCCGCACTCCGCCGCCGTGGCGGGCGTGCCGTGCGTGCCCCGGGTCGCGGACCTGCCGCGGGACGTCGACCTGGCCGTCCTCTGCGTGCCGGCCGCCGCCGTCCCCGAGGTCGCCGAGCAGTGCGGGCTCCGCGGCGTGCGCGCCCTGCTGGTGATCACCGCGGGCGTCACCGACGACGCCGTGCTCGCCGGGCGCCTCGCCGACACGGTCGCACGGCACGGCATGCGGATGGTCGGCCCCAACTGCCTCGGCCTGGTCAACACCGACCCGGCCGTGCGGCTGCAGGCGAGCTTCGCCGCACCCCTGACCGCCGGGCCGATCGGGCTGGCCGTCCAGTCGGGCGGGGTGCTGATCGCGCTGGCCACCGCGCTGGACCGGCTCGGGCTGGGCGTCTCGACGGCGGTGTCCACCGGCGACAGCGCGGACGTCAACGCCGACGACCTGCTCCTGTGGTGGTCCGCGGACGGGCGCACCCGTGCCGCAGTGCTCTACGTGGAGTCGATGCGGCGCCCCCGCCAGTTCTCCCGGCTCGCCCGCAGGCTGGCCCGGCGCACACCGGTGCTGACCGTCCGGTCGGGCAGCTCGGACGCCGGTCGGCGGGCGGCCGCGTCGCACAGCGCAGCGACCGCGACTCCCCGCGTCGTACGGGATGCGCTCTTCGCCCAGGCCGGGGTGCTGGCCGTCGACGACCTCACCGATCTGGTGGGCCTCCTCGCGCTGCTGCAGGCGCAGCCCCTGCCCACCGGTCCGCGGGTCGCGGTGGTGAGCAACGCGGGCGGGGCGGGGGTGCTCGCCGCCGACGCGTGCGCCCGCCACGGCCTCGACGTCGTTCCGCTCGGGGAACCGACCCGCGCCGTGCTGGGCGGGATGCTGCCGCACACGGCCGCGGTGACCAATCCGGTCGACACCACGGCCACCGTGGCGCCCGGAACGTTCGGCCGCGTCATCGAGGCGGTGCTCGCCGACCCCGCGGTCGACGCGGTCGTCGCGATCTCGGCCGGTACCGCGCTCGGGGATCCGCTCGACGGTCTCGGCGCCGTGCTGGACGGCCGTCCGGCCCGCCCCGTCGTCGCGGTCCGGCTGGGGCAGGCCGAGGCCGTGGCCCGGCCGCACCCGGACGGCCCGCGCCCCGCCGCGTGGACCCCCTCGTTCGCCGATCCCTCCACCGCCGTGCGGGCGCTGGCCGGCGCGGTGCAGCGGGCGCGGTGGCTGGGTCGCCGCCACGCCCCGGCCCCGGTGCCGTCCGGGGTCGACCCCGGGCGGGCCCGCGAGATCGTGGACGCGGTGCTGGCCGACAACCCGGACGGCGGTTGGCTCGACCCGGCACGCGCGGTCGAGCTCGCCCGCGCGGCCGGGCTGCCGCTCGTCCCGACGGCCGTGGTGCACACCTCCGAGGAGGCGGTGCGCCGCTGGGAGGCGTACGGCACGCCGGTGGCGCTGAAAGCGGACGTGGCGGGCGTCGTGCACAAGAGCCGGGCCGGGGCCGTGCGACTGGGCCTGGACTCGCCGCGGAGCATCCGGGTCGGGATGGCCCGATTCCAGGAGGACTTCACCGACCGGCTGCGCGGCGTCGTCGTGCAGCCGATGGCGGCGCCGGGCCTGGAGCTGCTGGTCGGGGTCACCAGCGACCCGCTGTGCGGTCCGCTGGTGACGCTGGGGCTCGGCGGAACCACCACCGACCTCGTCGACGACCGCGCGCACTGCCTGGTGCCGGCGACGGCCGCCGACCTCGACGAGATGCTCGGCGGGCTCCACGCGGCGAGCGGCCTGCTCGACCGCGGCGACGCCGCCGAGCTGCGCCGGGCCGCCGGTGACGCCGTCACGCGGATGGCCTGGCTCGCCGAGCAGCTGCCCGAGCTGGCCGAGGCGGAGATCAACCCGCTGGTATGGGCGGCGGGCGCGGCGCACGCGGTCGACCTGCGGGCCCGGGTCGTTGCCACAGCACCCGAGGATCCCTACCTGCGTGCGCTCCCGACGTGAGACGCGGCGCCCCGGACGGGATCGAGGACACGGCTGTCGACCAGCACCGCAACCTGATCGGCATGCTCTGCACCTCCGTACCCAGCCTCGCCACACCGGGCGTCCGGGGCCACGGGCCGTCGCCCTCCCGGGCGGGCCGTTCTGCGGGGCATCGGTGGGTCGTGCGGCCCGGTGCGGGCGGAGACGGAGGTGGCGGGCGGTGTCCCCGGTCCGCCCGAGCCGGGACCTTCGGTACTGGCCGTGACGTCCCGTACCGCGGAACCGTCACACCAGGACGCACGCCGCACCGGCCCGGAGCCGGGGTACGCCGGTTGCTGCGCGGGACGAGGAGGAGCGTGGACAGCGTGGGTGAACGCATCGTGGTGGGCATGGACGGCTCCGCAGGGGCCCGGGCCGCGCTGGCCCGTGCTGTGCGCGAAGCCGCACGGCGCGAGGGTCGCGTGGAAGTGGTGGCGGCCTACGCGGCGACACCGGGCGCAGCGGTGCCGGACCGTGCGCAGGCGGGCACGTCACCGGTCGACCTGCGCAGCGCCGTGCTCGCCGGTGCCCGGCGGGTCGTGGACGAGGTGGTGGGTGGCATGGACCCGCCCGCCCGGCTGGTCCCGCTCGACGTCGACGCCGTGGCCGGTGAGGCGGCACACGCCCTCGTCGTCCGGTCGCGGGGGGCGGTGATGCTGGTGGTCGGCCACGACGGGCGCGGCCGTATGGAGGACCTTCCGGTCGGTTCGGTCGCCCAGCGCTGCCTGCGTGATGCGACGTGCCCGGTGGTCGTCGTCCCGGCCGGGGCCGACCCGCGATCCGACCCCGGGTGACGGCCGCCGGAGACGCCCGACGGCACCGGACCGACCACCGCTGCGAGCTCCGTGGACCTGGCCGCCGGTTCGCGGCCGTCCGGCGCCCCGGGGAGCCGCATCCCGCGGTTCCTCAGGACCGGCGGGACGGTTCGTTCATGATCAGGTCGGCGACGGGGAGCCGTGGCGTCGCCATGACGGGCCAGCCACGGCCGATGCGCAGCACGACCTGCGGTGGGCGGGTCGCACCGATGAGCATGCGCAGCTGGTCGCGGGGGCCGGGCACCTCGACGATCTGCGAGAGGAACGACACGGCGAGCCCGTCGGCTGTGGCGGCGAGCAGGACCCGCTGCAGAGCCTGGCCGGCCTGCACCTCGGCCCGTTGTCCGCTGAGGTGGGAGGTGAGGACGGCGATGATCGGGTCCTGCTCGAAGTCCTTGCCGGGTACCCGGTCGGGTGCGGAGCCCGCGCTGAAGTCACGCAGGACCCAGCGGTCCTGCGGGGCGGGCTGGGGGCCGCCCGACGAGGCGGGGACGCCGTCGCGTCGATCGGGCCCGGTTCCCGTCCAGCTCTCCAGCTCGTCGGTGAACGCGGGGTCGGCGACCTGCTGCTGATGGGCGAGGACGGCGAGCCGCCGCACCTGGGCGCGGTCACCGGCACTGTCGACGACGTGCAGCCACGCTCCCTCGTCGAGGGCGGCGCGGCGCAGGGCGTACAGCTCCTGCTGGGTGACCGCGGCGTCGGTGAACGGATGGCGGTTGGTGCGCCGCAGCGGGACGGCTCGCAGCAGACGCTGCTGCTCCGGTGTGGCGGCCCGCGTGCCTCCATGGCGGACGGCGGCGATCAGGTCCGGCTGGGCCGGATCGGGGAACAGGGTCACGATCGGCCGGACATGCTGGCCGTGCAGGGCGAGGCGGAGGGTGAACAGGGCGGCCCCACAGGCGATGCGCTGCTCCCGGTCGTCGGGATCGACGGCCGGGAGACGACGCCGCGGATCCGCGTGCAGCTCGATGACGTCCGTGCGCAACCGGAACAGCCAGGGCTGCGCGTTGTGCAGGGACGGGGCTCGCCCCGCCGTCGCGAGGACGTGCTCGACCTGCTCACCGGTGAGGCCGAGGGTCGAGGGGATGTCGGTCATGATCGTGGCGCCCCCGGGTCGTGGAAGGAGTCCGTGCGGGTCGCAGCGGGTGTGCGTCGACTGTCCCCGTGCAGCTCTGGCATCGATACGGACGAACGACCCTTCTCCCGGGGTCATGGGCCTCGGCACACTGGCCGGGTGCGGGAACGCCTCCATCCGGTGACGTTCGTCGGAGAGAGACGAGGAGGACGGCGTTGAACAGCACCGACCCGGATGCCGGGGAACGCCCGGCCATGGCACAGATGCTGTCCGGGCTGCGGCTGGACGAGCTGTTGCGCGAGGTGCAGGACCGGCTGACGGAGATGGCGTCCACGCGCGACCGGATGCAGGGGCTGCTCGACGCGGTGATGGCGGTCGGGGAAGGGCTGGAACTCGACGCGACGCTGCGGCGGATCGTCGAATCGGCGGCCGACCTGGTGGACGCCCGCTACGGCGCGCTCGGAGTGCTCGGCCCCAGCGGCGGGCTCTCGCGATTCCTGCACGTCGGGCTGGACGAGGAGACCCGGGCGGCGATGGGCCCGCTGCCGCAGGGGAAGGGGCTGCTCGGGCAGCTGATCCTCGATCCACGGCCGCTGCGCCTGGCCGACCTCGGAACCCACCGGTCGTCGGTGGGGTTCCCGGCGAACCATCCGCCGATGCGGTCCTTCCTGGGCGTTCCCGTCCGGGTTCGTGACTCGGTGTACGGCAACCTGTACCTCACCGAGAAGGCCGGGGGCGGTGAGTTCACCGCCGCGGACGAGGCGGTCGTGCGGGCGCTGGCCGCGGCCGCGGGGATCGCGGTGCAGAACGCGGACCTCTTCGAGCAGACCCGGCTGCGCCAGCAGTGGCTGGAGGCCTCGGCGGAGATCCGCAGTGAGCTGCTGTCAGGGGCGACGGACGACGACGCACTGCACCTGATCGCGCAGCGCGCCCTGGAGCTCACCGGCTCGGATGCCACGATGATCGTGCTCGGTCCGGAGCCGGACAGCGGGGACTTCACGATCCGGGGCCAGAGCGGGCCCGACCGCGCAGGACTGGTCGGTCGCCACATCAGCGGTGACGACCCGTTGCTCCGTGAGGTGCTGGACAGCCGAGCAGCGGTGCTGGCCCCCACCTCGGGGACGTTGCTCGGCGGCTCGGGCAGCGTGCTGGCGGACTACGGCCCGACCGTGGCGGTGCCCCTGCGGTCGCAGGAGTCGGTGACCGGAATACTGGTGGCGTTGCGCCGACCCGACGGGTCGCCCTTCCTCCCCGGTGAGGTACCGCTGCTCACCTCCTTCGCCGATCAGGCCATGCTGGCCTTGGAGCTGGGTGAGAAGAACCGGGCACTGCGGCAGCTCGACGTGTTCGCCGACCGGGACCGGATCGCGCGCGACCTGCACGATCATGTGATCCAGCGGCTGTTCGCGACCGGCATGCAGGCACAAGGGGCGATGCGGCGCAGCACGGATCCGGACACGCGGGACCGGCTGGCGCACATGGTGGAGGAGCTGGACACGACGGTCCGCGAGATCCGTACCGCCATCTTCGACCTGCACACCGCCGGGGAAGGTCCGGCGGGCGGGTTGAGCAGGAGGCTGTTGGACACCGCAGCAGAGGCGGCGGCCGGCTCCGGGATGGCGCCGTCGGTGCGCATCTCAGGACCGCTCGACGCGCTCGTCCCGCCCGAGATCGGGACGCACGCCGTCGCCGTCGTGCGGGAGGCGGTGAGCAACGTGGTGCGGCACGCCGCTGCGTCGTCGGTGACCGTCACCGTGGAAGCGGGGGAGGATCTGCTGGTCGAGGTGGTCGACGACGGCGTCGGATTCGACCCGGACGCGGCCCGCAGCGGGTTGCGCAACCTGGAGCAGCGCGCGCGGAGTCGCGGTGGCGGGTGCAGCGTGACGCCGGGGCCGGTCCGCGGGACCCGGCTGAGCTGGCGCGTCCCGTTGTGACCTGCTCCGGACGACGGTGCCTCCGGTTGCCGACAGCGGGACAGGGTCCCGCGACGTCCGTACCGGCCGGGGCGTAGGCCCGCGCGCAAGGGGCGGTCGGCACGTGAGCTGGACCGAGCGGTCCCTGGTCGGCGCGCCGCCGCTCGGTCAGGCTCGTCGCATGCGTGCATGGGAGATCCAGCGGCCCGGCCCGATGGGCAGCGGGCCGCTGCGCCGCGTCGACCGCCCGGACCCGCAGCCGGGGACCGGTGAGGTCCGGGTGCGGGTCCTCGCGTGCGGCGTGTGCCGCACCGACCTGCATCTCGCCGAGGGAGACCTGGAGCCGCGCCGGCCTTCCACGGTGCCCGGCCACGAGATCGTCGGCGTCGTGGACCGGCGCGGGCCGGGGGCGGTGCGCTTCGCGCCCGGGGACCGGATCGGGATCGCGTGGCTGCGCGGGACCTGCGGCCGGTGCCGGTGGTGCCGCTGCGGACGCGAGAACCTCTGCCCGGACGCGGCGTTCACCGGATGGGACGCCGACGGCGGCTACGCCGAGTACGCCGTCGTGCCGGAGGGGTACGCCTACCGGCTGCCTGCCGGGCTCGACGACACCGAGGCCGCGCCGCTGCTCTGCGCGGGCATCGTCGGGTACCGGGCACTGCGGCGGTCCGAGCTGCCGCCGGGGGGACGGCTGGGCATCTACGGGTTCGGCGCGTCCGCGCACGTCGTCGCGCAGGTCGCCATCGCGCAGGGGGCGGTGGTGCACGTGCTGACCCGTTCCGAGCGGGCACGGGCGCTGGCCCTCGAGCTGGGCGCCGCCTCGGCCGGGCCCGCCGACGCCGCGCCGCCCGAGCCGCTGGACTCCGCGGTGCTGTTCGCGCCGGCCGGTGAGCTGGTCCCGGTGGCCATGCGGGCGCTCGACCAGGGCGGCACGCTCGCCGTCGCCGGGATCCACCTCTCCGACGTGCCGGGGCTGGTGTACGCCGACGAGCTGTTCCGGGAGAAGCAGCTGCGCAGCGTCACGGCCAACACCCGCGCAGACGGCGAGGAGTTCCTCCGCCTCGCGGCGGCGCTCGGTGTCCGGCCGAGCGTCACGGTACGGCCGCTCGCCGAGGCGGACCGGGCGCTCGCCGACCTGGCCGGGGACCGGATCGCCGGCGCGGCCGTCCTCGTGCCCTGACCGGCGGCGCCTCCGCGCAGCGGGGTGCGGCGACGAGGCGCGGAACCGGCCCAGGGAGCTCGTCCGCGACCACGACGACGGCGTCCTGATCACCGCGCAGGGCCACACGGTGCAGCAGGCCGTGCAGGACGGGCTCGGCGGGGCCGAGGAGGACGTCGATGTGGGCGCCCGGCTCCCAGACGGGCATCTTGTCGGCCGTCACGACCGGCCCGTGCCGAGGACCTTCTCGGCCACGGCCCGGGTCGCCTCGACGTCGCCGGTGAGGGCCTGGACGGGGTTGACGACCATGATCTGGGTGATCTGGTCCTCGGTGACCCCGCGCTTGCGCAGTTCGGGCAGCACGTGGTCGGAGATGCGGTGGTGGTGCCAGTTCGGCGTGTGCTTCGCCCGCCACGACGTCGGGGTGTTGATGGAGAAGAAGCCGGCGTCGTGGGAGATGGTGATGCGCTCGGTGTAGCCCTGCTCGATGAGCTTGACGAGGGTGTCGATGCGGCTCTCGTCGTCGAGCACGAACTCCATGCCGAAGCGGTCCATGCCGATGAAGGAGCCGTTGTCCATGAGCTCCTTGAGGTAGCCCAGGTCGGTGGAGTCGCCGCTGTGCCCGATGATCGTGCGTCCGAGGTCGACGCCGTTGTCGACGAACCACTTCTGCTGGTCGCGGCCGTTGGCGTAGGAGACGTTGGTGTGGGTGGAGATCGGCACGCCGGTCTCGGCCTGGGCGCGGGCGGCGGCCCGGTAGACGCGGTCGAGGTCGGGGGTGATCCCGTGCTCGTCGGTCACGATCTTGATGATCCCGGCTCTGACGCCGTCGGTGCGCGGGACGCCCTTCACGACGTCGTCGACGAACATCCGCTCCAGCACGTCCGGGCCGTCGAGGGTGCGGCCGACGAAACCGTCCGGGGCGTGGGTGTGGAAGTAGGTCGGCAGGTCCTTCGCGGTGTAGTAGCCGGTGGCCACGACGATGTTGAGTGGTACGTCCTCGGTGAGGCGCAGGACCGTCGGGATGTCGCGGCCGAGGCCGAGGACCGTGAGGTCGACGAAGGTGTCGATGCCCTTGTCCACGTGCAGCGAGGTCAGGCTCGCGCGGGCCCGCGCGAAGATGGCGGCCTCGTCGTACTCGGGGTGCTCGATGTTTCGCTCGAGCTCGGGGTTGCGGACCATGAGGTGCTCGTGCATCAGCGTGGTGCCGATCTGCGAGCTGTCGACGGGTCCGCGCAGGGTGTTGACGGTGCTCATGCGGTGGCGACTCCTTCGGTGTCGTTCTCGCTGGTGGTGAGTGCGTCTCGGCGCGCGCGGGCGGCGGTCACGCCTGCCTCGAGGAATCCGACGTCGGAGCCTGCGGCGACCATCCGGAAGTCCCGGCCGACCTCGGTGACGGAGTCGCCGGTGATCCCGGCCGTGGCGCAGGCCGCGCAGATCTCGGCGACGGCGGCGCGGTGCTGCCCGTCGCGGGGTCCGGTGACCGGATCCAGCCCGAGGCTGGCGGGCACAGCACCTGGCCGTCGACGGGGCCCGGGCCCGGGCCGGATGCCGAACGGGTCGGTCCCCAGCTGCGCCGGACGCGCCCACGTCGTCCCCGCCGAGCTGGTCGCCCTGGTGGGCGGGCAGGGTCCCGACGAGCGCCGGGTGCTGGACGCCGACCAGCACGGGGTCCGAGCACCCTCATCGGCGTCGGAGCGTCGCCTGGTCCTCCGAGCCGCGCTTGACCGTGCCGTGGTTCAGCCGATCACCGGGTCAGGTCCGCGCGGGCAGCCGGACCAGACCGCGGTGAATCAGGCTCGGCAGGTAGCTCAGCTCGCCGGAGGCCAGCGCCAGGTCGGGGGCGCGACGGAGAAGGGCACCGATCGCGGCGCTCGCCTCGATCCGGGCGAGCGGGGCACCCAGGCAGTAGTGCACGCCGAGGCTGAAGCCCAGGTGCCTGCGGGCCGGGGTGGGGCCGTCGAAGCGGGTGATGTCGAAGCGGTCGGGATCGGGATACACCGCGCCGTCCCGCCCGGCCGAGGCCATCACGACGATCACCCCGTCGCCGCGGGCGAACCGGCGGCCGCCGACCTCGGTGTCGGACAGTGCCACCCGGATCGTGAACTGCGTGGGCAGGTCGTAGCGCAGCATCTCCTCCAGCGCCGACGCCATCAGCCCGGGCCGCGCGCGCAGCAGGGCCAGCTGGTCGGGGTGCCGGAGCAGTGCGAGCACCCCGTTCCCGATGAGGTTGATCGAGGTCTCCATGCCGGCCACGAGCAGCAGCATGCAGATGCCGACCAGCTCCGGCTCGGTCAGCCGGTCGCCGTGCTCCTCGACCAGTACGAGCGCACTGAGCAGGTCGTCTGCCGGTTCGGCGCGGCGCTGCGCGACCAGGCCGGCGAAGTAGGCCGCACAGTCGCGGGCGGCGAGGCTGCGGGCGGCGACGGCGTCGGGTGGGAGCAGCTCGTCGGGATCGGTCCCGCGGGCGATGGCCAGCTCCCAGCCGCGCAGGGCGGGCCGGTCCGGGGCGGGGACGCCCAGCACCCGGCCGCCGATCATGGTCAGGGCGAGCGGGACGGCGAGGTCGGCGATCACGTCGACCTCCCCGCGGTCCAGCGCGGCATCGAGCAGCGACTCGACGACACGCTCGACGACCGGGACCAGGCTCGCGACGGTACGGGGGGTGAACGCCTTGTTGACCAGGCTGCGGAAGCGGCCGTGCTCGGGCGGGTCCATCCGCACGAACGAGCCCGGGATGCGCGCGCCCGGGTCCCGGAACGGGCTGATGCCGGCCCGGTAGCCGTGGCCCCACTGCGGGCTCGACAGGATCGTGGCGCACTCCTCGTAGCGGGTGAACACCGTGACCGGCACGTCGCCGAGCCGCAGCGAACAGGCCGCGGACGCCTCCCGGGCCCGCCGGAAGGCGGGGTATGGATCGGCCCGGTGGACGGGTTCGAAGGCGTCGAACCCGGGGACGGCCTCGGGGTCGGTATGGACGGCGGTCATGGCGTGCTCTCTTCCTGCAGGCGGACGACCAGCTCGGACATGCCGCGGACGACGAGGTTCGGGCGGTAGAGCGGTTCGGCGAGCAGCTCGCACCGGCCCACGCGGGTCGCCACGGCGCGCAGCACGGCCTCCATCTCCAGCCGCGCCAGCGACGCCCCGAGGCAGTAGTGCAGGCCGAGGCCGAAGGCGAGGTGCCGGCGTGGCCGTGGCTCGCCCGCGTACCGGGAGAGGTCGAGCTCCGCGGGTCGCGCGAACGCCTCGGGATCCCGGTTGGCCGAGCCGAGCAGAACGATGACGGCGTCGCCGGGGGCGAACACCCGCCCGCCGACCGTCAGCTCGGCGCGGGCGGTGCGGGTCGTGAGGTGCACCGGCGGATCGTGGCGCAGCATCTCGTCGACGGCGGGGAGCGCGAGGTCCGGGTCGGCGCGCAGCCGGGCGAACTGGTCGGGATGGCGCAACAGGCCGAGCAGCCCGTTGCCGATCAGGTTGACGGTGGTCTCGTGCCCGGCGACGACGAGGATGAGCAGCGTGCCGAGCAGCTCGTGCTCCGAGAGCGTGTCGCGGTCCGCCTCGACCTGCGCGAGCGCGGTTATCAGGTCCTGGCGGGGGTGCGCTCGCCGCCGGCCGATCAGCTCGGTGAACAGCGCGGCGAAGTCCTGCACCGCGCGGGTGCGGGCGTCGAGCTCGGCCGGGGTGAGCAGGGCGTCGGGGTCGAGCCCGCGGGCGATGCCGGCCGACATCCGGCGGACGTCGGCGTGGGCACCGGCGGGCACGCCGAGCAGGTCGCAGACCATGGTCAGCGGCAGCGGGTAGGCCAGCGACTCGATCAGGTCCACCTCCCCGGCCGCGAGGGCGGAGTCGAGCAACCCGTCGACCAGCTCCACCGCGCGCGCCCGCATGCGCTCGATCCGGCGGGGTGTGAACGCGGCGCTCACCAGGCGGCGCAGCCGGGTGTGGTCCGGCGGCTCCAGCCACAGGAACGAGCCGGCCAGCTCGACGTCGCTGTCGGGATGCAGCAGTGCGGGCTCCTCGGCGTGGCTCCACGACGGGTCCGCCAGGATCGCCTCGCAGTCGGCGTGGCGGGTGACGAGCTGGGTGCCGTGCGGGCCGGGGACGAACGGTCCTGCGGCGCGCAGCACGTCGTAGGCGGGGTAGGGGTCGTGCCGGGCCGCCGGGGAGAAGGCGTCGACGACGGCCTGCTGGACGGGATGGACTGCGGCGGAGGGGGTCACGCGGTGCTCCGTTCGGGTTCGGACGAGCGTCGGCGCATGCGGTCGAGCAACGCGGTGTCGTGGTGGCCCGCGACGAACTCGGGCTCGGCCAGCACGGTGCGCAGGAAGTCCGCGGTGGTGACGAGGCGGTCACCGGTCAGCTCCAGCTCGGCGAGCGCGCGGTCCATCCGGGCCAGGGCGCCCGCCCGATCGGGCGCCCAGACGACGATCTTCGCCAGCAGCGAGTCGTAGTCGGGTGGGATTCGGTAGCCGCTGCTCACATGGCTGTCGACCCGGACGAACGGCCCGCCGGGCAGGACGCAGCGGGTGATGAGTGCCGGGGCGGGCGCGAAGTCGCGGTCCGGGTCCTCGGCGTTGATCCGGCACTCGAGCGCTGCGCCTCGGGGCGTCACGTCGTCCTGGGTGAAGCCCAGCGGTTCGCCCGCGGCCACCCGCAGCTGCTCGGCGACCAGGTCCAGGCCGGTGACCAGCTCGGTGACCGGGTGCTCGACCTGCAACCGACAGTTGACCTCCATGAACGAGAAGTTCCCTTCGGCGTCGACGAGGAACTCCACGGTCCCGGCGCCGACGTATCCCGCGGCCAGCGCTCCGCGCACCGCCGCTTCGCCCATCGCGGCCACGGTCGCGCCGTCCAGCCCGGGAGCCGGGGTCTCCTCGACGAGCTTCTGGTGGCGCCGCTGCACCGAGCAGTCGCGGGCGCCGAGGTGCACCCCGGCGCCGTGCGCGTCGCACAGCAGCTGGATCTCGACGTGGCGCGCGGAGTCGAGGTAGCGCTCCACGTACACCCGGCCGTCGCCGAACACCGCCTGCGCCCCGGCCCGGGTGCGGCGGTAGTCGTCGCGGAAGTCGGCCCCGTCGCGCACCACCGTCATGCCGCGGCCACCGCCGCCCGCGGCCGCCTTGATGATCACCGGGTAGCCGATGTCCTCGGCCAGCGCGAACGCCTCGTCCACGTCGTCGATCGCGGTGACGCTGCCGGGGAGCAGCGGCAGCCCCGCCTCGGCCATGAGTGCCCTGGCCACCGCCTTGTCGCCGAGCCGCGCCAGCACTGCGGCGGGTGGGCCGACGAACGTGAGGCCCTCGGCCGCGCACACCTCGGCGAAGTCGGCGTTCTCCGACAGGAACCCGTAGCCGGGGTGGATCGTGTCGGCCCCGGTCATCCGGGCCGCCTCGATCACCGACGGGATGTGGTTGTAGCTCAGGCGCGCCGGGCCGGGGCCGATGCACACCGCCAGGTCGGCGTAGTGGACCGCGGCCGAGTCCGCGTCCGCCGTCGAGTACACCGCGACGGTGCGTAGGCCCAGCTCGCGGCACGTCCGCAGCACACGCAGCGCGATCTCACCGCGGTTGGCCACCAGCACGGTGCGGGTCATCGGAAGGTGAGGGGCAGCTCGCGCAGGCCCCGGATCAGCAGGTTGGGCCGGTAGACGGGCTCGCCCGCGGGTTCGAGCACCCGGACCCGGCGCGCGAGCTCGGTCAGCAGGATCTCGCCCTCCAGCCGGGCCAGCGCGGCCCCCATGCAGTAGTGGATGCCGAGGGCGAATCCGAGATGGCGCGGGGTCGAGGTCCCGGGCGCGTAGCGGGTCACGTCGAACTCGTCGGGGCGGTCGAAGACCCGCGGGTCCCGGTTGGCCGAGCCGACCAGCACGCAGACGTGCTCGCCCGCGGCGAACGTGCGGTCGCCCACCACCAGCTCGCGCCGCGCGGTGCGGGTGGTCATGTGCACCGGTGAGTCGTAGCGCAGGATCTCGTCGGCGGCCGACCGCGCGAACTCGGGGTGCCGGCGCAGCAGGTCGAGCTGCGCGGGGTTGCGCTGCAGCGCGAGCAGGCCGTTGCCGACCATGTTGACCGTGGTCTCGTGACCGGCGATGAGCAGCGTGATGCAGGTGGCGAGCATCTCGTGCTCGGTCAGGGTGTCGCCCCGGTCGTGCACGGCCCCCAGCGCGCTGACCAGGTCGTCGCGGGGGTGCTCCCGGCGCCGCGCGATGAGCGTGCGGAAGTAGTCCAGCAGCTCGCGGGACGCCTCGTCACGTGCCCTGCGTTCCTGCGGCGACAGCACCGGGTCGGGGTCGAAGCCCCTGGCCAGCGCCGGGCCCAGCCGGTGGACCATGGCCTGGTCGGGTTCCGGCACTCCCATCAGCTCGCAGATCACGATCAGCGGCAGCGGGTAGGCGATGGCCTCGATCGCCTCGACGGTCCCGGCGGCGAGCGCGGAGTCGAGCATCCCGGTGACCAGCTCGGTGATCCGCGGGGTGAGGTCGACGACGACCTTCGGCGTGAACGCCTTGCTGACCAGGCTGCGCAGGCGGGTGTGGTCGGGCGGGTCCATCCAGAGGAACGACGTGGGCAGGTCGACCCGCTCGGCGTCGGGATGGAAGATCTCCGCCTCGTCGCGGTGGCTCCATGCCGTCTCACTGAGGACGGCGCTGCACTCGGCGTGCCGGGTGACGAACTCGACCCCCATGCCGCTGTCCAGGAACGGTACCGCCTCGCGTACCAGCGCGTAGCGCGAATAGGGATCGGCGCGGTGTTCGGGCGCGAACGCGTCGAACACGACGGGACTGGCAGGAGCGTTCATCACACTTCTCTCGTCGGCGCGGCCGGAGATTCGATCGAAGACTGACATGAATTCCGGTTCGGGCCGGGGGCGATCGGCGAAGGCGATCGGCCGATGCGACTCGGGAAACTCGCGTTGACCAGCCTGCCGGAACGGGGTGCGCTCATCCCCGCAACGCTTCTCGAAAAACCCGGACAGCGAGTTGAGAACAGTGAGGACGAGATGCGCACGCCCCGTGACGAGGACGAGATGCGCACGCCCTGCGACCCGGCCCGGACGCGGCCACTCACGCTGCACGACGCGCTCGACGTCGTCGCGGCCCAGTTCCCCGAGCAGTGCATCCACTTCCCCGACGAGAACGCCGTGCTCCGCTACCGCGAGCTGGCCGACGCCTCCCGCACCGTCGCGGCCGCGCTGGTCCGGCGCGGGGTACGCCCCGGTGACCGGGTCGGCGTACTGGCCCCCAACACGCCCGAGTTCCTGACCACCCTGTTCGGGGCGGTGCGGGCGGGCGCGGCGGCCGCGCCGCTCGCGCTGCCGGCCGGCACCGACCTCGGCGACTACCTGCGCCGCACGCAGCGGGTCGCCGGCACAGCCGGCATGTCGCACCTCGTCGTCTCGCACCGCATCGCGTCCCGCCTCGTCCCGGCGCTGGCCGCGCTCGCCGGGCCGGACGTGCTCGACAGCGCCGAGCTGGACACCGGGGCCGGCGGCGAGCACATGCCCGAGGTCGCGGTGGCGGCCCCGGCGATCGTCCAGTTCACCTCGGGGAGCACGGCCGTCCCGAAGGGGGTGGTGCTCAGCCACGCCAACGTCTGGTCCTGCGCGCGGGCCATCACCGCGGCGATCCGGCTCGGGCCGGCGGACGTGCACGGATCGTGGCTGCCGCTGTTCCACGACATGGGCCTGTTCGGCGCGCTGACCGGCCTGTTCCGCGGGATCCCGCTGCACCTGTGGTCCCCGGCCGGTTTCGTCCGCCGCCCGGCCCGGTGGCTGGAGCAGTTCGCCACGGCCGGTGCCACGATCTCGACGATGCCCAACTTCGGCTACGACGCGCTGCTGGGTGCGGTCACCCCGGAGCAGGCCGCCAGCCTGGACCTGTCGGCGTGGCGGGTGGCGTTCAACGGGGCCGAGGCGGTGTCGGCGGGTTCGGTCGCCGCGTTCCTGGACCGCTTCGCCGCCGCGGGTTTCCGCCCCGGCGCGATGGTGCCGGCCTACGGGATGGCCGAGGTCACGCTGGTCGCGACGCTGCCGCCGTCGGGCCGGGCCCCGGTCGTCGAGCGGGTCGACCGGGGCGTGCTGGCCGAGCACGGGCGGGCGGTGACCGTCGCGGCGGGGGTGCCGGGGGCGCGCGAGCTGGTCGGACTGGGCCGCGCCGTCCCGGACATGGAGGTCCGCGTCGCCGACGGCGACCGGGTGCGACCCGACGGCGTGGTCGGGGAGATCCAGATGCGCGGCGCGATGGCGACCCGGGGGTATCTCGGTGCCGCGGGCGGGGACGACCTGTTCACCGCCGACGGCTGGCTGCGCAGCGGCGACCTGGGCTACCTGCGCGACGGCGAACTGTTCTTCACCGGCCGGCTCAAGGAGATGATCACCGTCGCCGGCCGCAACGTCTACCCCCTCGACGTCGAGGAGGCCGCCCGCGGGGTCGCCGGCGTGCACCGGGGCAACTGCGTCGCGTTCGCACGCGGCGGCGGCGGGCCCGAGCAGGTGGTGCTCGTCGCCGAGACCACCTCGTCCGACCGGGAGGGCCTGGAGCAGCGGCTGCGTGAGCGCGTGGCGGCCGTCGCCGACGTGCCGGGCGTGGCGGTCCACCTGGTCTCCCCGAGGACCATTCCGCGCACTACCAGCGGAAAACTGCGGCGCCTCGACATGCGCGCCGCACTCGCAGCCAGAGAACAGGTGAACACATGACGACCACGCCAACGGAAAGCATCCCGGGAATGGACCGGATGCACAGCCTGGAGGTTTTCCGGCACTACGACCGGAGCCACTGGAAGCTGTCCGAAATCGATCTCGACGGAATCGACCGGAGCCTCGTCCGCCCGGAATACGTGACGCTCGTGAAGAGCGCGGTGATGGGCGAGTCGAACGTCATCGCGGCGGTCCACGGATTCATGAACGAGTTCATCGACGACTACGACTTCTCGGCGTTCGCGGTGATCTGGGGCTACCAGGAGGTGCAGCACCACTACGCGTTCACCTCCTGGCTGCAGGCCGTGGGGGAGACCGTCGACTCGCGGGCGGTCGCCGCCATGCGCGCGCCGTACGAGCCGGGCAGCAGCCGCTCCGCCACGCTGGCCACCAACATCATCTCCGAGCTGACGGTCAACCACGTCTACCGCTCGGTCGCGGCATGGGTGCGCGAGCCCGTCCTGGCCGACCTGCTGCGGCGCGCGAGCCGCGACGAGGCGGCACACGCCAGGGAGTTCAGGTACTTCGCCGGGGAGCGCCTGCGCGCGCACCCCGAGGAGCTCGCGTCCGTGCTGGAGACGCTGTACTTCTACACCTCCGACGAGAAGATCAAGCACCCGGTGAGCGTGTTCAAGTCCGGCCTCGACGCGCTCGACGGCCACGAGACCATCGACACCGGCTTCCAGCTCTTCCTCGACCAGATGGCCGAGACCGGCGAGCTCGGCGAGCTGCAGGCCAAGATCCGCAAGGCGTTCGGCGGCCTCACCGGGCTCGACCTGTCCAGCAACGGCAAGGTGCGTCGGGCGCTCGCCGGGGCGATCTCGTGACGGCTTCCCCGGAGCTGACCCTGCCGTGGGCGCAGCGCGCCGACGGACACTGCTTCGGCTGCGCGCCCGCCAACCCGGTGGGCCTGGGGCTGCGCTTCCACCTCGACGGCGACGGGCTGGTCACCGAGTTCTGCCTGGACCGCCGCTACGAGTCCTACCCCGGCGTCGTACACGGCGGGATCGTGGCCCTGGTCTGCGACGAGGCCATGGGCAACCACGTCGTGATCGGGCACGGCCGCCCGGCCGTCACGACCAGCCTGCGGATGCGCTACGTCGGCGTGGTGGCGGTCGGCGGCCGCTACCGCTGCCGCGCCACCACCGAGGAGGGCCGGTCCGGGACCGTCGCCGGCCGCGCCGAGGTGCGCGACGCCGCGGGCGAGCTCGTGGTCACCGCCACCGCCGTCTACCGCCCCCTGCCCGCCGACGCTGCCGGGCTGCCGCTCACGACGACCCGGCACCCCGCCCTCCCGTCACCCGTCGCATGAGGAGTCCACTGTGAACCTGTCTTCTGTGAACCAGTCCACCGGGACCACGTCTGCCGTGCCCGCAGTCGCCGAGATCACCGAGGTCGTCATCGGGATCGTGGCGGGGGAGCTGGGCGTCGAGCCCGCGTCGCTGGCGCCCGACAGCGATCTGCGCGCCGTCGAGGGCGCCGACTCGATCAGGGTCCTGCGGATCATCGCCACCATCGAGCAGCGATACGACATCGAGCTCGAGGACGCCGACGTCTTCGGGGTCAGCACGGTCGACGAGGTCGTCACCGTGGTCCGGGCGGCCCTGGACGGCGCCAGGTGACCGCGGGAGTCGTCGAGACCAACCAGCACTACGACCTCGACCCCGCGATCTTCGAGCAGTTCCTCGACCCGATGCGCAAGTACAGCTCGGCGCTCTACCGCACCGCGGCCGACGACCTGGCCACCGCGCAACGGCACAAGCTGCGCTTCGTCGCCGACCGCATGAGCGTCGCCGACGGCGAGGCGGTGCTCGACATCGGCTGCGGCTGGGGTGCGTTGACGCTGTTCCTCGCCGGCCGCTACGACTGCACCGTCACCGGTGTCACCCCGGCACGCCGCCAGCACGACCACGTGGTCGGCACGGCCGCGACCCGCGGGCTCACCGACCGGGTCCGCGTGCACCACGGGATGTTCGAGGACTTCGACGCGCCGCGCGGGTCGTTCGCCGCCGCGGCGGCACTCGGCTCGGTGGTCCACATGCCGGACCTGCCCGCGGTGTTCGCGAAGGTCCGGCGCCTGCTGCGCCGGGGCGCCCGCTTCTACGTGTCCGAGAGCTGCTTCCGCAGCGCGGCGATCCAGGCCGAGTTCGACGCGCGGCCGGGGACCGACTTCGTCCGCGACTCGATCTTCGGCAACGGGCGGCTGCGGCCGCTGTCCGAGCTGGTGGCCGCGGCAGAGGCGGCCGGGTTCGCAGTCGACGCCGTCGACGACCTGACCGACCACTACCGCCGCACCATCGACCACTGGATCGAGCGGGTGGCCGCGCGCGCCCCGCAGCTCGACGCGATCCGGGACGGCACGGCGGCGGACCTGACCCGGTACCTGGAGATCGCCAACGCCGGCTGGGGCTACACCACCAAGCACTACGGCGTGACCCTGCGGAACGCCCGATGATCACCGGAAACGCGGTCGACACCGCGGAGCTGATCGACACCGAGGACCTCGCGGCGGCCGTCGACGCGTTCCTGGGCGCGCTGCCCCCGGAGCGTCGCTGGGACGCCGAGCAGAGCCTGGACTGGGCCCGTGCGGACGCCGGGCGGCTCACCGACGGCCAGCGCTCCGCGGTCGAGTTCGTCACCGTCATCGAGGACCACCTGCCCGGCTACTTCGACATCTACCACCGCAGCTTCCCGGTCGACTCGAGCGTCGATCCGGCGGTGTTCGCCCACCACCGCGAGCTCTACCACTTCACCGTGCGGTGGGCGGCGGAGGAGGACACCCACGCCCGCGCGCTCGCCCGCTACCAGCGGGCGTCGGGCATGCGGGAGCGCGACGAGCTGCGCACCGACCTCGCCGGGTACGGACGGCAACCGTTCCTGCTCGACTATGCCCACCCGGTGCAGTTCTTCACCTACGCGCTGGTGCAGGAGAAGGCCACGCAGATCTACTACCAGCAGCTGCGGGCCGACGTCGCCGACCCGGTCCTGTCCGACCTGCTCACCCGCCTGTCCCGCGACGAGGCCCGGCACTTCACGTTCTTCGCCGACGTCGTCACCCGCTACCTGCGGGTGCACGGCGACCGGGTCGCGGCGCCGATCCGCGACGTCATCGCCGACTTCCGGATGCCGCTGGCCGACATCAGGGGCTACTGGCGGTGGGCGCTGCGAATCGCCGACGTCGCGCGCTACGACCACACCGACGCCTACGACCACCTGGTCTCAGTGGTCGACCGCGCGGTCGACCACCGCACCGAGCCGCTCGACGAGCTGATCCGGTTCGTCGAGTCCTGCCGCACCGTCACGACCCTGACCGAAGGGACCCACTCATGAACACCGCCATCCCTGAGACCGTGACCGTGCCCGCGCACCGTACGAGGCTCGTCGTGCGGGGCTACGAGATCGACGCGCTCGGCCACGTCGCCGGCACCGTGTACATGCAGTACGCCGAGCACGCCCGCTGGGAGTGCCTCGCCGCGGCCGGGCTGACGGTGAACGCCCTGCTCGGCGCCGGGATCATGCCGGCGGCGCTGGAGGTCACGATCAGCTTCCGCAGCGAGCTGCGCGTCGGCGACGACGTCGAGATCGGCTGCGAGTTCCACTGGGGCGAGCGCAAGACCGCACGCATCGTCCAGCAGGTGCTGCGCGCCGACGGCACCCTCGCCGCCGAGGTCACCTGCATCGCCGGGCTGCTCGACCTGAACCGCCGCCGGCTGGTGGAGCGGCCGCGCGAGCGGCTGCGGGAGCTGGCCACCGCACCCGAACTGCTCGGCGTCTAGCCCACGAGGTGGCCGCCTCGATGGCAGCACGCGAGCACGCCGTGGTGGTCGGCGCCGGCATGGCGGGGTTGCTGGCCGCCCGGGTCCTGAGCGACGCGTTCGCCCGGGTCACGATCGTCGAGCGCGACGCCCCGTCGAGCGGGGTCCGGCGCGGCGTGCCCCAGGGCGCGCACCTGCACGGGCTGCTCGACGGCGGCCGGCGGATCATGGAGGAGCTCTACCCCGGGTTGACCGACGAGCTGGTCGCCGCGGGCGCGCCGACCGGCGAGCCGCTGCGCGACACCCGCTGGTACCTGCACGGGCGCCGGCTGGCGCCCACCGCGACCGGGATGCGCTCGGTGCTGGCCAGCCGCCCGTTCCTGGAGTCCGCGCTGCGGGCCAGGGCGGTCGCGGTGCCCGGGGTCGACGTCGCGGGCCCGGGCACGGTCACCGGCCTGTGCACCGACGGCAGCAGGGCCGTGACCGGTGTGCGGGTGCGCCCGCGGTCCGGTCGCGAGGAGAGCCTCGCTGCCGATCTCGTCGTCGACGCGTCGGGTCGCGGGTCGCGGGTCGCGGACTGGCTGAGGGCAGCCGGTCACGCCGCGCCGGTGCAGGAGCGGGTCGACGTCGACCTCGGCTACGCGACCCGGTTCTACCGCCGGCGCCCCGAGCACCTCGACGGCCAGCTCGCCGTGACGGTCTCGACCATCCCGCGGTTTCGCGGCGGGGGCTGCCTGGCCGTCGACGGCGGGCGCTGGCTGGTGACACTGGCCGGGATGCTCGGCGACCACCCCCCGGCCGACGCCGCCGGGTTCGAGGCGTTCGCCGCCACGCTCCCCACGCCGGACATCCACCGCGTCATCGGGGCCGCCGAGCCGCTGGGCGACCCGGTGCCCTACCGCTTCGGCGGCTCGCTCCGGCGCCGCTTCGACCGCCTGCCCGACCCGGCCCGCGGGTTCGTGGCGCTCGGCGACGCGGTGTGCAGCGTGAACCCGCTCTACGCCCAGGGCATGTCGCTGGCCGCCCAGCAGGTGCGGGTGCTGCGCGCGCAGCTCGCATCGCCGGGCCCGCTCGACCCGCGCACGTTCTACCGCGACACCGCGCGGCTGTGCGACGCGGCGTGGGAGATCGCGACGCGCTCGGACCTGGCCCTGCCCGAGGTCGACGGCCGCCGTCCGCTGCCGGCCCGCGTACTGGACGGCTACATCCGACGCGTGCAGCTCGCCGCCCACCGGGACCCGGTGGTGTCCCGGGCGTTCCTGCGGGTGGCCAACCTCGTCGACGCCCCCGCGACGCTGCTGGCACCCCGCGTGCTGGTGCGCGTCCTGCGGCCCGGCGCCTGCTGACACCTCGGCGTGGATCCACCGCGCAGCCCGGCCCGACCCGATGGGTCGCGGCCCATCCGCCGGACACGGCCGGGCGACGAGGTGGCGGTGGAACACGAGCACGCGCGGTCGGTCGACGGCGCCCGCACGAAGTCAGGATTCTGCGACGAGCGGCGCGGCGGAGCATGACTCGAGCCCGGGTTCCACGGCCCGGTCCCGCGGTGGGTGGAAAGGCCTGGCGGCGGGCAGGCGCGCGACCCCGGGCCGGGGTCGCTGCGCGCATGCGCCGTCGAGTCGCGTGGTGGATCCCGGCTCAGACGGGGCCTCCGCCGACGGGGTGGACGAGGCCGGGCCGGGCCAGCCGGACCGGGCCGGGGAACTCCGCGACGGCCGCCGCCTGCAGGTTCCGCAGCCAGTCCTCCTGCACGGAGGCGAAGTGGGTCAGCATCAGCTCGCCCACGCCCGCCCGGGCGGCGATCCGTCCGGCGTCACCTCCGCTGAGGTGGCCGTGCTCGGTCCGGTCGGTCGCCGACAGCGTCGCCTCGGCGAGCAGGAGGTCTGCCCCCTGCGCCAGTACGACGGCCGCGTCGGTGACGCCGGTGTCCCCGGTGTAGGCGAGCGTGCCGGACGGGCCGCTCACCCGGACCCCGCAGCTCGGCTCGATGTGCCGCAGCTCGTGCATCTCCAGCTCGCAGTCCCCGACGGTGACCCGGTGGCCGGGCCTGTACTCGCACACGTCGAACGCCACTTCGAAGGCCCGGTCGAGCAGCCGGGAACCGGCGACGGGGAACAGCGACGCCCAGCGCAGGAACCGTTCCGGCGCGCCGACCGGGGCGAACAACCGGACCGGGCGGAACTCGTCCGCGTCCACCTCGGGCCCGCCGGGAAACGTCGTGAGCAGCGACAGCAGGGCCTTTCCGACGGGCAGCAGGTCGTAACAGTGGTCGGAGTGGAAATGGCTGATCACGACGGCGTCGAGCGCGGCGGGCCGGGTGACCGAGGACAGGGCCAGGGCCACCCCGGGACCGCAGTCGAGCAGGATCCGCGCCTGCGCGGTCTCGACCAGGTAACCCGAGCTAGCCTGGCCGTCGGCCGGCATCCCGGCCCGGCATCCAAGTACCGAGAGCTGCATGGCACACACTCCGATGTGTCGAAACTTCGTCCGCGGCGTGTCGGACGGGTGCGAGCGACGCCGGACGGACCTGTCAGTGGGGTGCGGCCGCTCAGAGGTCGAGGACCAGCAGCGGTGACGCGGCGCGGGAGACGCAGATCATCATGGTCTTGCCCGACTCGCGTTCGGCGGTCGAGAGCACGGAGTCGCGGTGGTCGATCTCGCCGGCGAGCACCGCCGTCTCGCAGCTCGCGCAGGTGCCCTCCCGGCACGAGGACGGCATCGGGAGCCCGGCGGCGTCGAGGGTGTCGAGCACCGAGACGCCCGCGCCGACCCGCAGCGTGGTGCCGGTGCTCGCGACCAGTACGTCGAACGCCTGGTCCGGGCCGGCCGCCGGGTCGATCCGGGGCCGGAACCGTTCGACGTGCAGTGATCCGGTGGGCCGCCCGGCGCCGGCGCGTTCCAGCGCGTCGAGCAGCGGCTCCGGTCCGCAGCCGTAGACCTGCGCGTCCGGCGGTGCCGCCGCGAGGATCCCGGCCAGCGGAAGCAGGCCGTACTCGTCCTCGGGGTGCAGCCGGACCCGGGAACCGCCGCAGGCCAGCTCGTCGAGGAAGGCCAGCCGGCTGCGGCGCCGGGCGCCGTAGTGCAGGGACCACCCCGCGCCCGACGCCTGCACCACGCGGATCATCGGCAGCAGCGGGGTGATCCCGATCCCGCCGGCCACGAAGACGTAGTGCCGGGCGTCGACGAGCGGGAAGTTGTTGCGGGGCAGGCCGATCTCCAGCTCCGAGCCCGGCCGGACCAGGTCGTGCAGGTAGCGGGACCCGCCGCGGCCGTCCGGCTCGCGCAGCACCCCGATCCGCCAGGTCGTGCGGTCGGCCGGGTCACCGCACAGGGAGTACTGCCGGACGGCGTCCCCGAGCTGGACGTCCACGTGCGCGCCGGGCGCCCAGGGCGGCAGCGGGCCGCGGTCGGGGCGGGCGAGGGTGTAGGACACGACGTCCTCGGCCTCGATCTGGCGCGCCACCACCTGCAGGGCCAGTCCGGTCGGCAAGTCGGGCATCGGCGGGTCCTCCTCCCATCCGGGTACCAGCGTCGCCGGACGCACGGGGCCGGGCGGCGTGGAGCGCCCGATTCGACTTCCCCGATTGGACCTGGCAATCACCCCGATCACGCCGTCCGATCCGCGCGACGATCGGGTCCGATGCCCCGAGAGGAGGTTCCGGTGACCGGAACCATGACCGGACTCGCCGACCGCACCCGCGCGTTCGTCCGCGAGCACGTCTTCCCGATCGAGCGGGAGATCATCGTGGACGGGCGGGTGATGGACGACGGACTGCGCGTCGAGCTGCAGAAGGCCGCGAGGCAGGCCGGCGTCTTCGGCCCGCTTTCCCCCGTGCAGTACGGCGGTCTCGGCCTGGACTTCCGGGCCCAGGCCGACGTGCTCGAGGCCGCCGGGTCCAGCCTGATCGGCGCGCTGGCCCTCAACTGCTGGGCCCCCGACGACGCCAACATCGCCCTGCTCGAACGCACCGCGAACGCCGAGCAGGCGCGTCGCTACCTCGGGCCGCTCGCGTCGGGGGAGGTGCGCTCGTCGATCGCGATGACCGAACCGGCCCCGGGCGCGGGCGCCGATCCGGCCCTGCTGAGGACCTCCGCCGAGCAGGTCGGCGGAGGGTGGGTGATCAACGGGACCAAGCACTTCACCACCGGCGCCGACGGTGCGGCGTTCGTCATCTGCGTCGCGAACACCGGCGCCGGGCCGACCATGTTCCTCGTCGACCACGACAACCCCGGCATGACCGTCGGGCGCCGGATGCCGACGCTGGACCGGACGGTCCCCGGCGGGCACTGCGAGGTGACATTCACCGACTGCCGCGTCGACGACGACGCGGTGCTCGGCGAGGTCGGCTCCGGCATGGAGCACGCGCAGGTGCGGCTGGCACCGGCCCGGCTGGCGTTCTGCATGACCTGGCTCGGGCTCGCCGTCCGCAGCCAGGAGCTCGCCGCGGAGCGGATCAGCCACCGCTGGGCGTTCGGCTCGGTGATCGCCGAGCACGGCATGGCGCAGGCCCAGATCGCCGACAACGAGATCGACATCATCGCCTCGCGCAGCCTGATCCGGTCGACGGCCGAGGTGCTCGACGCCGAGGGACCCGCGAGCTCGTCCGCGCGGCACCTCGCGTCGGTCACCAAGACGTTCGTGTCCGAGGCGGTGTGGCGGGTCCTGGACCGCTCGGTGCAGCTGCACGGCGGCCTCGGGGTCTGCGAGGACCACCTCGTCGCCCGGTACCTCGTGGAGGCGCGGGCGTTCCGCATCTACGAGGGGCCATCGGAGGTCCTGCGCTGGTCCATCGCCCGCCGGGTGCTCCGGCCCTACCGATCCTGACCCGCCCGATCCTGACCCGCCCGATCCTGACCGGCCAGCCGTCCAGGGAGGACGCCATGACCCGCACCATCCCGCTGCCGAGCGGTTTCGCCCAGCCCTTCGCCGACGCCGTGACCGGGGACGCCCCGGACTTCGAGGGCCTGCGCGCCGTCGCCGACGCGCTGGTGCCGTTCGGCAACCACGCCGGCATCACGATCACCGAGATCGGCCCGGACCGGGCCGTCGCCGAGATCCCCGACCAGCCCCACCTGACCAACCACATGGCGACGGTGCACGCCGGAGCGCTGTTCCTGGCCGCCGACATCGCCGGGGCCTCGGCGTTCGTCGGGGCCGCGGCCGACGTCCTGTCCCGGATCGACCTGCTCGTGCTGCGGGACGCGCGCTCGACGTTCCGCAGGCCGGCGATCGGCCGGGTCCGGGCGGTCGCCACCGTCGACGACCGGGACATGGCCCGCGTCCGGGCCACCGACGCGGGCGGCCGGGTCGAGGTCGACGGACGGGCGCACCTCTACGACGATGCCGACGTCCTCGTCGCGAAGTTCACCTTCGACTACGTCTGCACCGTGCTCGCCCTCTCCACGACCGCCCCGCCGTCGAACGCCCCGACACCGATCGCTGGGAGCTGACCGTGTCCGCGAGTCCCCCCATCAAGCGCCCTTCGGCGTTCTCGCTGCTGGAGCAGGTGCCGGTCACCGCGGCCGACGGTACGACCTTCGTGGTCCGGGTGCTGCCGAACGACGACCCGGCCGTACCGGTGGCGCTGGTGCTGCCGGCGATGGCGCTCAAGGCCAAGTTCTACCTGCCGCTGCTCACGGCGCTGCGGGCCGCGGGGCTGTCCGCGGCCGCCTGCGACCTGCGCGGGCAGGGGGAGAGTGCGCCGCTGCTGGGCGACGGCCCCGACTTCGGCTACAAGGAGCTGATCGAGACCGACCTGCCGGCAGTGGTCGCGGCGGTGCGGGAGCGGTTCCCGCAGGCCCCGCTGTTCCTGTTCGGGCACAGTCTCGGCGGTCAGCTCGCGCTGCTGTTCGCGGCGGCGAACCCGGACGCGGTGGACGGCGTCGCCGTGATCGGGACCGGCACGGTCTTCTGGCGGGCGTTCGGGCCCCGGCGCTGGTTCGAGGCGTTGTGGTCGATCCAGTGGATCGGGCTGGTCGCGGCCGTCCGCGGCTCGTGGCCCGGTGGCGTCCTCATCCCGGGCGCGATGGCGGGCGGGGTGATGACCGACTGGGCGCGGCACTCGCGGACCAGCCGCTACCGCTTCCGGGGCCGCAGTCTCGACTACGACGCGGCGCTGCGGGCGCTCACCGCCCCGGTGCTGACGATCGCGCTCGACCGCGACCTGCTGGGACCCAAGTCGAACGTCGACTTCCTGGGCCGCCGGATGCCGGCGGCGCGGCTGACGGCCTGGGACGTGGACGAGGACTCCGGCGTGGTGCACCGCGACCACTTCGAGTGGGTCAAGGACAGCGCGGTGCTGGCCCCCGCGGTGGCCCACTGGGTCCGCACCGGATCCCTCCCGAGCTAGCCGATCCCTCCCGGGCTGGCCGATCCCTCCCGGGCTGGCCGAGCCTCCCGGGCTAGCAGAGCCGGTAGCCGGCCGAGGCGTGGGCCACGACCTCGTCCCGTTCGTCGCGGATCTCCGCGGCGGCGGCGACGAGGTCGTCGGGCGTCACCGCGATGCGGGCGACGCAGTACAGGCGGCTGCCGTGCGCGGCGCGCCCGTCGCGGACCAGGTGGATGCCGTCGGCCCGGGCGGGGGTCCCGAACGTGGACGCGACGAGCGTGCGCATCGCCTCGTCGCACACCGCCCTGAGGACCGCTACGCAGAGCGGGTCCCGGAGGGCGGCGTGCAGGGTGAAGTCCACCCAGATCCCGGCGTCGACGTCGGTGAACCTCGGCCCCAGCCGGGCCATGTCGAGGGTCGCGGCGGACGCGAGCCGGTCGAGCGGATCGGGCGCAGCGGGCTGCCACCGGGCGGCTCGGCGCAGGGTCTCCGGGGTCGGTTCGCGCACGCATGCTCCCGCTCGTCGTCGGGTCTCAGGTCGTCCGGGTGACCTTCGCCGCCCGTGCCGGCGCGATCAACGTGTGCATGGTGATGCCGATCGCCCGATCGGCATCACCTACCGCCGGTCGGTCCCGTCCGTCCGGTTCTCGGCCAACGGCCATGCGGTCGTCCCGAAGCGTGCAGTCGAGGTTCACCCGACCGAGTGGAGCGTCGACGACAGTAGGGCGGGCCGGGGGTCGGCAGCGGAGGGACAGAATGGAATTCAGGCATCTCGTGTCGTTCCTGGCCATCTCGGAGGAGCTGCACTTCGGCCGGGCCGCCGCGCGGCTGCACCTCACCCAACCGTCGCTGAGCCAACAGCTCAAGCGCCTCGAACGGACCCTCGGGGTGCAGCTCGTGGCCCGCAGCTCGCACGACGTGCGGCTGACCCCGGCCGGCCGGGCGTTCGAACCGGAGGCGCGCGCGATCGTCGCGCAGATGGCGAAGGCGACGAACTCGGTGCGAGAGCTGGCGGCCGGGCGCACCGGCACCGTCAACGTCGGCTACAACTTCCCCGCGGGCCAGCACATCCTGCCCGCGACGCTGGCTCGGATGCACGCCGACCTGCCGGACGTCTCCGTCGCGCTGGCGGAGCGGCGCACCGGGCCGCAGCTCGCCGCGCTCGCCGAGGGGGCCATCGACGTCGCGCTGGTGTACGGACGCCCGGTGCACCCCGAGCTCCGGTACCGCAGGCTGCTGCAGGTGCCGATGGTGGCGGTGGTGGGGGCCGGGCACCGGTGGGCCGGGCGGCCCGGGGTGCCGTTCGCGGAGCTGGCCCGCCAGCCCTGCATCATGTTCGCCAGGGACCAGAGCCCCGGGATGTACGACGTGATCCACTCCGCCGCGGAGAAGTCCGGCGTCGCCATGAACGTCACGCACGTCGTCGACGATCCCGGTGCGACGGCGATCCTGGTGTCGGTCAAGTCGCTCATCGGGTTCGCCTCCGCGTCGCGCGCGATGTACGTCGGCTCGTTCGTCGGCGGGGTCCGGCCCATTCCCGTGCAGCTCTACGACCCGGTGCCGAACGTGGACCTCTACGCGGTGTGGCGCCCGGACATCACGGCGCTCGGGGAGGCGTTCCTCGACCGGATGGAGGCCGCCGGGCCGTTCCAGAGCCCGTCGCTGGGTTTGGTGGACTCCCACTCCGGGCGATAGGGAAAACGAACCGGCCGGTTACCGGAAGCGCGTTGCCGACCTGACCGCGATACCCGAGCATGGGTGGACGTGAACAGAATCGCGAATTCGGGAACGGGACAGACACTGGCGGCCGACTGCGGCCTGTACTCCGTTCTGGCGGAGTGGGCGCGCACAGATCCGGACCGACCCGTGATCAGCCGGAAGGGTGCGGACGGCTGGCAGGACGTCAGCTGTGCGGAGCTCGCCGCGCACGTCGACGCCGTCGCCGGGGTCCTGCTCGACCGGGGCGTGCGGCACGGCGACCGGGTGGCGGTGCTCGGCACCACCCGCTACGAGTGGGCGGTGGCCGACCTCGCCGTGCTCAGCATCGGCGCGGTCACCGTGCCGATCTACCCGACCGCGTCGGAGCACCAGGTCCGGCACGTGCTCGGCGATTCCGGGGCCACCTGGTCGGTGGCCGAGGACGCGGCTTACGGCGACCGGCTCCGGGCGGCGGGCGCGGGCGAGGTGTGGTCCTTCGCCGAGATCGACGCCTGGCGCGACGTCCCGGCGGACATCGACCGGATCCGGGAGCCGGTCCGGGCCGACGACCTGGCCACGATCGTCTACACCAGCGGTACCACCGGCCTGCCGAAGGGCTGCATGCTCACCCACGCCAACATGTACGCGTCGTCGGCGAACACGGTGCGCCAGACCGACTGGCTGTTCCGCCGTGCCTCGCCGGACGACTCCGCCCCGGCGGCCACGCTGCTCTCGCTGCCGCTGTCGCACGTGTTCGGTCGCACGATCCTGCTCTCCTGCCTGATCGCGGGCACCCGGACGGGCCTGGTCGCGGGCGTGCCGGAGATGCTGGGGGAGCTGCCGGGGTTCCGTCCGACGTTCCTCGCGCTCGTCCCCTACGCGCTGGAGAAGATCCGCAAGCGGGCCCGGTCGGTCCTGGCGGACGACGCCGAGGCGGCCGCGGTCGCCACGGGACTGGGCGCCACGGGACCGGGCGGAGGGGACGATCGGCGGGCCGACCCCTCGCACCAGCGGGTCCGGGACCTGCTCGGCGGCCGGCTGGGGTACGTGATCTGCGGCGGTGCCTCGCTGGACGACACCACATGGGGCTTCTACGCCGGCGTGGGGATCGAGATCCTGAACTGCTACGGCCTGACCGAGGCGGCCACGGCGGTGACCGTGAACGCGCCGGCGACCAACCGCTTCGGCACGGTCGGCCGGCCGATCCCCGGCACGACCGTGGCCATCGCCGACGACGGTGAGGTGCTGGTGAGCGGCGACAACGTGTCCCCCGGCTACTGGCCCGCCGCCCGCGCGCAGGCCGGGACCTGGCTGCACACCGGCGATCTCGGGGAGCTCGACGACGACGGCTTCCTGCGCATCACCGGGCGCAGCAAGGAGATCCTGGTGACCAGCGGCGGGAAGAACGTGGCCCCGACACCGTTGGAGGACCGGATCCGGCTGCACCCGCTGGTGAGCAACTGCATGCTCCTCGGTGACGGGCGGTCGCACGTCACCGCGCTGGTCACCCTCGACGCCGCCGCGGCGGCGGGCTGGGCGGCGGAGCGGGGTCTCGGGCCGGTCGACGAGCACCTGTGCCGGGACCCGGCGCTGCTGGCCGAGATCGGCACCGCGGTGGACGCGGCCAACGCGCTGGTCTCGCGCGCCGAGTCGGTCCGCCGGTTCCGGGTGGTCGCCCGGGACTTCACGGTCGACGCCGGGCACCTCACGCCGTCGATGAAACTGCGCCGCGCGGCGATCGCGGAAGCCTACGCGGCGGATGTCGCGGCGTTGTACGGAAACGAGATTTCAGTCGCGTGAATAGTCGGAGAACGGGCGCTGTGACGGTCTCGCGCTGATTGCCGGGGGCTTTCGCGCCATAGCGCTGCGCGGTGCCGCATTGCGTATCCGTGGAATAGCGACAGGATCTAATCATCGGCCAGATGAGGGAGCTGAAGTACATGTATGACGTCATTGTGGTGGGTGCCCGCTGTGCCGGTTCGCCGGTGGCGATGCTGCTGGCCCGACGGGGTCACCGCGTGCTGCTCGTGGACCGTTCGACGTTCCCGAGCGACACGCCCTCGACCCACTACATCCACCAGGCGGGCCTGGCCCGGCTGCAGGACTGGGGTCTGCTCGACCGGGTCGTCGGTACCGGCGTGCCCGCGATCCGGCACCTCAACTTCACCTACACCGGCATCGAGATCGCCGGGTTCGCCGACCCGATCGAGGGCGTCGACGCGGTGTACTGCCCGCGGCGCACCGTGCTGGACTCCCTGCTGGTCGACGCGGCGCGCGAGGCCGGGGTCGACGTCATCGAGGACTTCACGATGGCCGACGTGGTCTTCGCCGAGGGCCGGGCCATCGGCATCCGCGGCCGCCAGCGCGGCGGGCCGGAGCTGGAGTTCCGCAGCGCGTTCGTGGTGGGCGCCGACGGCGCCGGCTCGACGGTGGCCGACAAGGTGGGCGCCGACTTCTACGTGCGCCGTCCCGCCGGCTGCTTCATCTACTACTCCTACTTCAGCGGCCTGTCGCACTGGGGCATGCACCACCGCACCGGTTTCGGCGAGCAGCAGATCGGCACCTGGCCGACCAACGGCGGGGTCAACCTGCTCGCCGTGATGCGCAAGCGGGACCGGTTCGCCGACTTCCGCGCCGACGTCGACGGCTCGTTCCAGGAGATCTTCGACCAGATCGACCCGGCGCTCGGCGAGGAGCTGCGCGACAGCGGCGTCCGCGAGGAGCCGTTCCGGCCGATGCGCTACCCGGACAACTTCTACCGCCGCTCGCACGGCCCGGGCTGGGCGCTGGTCGGCGACGCCGGCTACCACAAGGACCCGTTCACCGGCTGGGGCATCACCGACGCCTTCAAGTACGGCGAACTGCTCGCCGAGCGGCTGCACGAGGGCCTGTCCGGCGCGCGCCCCGTCGACGACGCGGTCGCCGAGTACGCGAAGGAGCGCGACGAGGCCAGCGCCGGCACCTTCGAGCTGACCTGCAGCATCTCCGAGCTGCAGCTCACGCCGTTCTACGACGCGGTGTTCAGCGCGGCCTCGCACAGCGAGGAGTACACGAAGAAGTTCTTCGGCCTGATCGCGGGCGGGATCCCGGGCGAGCAGTTCTTCGGGCGGGACAGCCTCGAGCGCCTCTACGACGAGGTGGACGTCCCGGCCGACCGGCGGGTGTTCGCCGGCTGAGGACCGACACCCAGACACCCCGACACCCCGACATCCGACGACCGGAAGGACGGCCATGCCCCCCACCAGGCTCACAGTGCTCGGCGACAGCTTCGTGGAGGGGCGTGGCGACCCGGCCCCGGAGGGCGGCTACCGCGGCTGGGTGCCGCGGCTGGCCGACCTCCTCGGGCTGCCCGCGGGATCGGTGCGCAACCTCGGCGCCCACGGGGCGACCACCCAGGACGTGCTCGACCACCAGATCGGCCGGGCGCTGGTGGGTAAGCCACCGCTGATCGGCGTCGTCGTCGGGGTCAACGACCTCGTCAGCGACTACGACCCCGCCCGGTTCCGCGCCAACCTGAACGAGATCTTCTCCGTGCTGTGCGGGATGGACACCGTCGTGTTCACCGCCGACTACCCCGACATCCCCTCCAACCTCCCCGTCCCGGAGGGGTTCCGCCGGCTGATGCAGGGCCGGTTCGCCGAGGCCAACGCGGCGATGCGCGCGGCCGCCGCGTCGACCGGGGCCCTGTGCCTGGACCTCGCGGGCGCCCCCGAGTGGCGGCCCGGGCCCGCGTGGTCCTCCGACGGCCTGCACCCGAGCCCCGAGGGGCACCAGCGGTTCGCCGCGTCCATGGCCGAGCTCGTCGCCCGTGACACGGGCCTCGTCGCCGCCTGAGTCCTGCTGTGCGAACCGACACGACCGAATCGAGAGGACGACCGTGAGCAACGAGCTGTCGGAACGCCGGCTGGCCCGCAACCTGATCGCCGTCGTGGGCATGTCGGGGCTGTTCCCCATGGCCCACGACCACCGCGAGTACTGGCAGAACATCGTGGACGGCGTGGACTGCACGTCCGAGGTCCCCGCGTCGCGCTGGAGCCTCGAGGACTACCACGACGCCGACCCGTCGGCACCGGACAAGACGTACTCGAGGCGCGGGGCCTTCCTGCCCGACGTCGAGTTCGACCCCGTGGAGTTCGGGCTGCCCCCCAACCAGCTCGAGGTCACCAGCACGATGCAGACGCTGAGCCTGGGTGTGGCTCGGGACCTGTTGCGCGACGCCGGCGCCGACGGCGACTGGTACGACCCGAGCCGCACCGGCGTCGTGCTGGGCACGACCGGGCCGGTGCCGCTGATGCACCCGCTCGCCGCGCGCCTGTCCACGCCGGTGCTCAAGGAGGCCGTCCGCAGCTGCGGGCTGTCCGCGGCCGACGCCGACGCGATCGCGGCCAAGTACGTGCAGGCCTTCGCGCCGTGGGAGGAGAACTCGTTCCCCGGGCTGCTCGCGAACGTGGTGGCCGGCCGGATCGCGAACCGGCTGGGGCTGGGCGGGATGAACGCCACGGTCGACGCCGCGTGTGCCGCCTCGCTCGCCGCCATCCGCACGGCGGTGGCCGAACTGGTCGACGGCCGGGCCGACACCATGATCACCGGCGGCGTCGACACCGAGAACTCGATCTTCATCTACCTGTGCTTCAGCAAGGTCGGCGCACTGTCGCCCGGCGGGGTGATCCGCCCGTTCGACGAGGGCGCCGACGGCACCCTGCTCGGCGAGGGCATCGGCATGCTCGCGCTGCGCAGGCTCGCCGACGCCGAGCGCGACGGGAACCGGATCTACGCCGTCATCCGCGGGATCGGATCGTCGAGCGACGGCCGGGCGAAGAGCATCTACGCGCCGCGCGCCGAGGGCCAGCGGCTGGCGCTGGACCGGGCCTACGCCGACGCCGAGTGCTCGCCCGCGTCGGTCGAGCTGTTCGAGGCGCACGCCACCGGCACCGCGGTCGGCGACCGGACCGAGCTCACCGCGCTGGGTGAGCTGCTGTCCGCCGCGTCGGACGAGCCGAGGTTCGCCGCTCTGGGCAGCGTGAAGTCCCAGATCGGGCACACCAAGGGCGCCGCGGGCACCGCCAGCCTGATCAAGCTGGCGCTGGGCCTGCACCACCGGATGCTGCCGCCGACGATCAACGTGGAGCGGGCGAACTCCGCGATCGGGCCGGACGCGCCGTTCTACGTCAACGGGACCACCCGGCCGTGGATCCTCGACCCGCACCGCCCGGTGCGCCGCGCCGCCGCGTCCGCGATGGGCTTCGGCGGCACCAACTTCCACGTGGTGCTCGAGGAGCACGTGCCGTCCCGCGACCGGATGCGGGTCCAGCACCGCACCGCCCGCGCGCACCTGTGGCACGCCCCCGACCCGGACACGCTGTTGGCGGCGCTTCGGGCGGGGGAGCCGTCGGTCGACGGTGTGGAGATTCCCGAGCAGCACGCCCGGATCGGGTTCGTCGCCGCGGACGACGGTTCCGCTCTCCGGGAGCTCGCGATCGAGCAGCTCGCCGCGCAGCCCGACGCCGACGCGTTCTCGCACCCGCGGGGTGTCCACTACCGGCGTCGCGCGCAGCCCGGCCTGAAGGTGGGCGCGTTGTTCGCCGGGCAGGGCAGCCAGTACCTGGACATGGGGGCGCAGGCGGCGCTGAACAATCCGGTCGTCGCGGCCGCGCTCGATGAGGCGAACGCCTCCTTCGACGGGGCGGGCACCCGCCTCGCGCAGGTGATGTACCCGCCGCCGGTGTTCGACGCCGGGGTGCGCCAGGGCCAGGAGGCCGCGCTGCGCCGCACCGAGCACGCGCAGCCCGCGATCGGCGCGCTGGCCGTCGGCCAGTTCCGGTTCCTGCGCGAGCTCGGCCTGCGCTGCGACGCCCACCTGGGCCACAGCTTCGGCGAGCTGACCGCGCTCTGGGCCGCGCAGGCGCTGCCGGACAGCGACTTCTTCACCCTCGCGCGGGCCCGCGGGCTCGCGATGGCCCCGGAGGCCGACACCCCCGACGCGGGCACGATGGCGGCGATCACGGCGTCCCGCGACGAGGTCGAGGAGCTGCTGGCCGGGTTCCCCGACGTGGTTCTGTGCAACCACAACGCGCCCGACCAGGTCGTCGTCGGCGGTGGCAGCGGTGCGGTCGCCGAGGTCGTGGAGGCCTGCGCCGCCCGCGGGTTCGACGCGCGTCTGCTGCCGGTGGCCGCGGCGTTCCACACGCCGTACGTCGCACACGCCGCCGAGGCCTTCGCGGCGGCCGTGGCCACCGTCCGGATCGGAGAACCGGCGGCTCCCGTGCACGCCAACTCGCCGGACGCCGGCTACGGCGCCGACCCCGACGCCAACGCCCGGACCCTGGTCCAGCAGCTCGCGCGCCCCGTCGAGTTCGTCGCCGGGTTGCACGCGATGCGCGACGCGGGAATCACGGTGTTCGTCGAGTTCGGGCCCAAGCAGGTGCTCACCTCGTTGGTCCGCCGCACGCTCGGCGACGACGTCGAGGCGTTCGCCACCGACGGCGGACCGCTCGGGGACAGCGACGTCGCGCTGAAGGCGGCGGCCGTCCGGCTCGCCGTGCTCGGCGTCCCGATCACCGCGGTCAACCGGTACGACGCTCCACCGCCCGCGCCCGCTCGCACCGGCGGGATGGCGGTGACGCTGTCGGCCCCGGAGTACGTCCCGGAGCAGCGCCGGACCGCCTACCGCGACGCGCTCGCCGACGGCTACCGCGTGGCGGGACCGGCGCCCGAGACGGCGGGGCTCGCCGTGGCGGGGACGAACGGGGCGCAGGGCAACGGGGCGCAGGGCAACGGGGCGCAGGGCAACGGGGCGCAGGGCAACGGGGCGCAGGGCAACGGGGCGCACGGCGCCCCTGTGGTGGTCCACGGCTCGGAGGTCCTCGCGACGCGCGGTACGGGCCCGATCGCGTCCCGACCCGCAGTCCTGCCCACGGCAGCCGCGGCGAGCAGGCCCGCGGTCGACGTCACCGGGGCCGCCCTGCTCCGGCACGTCGACGTGCACGCGGACTACCTGGAGGGCCAGCTGCGGATCGCCGAGCAGCTCGCCGCCACCGTGCGGGACGGGGCAGGCGATCCGGCCGTCGCGGACATGGTGCAGGCGGTGGTCGAGCACAGTGCCGGGATCGGGCAGGCCCACATCCGGGCCAACGAGATCCTGGCGTCACTCACCGGACTCGAACTCGGCAGCCCGCTGCCGACTCCGGCTCCGGCGGTGGCTCCGGCGCGGCAGGTGGCCGAACCGGCCGCCGACGTCGACGCTGAACTGCGGGCACTGGTGGCCGCGCCGCCCGTCCCGGCCACCGCGCCCGTCCCGACCACCGCGCCGACCACCGCGCCGACCACCGCGCCCGTCCCGGCCACCGCGCTCGCTGCCGAGCCGGTCGCGGTCGCGCCTGCGCCTGCGGCCGCGCCGGATCTGTTGGGTGTGTTGCGGGGGGTGGTGGCGGAGAAGACGGGTTATCCGGTGGAGATGGTGGATCCGGGGATGGATCTGGAGGCGGATCTGGGGGTCGACTCGATCAAGCGGGTGCAGGTGCTGGGTGCGGTGCAGGAGCTGTTCCCGGAGCTGCCGGAGATCGGTCCGGAGCAGTTGTCGGAGCTGCGCACCCTCGACCAGATCGCGACGTTCCTCGGTGCGGCGGCCCCGCAGGCGGCTGCGGCCCCCGTCGCTCCCGTGGCTCCCGCCACTGCCGAGCCAGTCGCGCCTGCGGCTGCGCCGGATCTGTTGGGTGTGTTGCGGGGGGTGGTGGCGGAGAAGACGGGTTATCCGGTGGAGATGGTGGATCCGGGGATGGATCTGGAGGCGGATCTGGGGGTCGACTCGATCAAGCGGGTGCAGGTGCTGGGCGCGGTGCAGGAGCTGTTCCCGGAGCTGCCGGAGATCGGTCCGGAGCAGTTGTCGGAGCTGCGCACCCTCGACCAGATCGCGTCCTTCCTCGGAGGGGCCGGTGGTGTCGGCCCAAAAGCACCTGAGGCCGGGGCGACCGCGCCCCGGCACCGGGTCGGGCTGGTCCGCCTGCCCCGTATCGACCTGATCGAGGACCCCTACGCCGACGAGCCCGTCGCCCTGCTGGTCGACGGCGGGGGCCCTGACGGTGGGGGCCCGGACGGGGACGCCGTCGCGTCCGCGCTGGAGGCGAGCGGCTGGACCGTGCGACGGGCCCCCGGCCCGGACCTCAGCGGTCCCGCCGACCTCGTGCTCCATCTCCTCGACGGACCCGACGTGGTGGACGCGCTGGCCGGTGCCGTCGCGACCGCGGGTCCGGCGGTGGGCGCGCTGACCACGGCCGGCACCCGCGCGGCGTACGTGACGGTGACCCGCCTCGACGGTGAGCTGGGCCTGTCCGGGCGCTGCGACCCGGAACGGGCGCTGCTCGGCGGCGTCGGCGGCCTGGTCAAGACCCTGGCCGCGGAAGACCCCGCGGTCTTCGCGCGGTCGGTCGACGTCGACCCCGCCCTGGCTCCTGACGAGTTCGCCGCGGCGCTGCTCGCGGAGCTGCACGACGCCGCGACCGACACCCTGGAGGTCGGGATCGGTGCCGGTGGGCAGCGGTGCACGGTGGTTCCCGGCCGTCACCGCCCGGCCACCGAGCGGTCCGTGGTCGACCCGTCGGCGCCGCCGCCGACGACCACGCTGGGTGCCGACGACCTGCTCGTGGTCACCGGTGGCGCGCGCGGTGTCACGGCGCTGTGCGTGCGCGCGCTGGCCGAGCACAGCGCGGCCGCGTTCCTGCTGCTGGGCCGCACCGCGCTCGCCGACGAGCCTGCCTGGGCCGCGGGAGTGCCGGACGGCGAGCTCAAGCCCGCCGTCATCGACGGCCTGCGCGCCGACGGCGGGCGGCCCACACCCCGCGACGTCGACCGGGCGCTGGGGGAGCTGCGGGCCGGGCGCGAGATCCGGTCCACCCTGGCGGCGCTGGGCTCGCGGGCCCGCTACCTGGCGGTCGACGTCACCGACGCCGACGCCGTGCGGTCGGCCCTGGCCGCGGACCGGGACCGGGTCACCGGCGTCGTCCACGGCGCCGGGGTGCTGGCCGACGCGCTGCTGCCGGACAAGACCCCCGAGCAGGTGCGGCGCGTGTTCGCCCCGAAGCTGGGCGGGCTCGCGGCCGTCCTCGGGGCGCTGGACGGCGCGCCGCTGCGGCACCTGGTGCTGTTCACCTCGGTGGCCGGGCTGCTCGGCAACTCCGGGCAGGCCGACTACGCCGTGGCCAACGAGGCGTTGTGCCGGTTCGCCGCGAGCCACCGGGCCCGCCACCCCGAGCAGCACGTCACCGCGATCGACTGGGGGGCGTGGGACGGCGGCATGGTCACCGACGCGCTCCGCGAGCTGTTCAGCGCCCGCGGGATCCCGCTGCTCGACCCCTCGGCCGGCGCCAGGGCGTTCGTCGAGCAGTTCACGGCCGAGCGGGTGGCCGAGATCTGCGTGCTGATCGGGGCGGACACCTCGCTGGCCGCCCCCCGGCGGGTGCCGCCCCCGGCGTTCACGGCCGCCCGTGACCTCGCGGGCCTGGTCGACGACCCGGTGATCCAGGCCCACCGGATCGGGGCCCACCCGGTGCTGCCCGCGACGTTCGGCCTCGGCTGGCTGGTCGCCGTCGTCGAGCGGGCCCATCCCGGGCTGACGGTCGTCGAGGTCGGCGACTTCCAGGTGCACAAGGGCATCGTGTTCGACGGACCCGTCCCGGAGCGGCTGCGCGTGCAGGTCGACGCCGCGTCCGTCGACGGGACGGGGGTTCGGGTCCGGGCCGCGGTGCGCTCCGGCGACCCGCACGGGCTCGCGCCGTCGCACTACGCCGCCACGCTGCGGCTCGCGCCGGCACCCGCCGAGCCGCCCCGCTCGACGGCCCATGAGGTGGGGGAAGGGCCGGAGGACGCCCTGGAGATCTACAGATCGGCCGTGCAGTTCCATGGGCCCGCGTTGCAGGGGATGCGGCGCATCCTGGCCGCGGACCCATCCGACGACGGGCGGCTGGTGGTGCAGTGCCGCCTCGCGGACTCGGCGGTCGCCGACGGCGCGTTCCACGGCCGGCTCTACAGCCCGGTACTCGCCGACGTCCTGCTGCAGGGCCCGCCGGTGCTGGGACACCGCCTGCTCGGCGCCCCGTGCCTGCCGCTGGGCATCGACCGCGTCGACCTGTACGCGCCGCTGCCCGACGACGAGCCGTTCGTGCTCGTGCTCGACGGCGTCGAGCGGCGCCCGACCGGCGTCACCGTCACGGCGACCGCGTGCACCCCGGACGGGGCCGTGCTGCAGCGGTTCACCGGGGTCACCGTCGTCTCCACCCCGGACCTGGCGGACCGCTTCAACGAGGCGGTCCGGCACCGAAGCGAAGGAGCACGATGACCAGCGTCCTGGAGTTCGTCGGCGAGCCGTTCGATGCGGCCGCCTGGACCGCCGCACCCCCACCGGAGGTCGCCGCACCCCCCGCCGCACCCCCCGCCGCCTCGCCGCTCCCGGCGCCGCAGCGGGACGGGCCGGGGCCGACCGCGCTCACCACGCTGTGGGAATCGGTGGCACAGGCGCACCGCAGCGCGCTGCGGGCGCAGGAGGCCCTGCAACGGCGCATGGTGACGGCCCGGCCGGGGGTGGGCGCGGCGGAGCCGCCCGCACCGCCCGCGGTCCGGACCGCGCCGGAGGGCGCGTTCAAGCCACTGGCCCGCACCACGGTGACCGCACTCGACACCGCCGCACTGGCCCGGCTCGCGGCCGGTGACGTCGCCGGGGTGTTCGGCTCCGCCTACGACCAGGACGGCGCCAACCCCGCCCTGCGGTTCGCCGGGGGAGACCGGCCGGTGCTGAACGCGGTGGGGCGGATCGAGCTGCGCGGCGGGGCGGCAGGCGCGGGGCGGGTGCTGGCCGCGGCGGAAGGCGACGCGGTCGCCGCGGCCGTGCAGGCCACGCAGGTGTTCGCGCTGTTCACGGGCCTGCACCTGTGCCTGGCCGACGCGGAGTTCGTCGTCACCGCGCCGCCGTCCGACGGTGCGCGGATCGCCGGAACGGTCGATCTGGAGGTGACGGCCGTCGATCTCGTACCCCGGCCCGGGCTGACGGCCCGGGCCACCGTCGACGGTGTCGGGGCGTTCGAGGTGTCCGTGGAGGTCCGGGAACGGCCGGGCACGCCGGCCGGCCCGGGCGCCGGCGGCCGGGGTCCGTGGCTCGGCCGGCTCAGCGCAGCGGGTGAGCGGACGCTGCTCAGCGAGCTGCACATGGCCCACCTCGCCCGCGGCGACCAGGGCCTGGCGATGGGCCCGGAGTTCGCGACCAACACCGGTCGCAAGGCGACCCGGCTACCGACCGGCGGCCTGCTGCTGGTCGACCGGGTCGTCCACGTCGACGGCGAGCGGGGCCGCCTCGACAGCGCCCGCTACGAGACGGAGTACGACTCGCCGGCCGACTCCTGGTACTACGCCGACACGGCGAACGCGTCGATGCCGCACTGCGTCTACATGGAGACCTCCCTGCAGGCCGCCCTGCTGATCGGCTACTACCTGGGCCCGACACTGGCCGCGCCGGACGCCACGGTCAGCCTGCGCAACCTCGGCGGCACCGCCACGGTGCTGCGCGAGGTCGACCTGCGTGACGCGACGATCCGGCAGAGCTCCGAGCTGCTGTCCACCACGCCGCTGCCCGGATCGATGCTGCAGGAGTTCCGGTACTCCCTGGCCGTGGACGGCGAGCCGTTCTACCGGGGCGAGACGATGTTCGGCTACTTCGGCGACGCCGCGCTGGCCAACCAGACCGGCCTCGACAGCGGCCGGACGCTGCCGACGTGGCTCGACGCGCAGGAGGTGCGTCCGCGGACCCGCAGGCTCGACCTCACCGCGCGCCGCGCCGACCCCGCCGCGTCGCGCTGCTCCCGCGGGAAGCTGGCCCTGCTCGACGAGATCGAGGTGGTCGACGGCGGCGGGCGGCACGGCGCGGGGTACCTGCACGCCGTGCGCGCGATCGACCCCGCGGACTGGTTCTTCGCCCGCCACTTCCACCTCGACCCGGTGATCCCCGGCTCGCTCGGGGTGGAGTCGGTGATCCAGGCGATGCAGGAGTGGCTGCTCGACTCCGGGCACGCCGACCACCTGCGGGACCCGCAGTTCGTCGTCCCGGTAGGCGAGCCGTTCGCGTGGAAGTACCGCGGCCAGTTCCTGCCCGTCGACGCGACCTCCACGCTGGAGGTGCACCTGCGTGACGTCGTCGCCACGCCCGGCCGGGTCCGGGTGAGCGCCGACGCCAGCATGTGGAAGCCCGGCCTGCGAATCTACGAGCTCACCGGTGTCGCGGTCGAGCTGCGGGAAGCGGGTGCGCCGTGACCGAGCTCGCGAGGTCACCGTTCGGCGCGGCGCCCGAGCTCGCCGAGGCGGTCGCCCGCGACGCCGCCGCCGTCCGCGCCGCCCTGCTGTGCCTGGACCGGCCGCTGTTCGTGGTGCGCGACGGCGCCGGGATCGGCGTGTGCACCGACGACCGGGCGGCGCGGGCCGCCGGCCAGGTCCTCGCCGCGCTCGCCCCGCTGCGGCCCGACGCGCTCGGGGACGACGGGTTCCGCGCGGCGCACGGCGTCCGCGAGGCCTACATGACCGGGGCCATGGCCAACGGGATCGCCTCGGCCCGCCTGGTGGTGGCGCTGGCCCGCTCGGGGAGGCTGGGGTCCTTCGGCGCCGCGGGCCTGCTGCCCGATCGCATCGACGCCGAGCTGGCCACGATCCGCCGCGACGCGCCCGGGCTGCCGTTCGCGTGCAACCTCATCCACAGCCCCAGCGAGCCCGCGCTGGAACGGGCCACCGTCGAGGCGTGCCTGCGCCACGAGGTGCGCTGCGTCGAGGCGTCGGCGTTCCTCGACCTGACCCCGCAGGTCGTCCGCTATCGGCTGGCCGGGCTCGCCCGCGCCGGCGACGGCGCGGTGCAGGCCCGCAACCGGATCATCGCGAAGGTGTCGCGGGTCGAGGTCGCCGAGCTGTTCCTGCGGCCCGCGCCGGAGCGGATCGTCCGCGCACTGCTGGAGGCGGGGGCCGTCACCGCGGAGCAGGCCGAGCTGGCCCGCGCGGTCCCGATGGCCGACGACATCACCGCAGAGGCCGACTCCGGCGGCCACACCGACCGGCGCTCGCTGGTGGTGCTGGTGCCCGAGCTGCTCGCGCTGCGCGACCGGATCGGGCGCGAGTGGATGCCCGCCCGCCGGGTCCGGATCGGGGCGGCCGGTGGCATCGGCACGCCGGCCGCGGTGGCGGCGGCGTTCGCGCTGGGCGCGGCGTACGTCGTCACCGGGTCGATCAACCAGGCCTCCGTGGAGGCCGACCAGTCCGCGGCCACCAAGGACCTGCTAGCGGGCGCCGGCCCGGCCGACGTCGACATGGCGCCCTCGGCCGACATGTTCGAGATGGGCGTCGAGGTGCAGGTCCTGCGCCGCGGCACACTGTTCGCGGGCCGGGCGAAGAAGCTGTACGAGACCTACCGGGCCCACGACGGCATCGACGCGATCCCGGTGGCCGAGCGGGCCGAGCTCGAGCAACGGGTGTTCCGCCGCCCGCTCGACGAGGTGTGGCAGGACTGCGTGGCGTTCTTCACCGCCCGCGACCCCGCCCAGATCGCCCGCGCGCAGGACAGCCCCAAGCGGCGGATGGCGCTGATCTTCCGCTGGTACCTGGGCCTGTCATCGGGATGGAGCATCGCGGGCGCACCCGACCGCGTCGCCGACTACCAGGTCTGGTGCGGGCCCGCGATGGGCGCCTTCAACTCCTGGGTGAGCGGCACCCACCTTGCCCCGCCCGCGAACCGGTGCGCCGCGGAGCTGGCCGGGCACCTGATGCGCGGAGCCGCGTTCACCGCGCGCGCCGGTCAGTTGCGCCTGGCCGGCGTCCGGCTGCCCACCGAGTGCACGACCTACCTGCCCGACCCCTATCTGGAGGACTCGTGACGACCACGGAATGGCTGGTCTGCGACGGCTGCGCCGCGATGATCTACGGCAGGCGGTTCGCCCGAGCCGGGCGGATCTGCCCGGAGTGCGGCTGGCACGCCCCGCTGACCGCGCCGCAGCGGCTGGCGAGCCTGCTCGACCCCGGTTCGGTGCGGACGCTCGAACTGGTCGTCGCCGACGCCGACCTGCCCGAGTTCACCGACCTGCGGCCCTACTCCGACCGGCTCCGCGACGCCCGCGCCCGCACCGGGCTGGCCGAGGCCGTGGTCTGTGCCCGCGGCCGGATCGACGACAACCCGGTCGTCGTCGCCGCGATGGACTTCCGGTTCCTGGGCGGCAGCCTCGGGACGGCCGTCGGCGAGGCGGTGACCCGGGCCGCGGAGATCGCGCTGCGGGAGCGCACCCCGCTGCTGATCGTCACGGCATCGGGTGGGGCCCGCATGCAGGAGGGAATCCTGTCGCTGATGCAGATGGCCAAGACGAGCCAGGCGCTCGGCCAGCTCGACGAGGCCGGCGTCCTCACGGTCTCGCTGATCACCGATCCCACCTACGGCGGGGTGGCGGCGTCGTTCGCCACCTCGACCGACGTGATCATCGCCGAACCCCGGGCCCGGCTCGGGTTCGCCGGGCGCCGGGTCATCGAGCAGACGATCCGCGAGACCCTGCCGGCCGGGTTCCAGACCGCGGAGTTCCTGCTCGAACACGGTGTGATCGACATGATCCGGTCGCGGGCGGAGCTGCGGGCGACGCTGGCCCGGCTGCTCTCGGTGGCGAGCAGGCGCCCCGTCTCCGACGACCGGGCCCCTGCCCCGCAACCCGCGGGCCCCGCCCTGATCACCGACGCCGACCGGCTGCCCGAGCGGGACCCCTGGCTGTGCGTGCGGGCCGCGCGCCGGCTCGGCAGGCCCACGACGCTGGACCACGTCGCGATGCTGGTCGACGGGTTCGACGAGCTGCACGGCGACCGCAGCTCGGCTGACTGCCCGGCGCTGGTCGCCGGCCTCGGCCGGTTCGAGGGGGTCCCGGTGGTGGTGATCGGGACCCAGAAGGGACACGACGGCGCCGAGCTGGCCGCCCGCAACTACGGCATGCCGAGCCCGGCCGGCTACCGCAAGGCGGCCCGGGTGATGCGGCTGGCGGCGAAGCTCGGCCTGCCGGTGATCACCCTGATCGACACCGCGGGCGCCCACCCCGGCGTCGACGCCGAGCGGCACGGGCAGGCCGTCGCCATCGCGCAGAACCTCGTGCTGATGGCCGGGCTGCCGGTCCCGGTCGTGGCCGTGGTGACAGGGGAGGGCGGCAGTGGCGGCGCGCTCGCGCTGACCGTCGCCGACCGCATCCTGATGTGCGAGAACGCGGTGTACTCGGTGATCAGTGCCGAGGGCTGTGCCGCGATCCTGTGGAAGGACCCGGCCGCGGCGCCGCTCGCCGCGACCGCCCTGCGTGTCGACGCCCGGTCGCTGCTGCGGCTCGGGATCGTCGACGGCGTGGTGCCCGAGCCGGGCGAGGGCGCCGAGACCGATCCGGTGGCGGCGTCCGAGGCGCTGCGCGCCGCGCTGGCGCAGACCCTCGGTGAGCTGCTGCCGCTGGACCAGATGACGCTCGTGACGGCCCGCCGGGCCCGGTTCCGGCGCTTCGGCTCGGACACGGCGGTGCTCGTGGACCCGGCCGCCGCCGGGCGCCCGGACCGGGTGGTGTCGCGATGACCCCGCCCGAGGACGTCGAGCGGGTGGCGGTGGTGCTGCGCGAGCAGGTGCTGATCCTGCTCGCGCAGGCGGCCCGCACGCCCTCGGCCGTGCGGATGACCGCGGGCGGGGTGACCGTCGAGGTCGACTGGGCCGCCCCGTCCCCGGCTGCCCCGTCCCCGGCCGCCCCGTCCCCGGCTGCCCCGTCCCCGGGGCCCGCGGCACCCGCCGTCGAGCCGGAACCCGACACCGTCGCCCTGTGCGCGGAGACCGTGGGGGTCTTCTACCGGGCCCCGGAGCCCGGCGCCACGCCCTTCGTCGCGGTCGGGGACGAGGTCCGGGTCGGGCAGCAGGTGGGGATCGTCGAGGCGATGAAGCTGATGATCCCCGTGGAGGCGAGGCGGGCCGGGCGGGTGGCGGACTTCCTCGTCGCCGACGGGATGGCGGTCGAGCACGGCCAGCCACTGCTCCTGCTGTACCCCTGAGACCACTGCATCCCTGAGACCACTGCATCCCTGAGACCGACGTGCGGTCGGGGCTACTTGAGCCCCGACCGCACGAACGCGTGCACGATGTGGCGCTGCAGCACCAGGTAGAGCGCGAAGATGGGCAGGCACGCCAGTCCGGCCAGAGCCATCAGCGGGCCCCAGTCGTTGCCCTCGGTGCCCATGAAGCTGCGCAGACCCAGCTGGATCACCGCGTTGCTGCGCTGCAGCACCATCGCGGGCCAGAAGTACTCGTTCCACGCGTTGATGAACAGCAGGATCGACAGCGCGGCCAGCGCGGGGCGCACATTGGGCACCACCACCGTCCACAGCGTCGTCCAGGACGAGCGGCCGTCCATCGCCGAGGCCTCCAGCAGCTCCTTGGGGAAGCTGTCGAGGTGCTGGCGCAGCAACAGCACGCCCAGCGCGGAACACAGGTTGGGCACGACGACGCCCGCGAGGGTGTTGAGCAGCCCGAGCTGCAGCAGCAGCGAGTAGTTGGGCAGCATCGTCACCTGGAACGGCACCAGCCAGGTGCCGATGAATGCGAGGTAGAGCAGCCGTTGGAACGGGAAGCGCCACGCGGCGAAGGCGTATGCGGCCAGCAGCGCGGTCAGCAGCTGGCCCAGCGCCGTCAGCAGGGCCACCGCCGTCGTGTTGACCATCAGCCCGACCACGTCGACCTTCGCCGCAGCGTCGACGACGTTGAGCAGCGACATCGGCCACGGCAGGGGGTTCTGCGAGTAGACGTCCTCCGGCCGGCGCAGCGCCGTGGCGTAGAGCCAGTAGATCGGGAAGACGCACAGCACGCCGAGCACCGCCAGCACGGCGTGCCCTCGCACGACGCGCCAGCGGGACGGGACAGGGCGATCCGGATCGGGGATGTGAACGGCGGGTGCCGGGGTCAGGGTGCCGGACGACATGGGAGCCTCCTCGGCTGTCGTGGAACGACTCAGTTGTCGTGGAAGGTCAGACGGTCCGACAGCCAGACCAGCGCGGTCGCGACGGCGCCGAACCCCACCAGCAGGACCATCCCCGCGGCGGCGCCCAGCCCGGCGTCGAAGCTGCGGAAGCTGTAGTCCCACAGCAGGTAGTAGATGTTGGTGGTCGCGTCGGCCGGGCCGCCCTGCGTCATCGTGTCGATCAGTGGGAACGTCCACTGCGCGGAGAGCAGGACCGTCATCAGTGCCAGGAACACCAGCGTCGGAGACAGCAGCGGCAGCGTGATCCGCCGGGTGATCTGCGAACGGGTGGCACCGTCGACCGCGGCCGCGTCGGCGTAGTCGCCGTTGATCCCGGCCAGCCCGGCGGAGACGATCAGCACGGCGAAGCCGAGCACGTGCCAGCCCGTGATCACGATGATGGCCAGCTGCGCGGTGGAACTGTCGTTGAGCCAGTTCGTCGACGTGCCCAGCACCCGGTTCACGACACCCGATCCGGGGTCGAGCAACCACTGCCAGACCGCGGCGCTGGCGACCGGCGCCACCAGCATCGGGGCGAACACCATGGCCTGGTAGACCACCGCCGCCCGGCCGCGGACCTCCCGCGTCAGCAGCCCCACCAGCACCGGCACGACGATCGAGAACGGCAGCAGGGCGAGGATCAGCACGACGGTCCGCCCGACCGAGTCGCCGAGGTCGGGCAGCTCGAACAGGCGCTCGTAGTTGGCCAGGCCCACCGGGACGGCGGGCGAGGTGGGCAGCAGGTTCCACGAGTAGAACGAGAGCTGGGCGGTCTGCACCAGCGGGCGGTAGGTCCAGACCACGAGCAGCACCAGCGCGGGTGCCACGTAGAGGTAGGGGACCACCGCGTGCAGGAGCCGTCGAACCCGGGCCGGTCGTGCGGTGTGCACGACCGGCCCGGGCCCGGCCGGCCCGGTGGAGGACCCGTGGCCGACGGGGGCGGTCACGGGCGGGGCCAGCTCGACGAACATGCTCAGCCGTCGCCGGGGAACAGCCCGACGGCCCGCTCCTGCGCGTCGGCGAGCGTCGTCGCCGGGTCGGCGCCCTGGTACACCGACGCCTCGACGGCCTCCATCATGCCGTCGCGGATCTGCAGGTAGGAGTTGCCGGGGAAGGAGATCCACGGCTCCATCCGGCCCAGCTGTTCGAGGTTGGGCCGGACCAGCGGGTTCTCGGCGATCCAGCCCTGCAGCCCGTCCGGGTCGTCGACCAGGCCGGTGCGCAGGGGCAGGTAGCCGATGTTGGTGGAGATCATCTCGTAGGCGTTCTCGCTGGTGAGGAACTGCATCAGCTCCCAGCCGGCCCGCTGCTTCGCGGGGTCGTCGGCGAGCAGGAACAGCGACGCACCCGAGTTGGTCGGGATGGTCGGCTGCCCGTCGAAGCTGGGCATCGGCGCGGACCGCAGGTCCCAGCCGCCCGACGCCGCGCCCTTGGTGAACGTCGCCTGGATGGCGCTGGTCTCCAGGATCATGCCCATCTCGCCCCGGGCGAACGCCTCGTAGCCCTGCTGCTGGGTGAACACCGGGGTGACGCCGGCGTCGACGAACCCACGGGCCATCTCCACGACCTCGACGACCTCCGGGTCGGCGAAGGTCGGTGCGGTGCGGTCCTCGGAGATCACCCGACCGCCGTTGGAACGGACCAGCGCCTGCAGGCACCAGTCCTTGGCCGTCTTGGTGAGGCAGTCGAGGTAGACCCCGCCCTTGCCGGTCGCGGCGGTGATGGCCTGCGCGGCAGTGCCGACCTCGGCCCACGTGGTCGGGGGCGCGGCCGGGTCGAGGCCGGCCGCCTCGAACAGGGAGGCGTTGTAGTAGAGGACCGGGGTGGAGAAGACGAACGGCACGCCGTAGGTCTGGCCCTCCCAGTCGCCGAGCACACGGGCCGTCGGGGCGTAGGGGTGCTCGGCGCCGTCGAAGTTCGCCTGCACGGCCTCGGTGCCGACGATCGTGTCCAGCGGCTTGGCGCCGAGCTGGTTGACGGTGAAGTCGAGGTCGCTGAAGCCGAGCTGCGCGACGTCGGGCGGGTTGCCCGCGGCGATCTGCGTCTGCAGGCTCGATATGGTGTCGGTGGCCGGGTTCGGGCTGTTGCCCTGCGGCCGCTGCGGGGTCACCGTGATGTTCGGGTGCTCGGCCTGGAACTGGTCGATCAGCGCGGTGAAGGTGTCGGTCCAGGCCCCGGCCTGGCCGAAGTTGTAGCTCTCGAAGATGATCGACACCTGCTGGTCGGGGGTCAGTTCGGGGACGACGGCGGTCGGTTCGGCTTGCGGGGCGGTCGCGCTGCCGCCGACCCCGCACGCCGTCGTGGCGAGGGTCAGGGCCAGCGCGACCGCGAGGCCGAGGCGATGACGGATCTTCATGGCGGGAGGTGCTCCTCGAGGTGGGGGACTGCTGGACTCACACGCCGGACATGTCCAGGTGGGACAGGCGTCTCCCGGCCGCGGAGGCGGGCTCGCGCCAGACGAGGCGGCGCCCGCTCGCGCGGTCGAACAGATGCACGGTGGCGGCGCAGGTCGACAGGCCGATGGCGGCGCCCGTCGTGACGCCGAGCGGGCGCGTTCCGCGCACACACACCGACGTGTCGCCGACCGTGCAGTGGGCGAGTTCCTCGCTGCCGAGGTTCTCGACGAGGCCGACGACCCCGCGCAGTTGCGCGTCGGAGCCGGCCGGGACCAGGTGCTCGGGCCGGACCCCGAGCAGCACGTCGACGTCGGGCTGCTCGCCGGTGACGTCGAGCGGGACCTCGACGTCGCGCGCGACCGCGTACAGCCGGCCGTCGCGGCTCGTCACCCGGGCGGGCAGCAGGTTCATCGCCGGCGCACCGAGGAAGCCCGCCACGAACGCCGACGCCGGCTCGTCGTACACCTCGGCGGGCGTGCCGACCTGCTCCAGCCGTCCCGCGTGGAGCACCGCGATCCGGGTCGCCATCGTCATGGCCTCGACCTGGTCGTGGGTGACGTAGAGGAACGTCGAGCCGAGCGAGCGGTGCAGCTCGGTGAGGCCGGCGCGGGTCGCGGTGCGCAGCTTGGCGTCGAGGTTCGACAGCGGCTCGTCCATCAGGAACGCCCCGGGGTCGCGTACCAGCGCCCGCCCGAGCGCGACGCGCTGGCGCTGCCCGCCGGACAGCTCCCGCGGGCGGCGGTCGAGCAGCTCGTCGAGCTCCAGCGCAGTGGCGACCTCCCGTACCGCGGAGCGGATCTCCGCCCGGGCCCGGCCGCGGGCGCGCAGCGGGAAGCCCATGTTCTTCTCCACCGACAGATGCGGGTAGAGCGCGTAGCTCTGGAAGACCATGGCCAGGTCGCGGTCCCGCGGCGGTGCGTGGGTGATGTCGCGGTCGTCGAGCAGGACGCGGCCCGCCGACAGCGGCGTGAGGCCGGCCACCGCACGAAGCAGGGTGGACTTGCCGCACCCGCTCGGGCCGAGCAGGACGAGGAACTCCCCGTGGGCGACGTCGAGCGTGACCTCGTCCACGGCGGTGACGCCCCCGAACCGCTTGGTCGCGGCCTCGATCCGGATCCGACTCACATGTCCTCCTTGCGTACGCTCGTCGGCCGCGTGGGTTCCGCTCGACCGACGCGGCGAACCTACGGCCGGCGGCAGCCCGGATCCCGGCCGCTGTCGCGAGGCCGTCGGGTCGATCGGCAGATCGAATCGGCAGCGCCCGTCGGCGATCGGCGATTCCACTGGGGCGCGTCGATCCGGCCATGTCCGGACCGCCGGGGCGACGCCGTCACTAGCGTCCCGGCGATGAGCACCGTGCGTAGCCGGTCCGCGCTCGTCCTGGTGTGCGTGGCCGCGTTCCTGGTCTACCTCGACACCAGCATCACGCCGGTCGCGGTGCCCGCCATCGATGCCGAGCTCGCCGCGGGGGCCACCGCGGCGCAGTGGCTGCTCGACGCCTACGTGCTGGCATTCGCGTGCCTGCTGCTCACCGCGGGTGCGCTGGGTGACCGGTTCGGGCGGCGCTCCGTGCTGGTGGCCGGCGTCGCGGGTTTCACCCTGGCCTCGGTGGCCTGCGCACTGGCCCCGGATGCCGGCACCCTGATCGCGGGCCGCGCCGCGCAGGGCGTGTTCGCGGCGGCCGTGGTGCCGCTGTCGCTGGCGGTGGCCGCCGGGTCGGCCCCGGACGCAGCCGGGCGAGCCCGAGCGATCGGGATGTGGGGCGGCACGTGCGGGGTCGCGCTCGCGCTCGGCCCGCTGCTCGGCGGTCTGCTGGTGGAGACCCTCGGATGGCGCAGCATCTTCTGGGTGAACCTGCCGATCGGCGTGCTCGCCTGTGTGGGCCTGCTCCGGTCGGTGCCTGCGCAGGCACCCGCGACAGGCGGACGGGTCGACGCGGTAGGGCAGGTGCTGTTCCTGGTCGGAGGTGCGGGACTGACGTTCGCCCTGATCGAGGGCCCGTCGCTGGGCTGGGGATCGGGAGTGGTCCTCGGGCTGCTGGCGGGCGGAGTCGTGGCGTGGGCGCTGTTCGCCGGCTGGGAGTCCCGCACGGCGGCCCCCATGCTGCCGCCGCGGCTGCTGGTGATCCCCGAGGTCGGGCTCGCGTGCGCGGTGAACTTCCTCGGCCTGTTCGGCCTCTACGCCGCGATCTACCTCGTCACGGTCCACCTGCAGACCGGGCTGGGGTTCTCGCCCCTGGAGACGGGCGTGCAGTTCGTCGCGCTGTTCGGTGCGCTCGGCGTGGCCGCCGTCCTCGCTTCGCGGGTGGTTCGGCAATGGGGGACGCGGGCGACGATGGTCGCCGGTCTGGGGTGCATCGCCGTCGGCATGGCCGGGCTCACGCTGCTGGCGGGCGGGGTCGGGTACGCGGGATACGGCTGGGCGCTGGTGTTGCTGGGCGTGGGCGTACCGCTGTCGAGCGGGGTGGTGGCGATCCAGGCGATGATGGGTGCCGTGCCCGCGGAGCTGGCAGCGACGGCGTCCGGTGCGATGAACACCTTCCGCCAGTTCGGTGCCGTGTTCGGGGTGGCGCTGGCCGGCATCCTGTCCCCGGTGCGCGACGGTGTGGTCACCATGATGCATGTGACGTTCCTGGCGGCCGGCGGCGCCGCTCTCGCCGCAGCGGTACTCACCGCGGTGGTGCTGCGTCCGGTACCGGACGCAGCCTCGACGCGCTGATCGCACGGTTCGCCCACTCATGGCGGGCGCGGCCGCGCCGGTCGACACCACCGGGTGGGTCCGGCGAGGGCGCACCCGCCCGCGGCGACGGCACGCAGGACGCCGCGGTCCCGTGGTGGAGGAGGAGTGTCGAAAGGAGTTCGGTGTCCGTCGTCAGGTCTTGATGCGGCCCGTCTCGTACGCCCACATCGCGATCTCGACGCGGTTGCGGGCGGCGAGCTTGCGCATGAGGCTGGCGAGGTGGGTCTTGACGGTGCTGATGCTGATGTGCAGGTCGTCGGCGATCTCGTGGTTGGTCCAGCCCTGGGCGACGGGGATCAGGACCTCTTCCTCCCGGCTGGTGAGGGGTTCGATCGGCGGCGCCGGTCTGGGTCTCGCACGGGTGTCGGCGAAGGCGGCGAGGAGCCGCGCGGTGATGCTCGGGGCGATCAGGGCGTCTCCCTGGGCGGCCGCCTGGATGGCCTGGGTGAGCAGTGCGGGGCCGGCGTCCTTGAGCAGGAAGCCGCGGGCGCCTGCCTTCAGCGCCCCGTACACGTAGTCGTCGAGGTCGAAGGTGGTGATCACGACGACCGCCAGCGGGTCGTCGACACCCGCGCCGGCGAGCTGCCGGGTGGCCTCGATCCCGTCCACCTGGGGCATGCGGACGTCGAACAGGCAGACGTCGGGGCGGAGCGTGCGGGCCAGTGCGACCGCCTCGCGGCCATCGGCGGCCGCACCGACGACCTCGATGCCGGGCTGGGCATCGAGGATCATGGTGAGGCCGGCACGGACGATGTCCTGGTCGTCGGCGATGAGCACACGGATGGTCATGTCGTCGCGACGCCTTTCGGCAGCACCGCGTCGACCGTCCAACCGCCGTCGGGGTCGGGTCCGGCCTGGAGGGTGCCGCCGAGCAGGCTCGCTCGTTCGGCCATGCCGACGAGGCCGTAGCCCGGGGGCGTGTGGCTGCCCGCATCGCCGTCGTCGCGGACGGTCAGGCGAACCCGTTCGCCCTCGTCGGCGACGCGGATGGCGACCCGGGTCGCGTGGCGGGCGTGGCGCACCGCGTTGGTGACCGCCTCCTGGGCGATCCGGTGGAGGGCGACCCCCACGGAGGGGTTGAGCTCGTCGAGGTCACCGGACAGCTGCACGTCGACGCGGGGCCAGCCACCGCCGCCGCGGGCGAGTTGCTCGATGGCTGCCGCACCCGGGTGCGGGGCGAAGTCGGGCTCCGTCCCGTCGCGCAGGACGCCGACCATGGCGCGCATCTCCGCGAGCGTCCGCGACGCCGTTTCCTCGATGGTCTCGAGCGTGGCCAGTGCACGGTCGGGGTCGGATGCGGCCACGGCCCGCCCGGCCTGGGCCTGGATGGCGATGGCCGAGACGTGGTGGCCGACCGCGTCGTGGAGCTCGCGGGCGAGCTGGTTGCGCTGGCGGAGCTTGGCCTGCTCGATGTCGCGGACCCGGGCCCCTGCGTGATAGCGGATCGACGTGCCGAGCGCGGCGGAGAACAGGAAGAACCCGTACCCGGCCACCACCTCCGCCGGGTCGGCCGGCACGGCGGCGAGCGTGACGGGAAGCCAGACCAGGATCATCCCCAGGCCGATCGCGGCCTCCCGGCCGGCCCCCCAGCGGAACAGCGAGTACGGGAGCACCAGCACGGCCACGATGCTGTTGAGTCCGGTCCCGTCGAAGGCGAAGAGCCTCGCGACGTCGAACGCGATCAGGCTGCCGAACGCGACCACGACCGAGCCCAGGGGATGGGTGCGTCGCCACAACAGCGCGAGCGCGATCACGAGGCTGAGGGTGAGCACGACCGGGCGCCACCACGCGAGGTCCTGGCGGAGCACGGTCTCCACGACCGACCACGACACGAGCGCGGCGACGAGCGCCCGGTCCCGCCACACCCGGGCGGGCGGATGCGCAGGACGGGGTTCCGCCCACAGCGCCCGGAGGTTGCCGCCCACCATGCCCACAGCGTAGAGAGGCGGCGCTCGTGGCGGACCAGCCGAAAGCACGAGACGCGGGTCGTCCCCGCGGCCAGGACGACCCGAGCAGCCGGACGGATGTGCCGGTCGGGCCGCCCCGTCATCGTGAGCCCATGCCGATCGACCAGGAAGGGCCGTGATGCAGGCGATCGTCCAGCACGGCTACCGAACAGTCGACGTCCTGCGCCTGCAGGACGTCGACGAGCCCACCCCCGGGCCCCACGAGGTGCTCGGCCGCGTGCACGCGGCCGCGGTGAACCACGGCGACTGGTTCGTCACCTCCGGCCGGCCCGACGTCATGCGCGCGGCACTCGGGCTGCGCGGGCCACGGGTCGCCGTCCGCGGACGAGACGTCACCGGACGAGACGTCACCGGACGAGACGTCACCGGACGAGACGTCACCGGACGAGACGTCACCGGCCGGGTCGCGACGGTCGGCGCGGCCGTGACCGGGTTCCGCCCCGGGGATGACGTCCACGCCGCGGTCGCCGCAGGCAGCTTCGCCGGGTACGTCTGCGTGCCCGAACGCATGCCGGCGCTCAAGCCCGCCGACCTCACCGCCGTGCAGATCGCCAAGGCCCTCGGCGCTGACGTCACCGGCGTGCAGCTCCCGCAACGCCGAGCTGGTCGGTTCGCCCGGCGCCGACCGCGTCATCGACTACACCCGGGAGGACACCTCGCCGAGCGACACGCCCGAGCCGAGCTCGTCACCGCCGTGTGCGGAGGGCCGCGTTCGACCATCGACGAAGGAGACCGACCATGAACGATCTCGACACCACCCGGCAGGCCGGGAACCAGGCCGGCGGCCACATCGTCCCCGCCGACCCCCTGAGGTCCCTCGGGCCCGCCGACCGTCGCCTGCTGCGCGGAGCCGGCCTCACCGGCACCGTCGGCAGCCTGCTCATGCTGGCCACCTTCGTGTTCGTCGGCGCGCTCGGCCTGCCGGACCCCTCCGCCCCCGAGACCCTGCTCCGCTTCCCGGAGATCCAGTACGCCCGGGCGGCAGAGCACCTGCTCTACCTCGCCGCGCTCGTGCTGTGGGCGGTGCATCTCGAGCTGCTGCACCGAGTGCTGCGCGTCACCGCACCGGTGCTGTCCACCGCCGCTCGGACCGTCGGTTCCCTCGGCTCGGCCGTGCTCACGGCCAACGCCGTGCTCAACATCGCCACCGCGCCGATGTCGCGGGCCTACCAGCAGGCCGCCGAGGTCGACCGGCCGGTCGTGGTCCTGGCCTGGCAGGCCGCGCAGGGCGTCATGGACGCGCTGCTGGTCACCGGCGCTCTGCTGCTGCCCGTGGCAGTCGTGCTGTTCGGGATCGCGCTGTGCCGCGGCCTGAGCCCGGTCCTTGGCCGGGGCGCGGTCGTCGTCGGCACCGCGGGCACGGCCGCCGTCGTCGTCGTCATCGCGACCAGCTCGCCCTCCACCCTGGTCGCCGTCAGCATCCTCGGCACGCTGACCTTCCACCTGGCCGCAGGCATCCGCTGGATCCGACTGTCGCGCAGGTGACCGCGGACGCGTCACTCGGGACGTACCAGGCGACGTTTCACGATCATTCGACCGTAACGAAGGAGTCAGGGATGAGATCACCGCAGGGCACCGGCACCACGACGGCGCACGGTGGGATGTTTCGAGGCCGGCTCGTCGGCGCCGCGGCGATCGCGTTCGCGGTGTCGGTGGTGATGGAGAACGCGGTGTACGGCTTCCCCGCCGCGCCGACCTTCGGCGCTCCGATCGAGGACGTGCTCGCCTACTACGCGGCCAACCGCGACTCGGTCGCGATCGCGACCGGGGTGGTGGCCCTGAGCCTGCCGCTGCTGCTCCTGTTCGTGACGGGCCTGCACGGCCTCGTGGAGCGGCGCGGCGGAGCGGGCGCCGACTGGTCGCGCCTCGCCCTGGCCGCCGGTGCGACGCTGTCGGCCGTCCTCGTGCTCGTCAACGCCCTGCAGATCGGCCTCGCGCTATCCGCCGGCGGGCTCGCCGAGCCGACGCCCGCGTTCGAGCTCGTCTGGCACGCTCACGCGGCGGCGTTCGCGCTGGCACTGCCGATGCTCGGCACCACCTTCATCGGCGCGGCCCTCGCGACGCACGCGAGCGGGCTGACCCCGGCGTGGCAGCGCCTGCTGGGCCTGGTGGGCGGGAGCATGCTGCTCGCCGCGGGGGTCGGCAACCTCGCGATCGCCGACGGCTCGGCGCTGCTCTTCGTCGGGCTCGCGGGGTTCGCCGCCTGGCTCGTCTGGCTGCTCACGACCGGCGTGCGCCTCGTCCGGTCGTGATCGAGACGTCCGGGCAGCAGAGGCCCTCGACGAGGGCGCCGCCTGCCGTTGACCGGGGCCGGCCCGGAGACGACGCTGTGGGCGCGTGAGAACGAGTCCGGATCGGCTTCCGGTGCGGTCGGCCGCTGCCGCTTCCCGGCCCCGGACCCGGCGGCCGTCAGTCGAGGATCGGGTGGGCGACGGTCGCCACGACGGCGCATCCGGCACCTGCGGGCACGAGCACGGCACGTGCCGGAGGTCCGGAGGCCGGGGGATCGGTCGGGTCTGCCCGGCGGCGACGACGCGCTCCCACGGGATCCGGACACCCGGCGCGAGGTGATGGGGCGCAGGGCCACCTCAGGGGGTGAACCGCCCCTGCCAGGACGCCTGCGCGCCCGAGTCACCGATCCGGTACACGAGGTAGATCGTCGCGAGGGCGACCGCGACCGCCACCACGGAGATCAGGATCCCGACCGGGGCGGAGGTCGGCGCGAGGAAGGTCCGGCGGGTGCCGCGGGTCGCCGTGCCCGGACCGGTCACCGCGGTGTGGCGGGCCACCGTGACGGACCGGGACTCGCGCTCGCGCCACCACACGATCAGCGCGAGGACGGCGAGGGGCAGTGCCACGTAGAGCGCGGTGTCGCCGAGTTCCGTGTGCACCTCCAGCGCGGCGGTCTCCTCGACGCGTTCCTCCAGCCACTCCCCGGCCCCGGTCGTGAGGGGGACGAGGGCCAGGGTGCCGAGCGTGAGCAGGGCACCGGGGCCGGCCAGACGACGGGCCACGGCCGGCCACAGCGCGCTCGCGGCCACGATCAGGGCGGCGAGCGGCAGGAGGACGACGACGGCGTGCACGAGCAGGATGTGGGCGGGCAGGCCGTTCACGGTGGTCATGGAGTTCCTTCGTGGGTGGTGGGTCGGGTCAGAGTCCGGAGGCGCCGACGAGTAGCCCGATGCCGAAGGTGACGGCCATGGCCAGTGCTCCGCCGAGCACCAGCCGGAGGACCGCCGGGCCCCGCGTCGAGCCGCCGAGCGAGGAGCTGACGGCGCCGGTGAGGGCGAGGGCGAGGAGCACCACGACGACGGTCACCGCGACGCGGGCGTCGGCGGGTGGCAGCAGGATGGCCAGCAGCGGGAGCAGGGAGCCGAGGACGAACGCGCCCGCGGAGGCGGCGGCCGCGTGCCACGGGTTGGTGAGGTCGTGCGGGTCGATGCCGAGCTCGACGTCGAAGTGGGCGGCGTACGGGTCGTTCGCGGTGAGCTCGGCGGCCACCAGCCGGGCGGTCCCGGGGCTGATCCCCTTGGCCTCGTACAGGGTGGCGAGCTCGGCCAGCTCCGCGTCGGGAAACCGGTCGAGCTCGTCGCGCTCGCGGGCGAGCAGTGTCTTCTCGGTGTCGCGCTGGCTGCTGACCGAGACGTACTCGCCCAGCGCCATCGACACCGCGCCGGCGACCACGCCCGCCACGCCGGCGGTGAGGATCGCCCCGGTGGCGGTAGTGGCACCGGCGACCCCCACGACCAGTCCCGCGGTGGACACGATGCCGTCGTTGGCCCCGAGCACGCCCGCACGGAGGCGGTTGAGCCGCCCGGACAGCCCGGCCCGGGGAGCGTCCGGATCCCCGCGGTCGGCCGGCAGGAACCTCATGCGGCGACGGCCGGGGCCGGGGTCCGCTCGGCCCGTTCGGCGATGCCGCGCAGCATCCGCCGGCTCATCACGAAGCTGACCACCGACGCCGGCTCGACGACCAGTGCCGCCCACCGGCGCAGGTACCCGTACCGCTCGCGGGACACCAGCCGGGTCGTGCCGTCGGGCTGCTCGGTCAGCACGAACGCCCAGGTCGAGTCGAACGGGGACGGGGTGCGCCCGAGCGGGATACCGCCGCGCAGCACGAGCGACCGTCCCGGATCGACCGACGCGACGGTCAGCGCCACCTCGGGGGCGAGCCGGACCTCGGCCCCGGCGGTGACGTCCTGCCACCGCGGCACGATCTCGTCGGCGCTGTGGATGTCGCAGCCGACGAGGTTCTCCAGGGCGTCGTAGCTGTAGAAGCCGCCCCGGCCCTGCCCGAGCTGGGCGACCCACGGCCATGTCTGCGCCGCCGGGGCGTGCACCGTGACCGCGCGGGTCGTCGTGAGGTCCGGGCGGGCGATCAGGTCGTCGCCGGGCCAGGCGGTCGCCAGCTCGTCCGGGGTGGCGCCCCAGTGGGCCATCCAGCGCCGGCCCAGCGCCTTCCCGGCGACGAGCAGGACGAACGCGACGGCGGTGCGGCGGGCGGGTGCGGGCATGGCTCCAGGATGTCCCGGTCAGGCCGGGTGCGTCAGGGTCCTCCGGCCCGACCGGGTACCGCCCTCGGTCCCACCGGCACCACACCGGCGACGACGAGCAGCGCGGCACCGGTGAACATGCCCGGTCCACACGTGGCGCAGGCCGGGCGCGGTGGCACCGGCCGACAGGTGCACGTCGACGGGCCTGCCCGCCAGGTGCGCGCGCCGTCGACACGTCCCGTCACGAGGCGCCGGGTGTCGGTCGGACGATCAGGACGGGGCAGGTCGCGTGGTGGACCAACGACTGGCTGGTCGAGCCCAGCAGGAGGCCGGTGAACCCGCCACGGCCCCGGCTGCCGACCACCAGCAGCTGCGCGGGTTCGGCGTGCTCGAGCAGTGAGCGCACCGTGTGGCCCCGGTCGACGATCCGCCGCACCGGGACGTCCGGGTACTTCTCCTGCCACCCGGCGAGGCGTTCGGCCAGCACCTCCTCCTCGGCTACGGTCCGGGCCTCCCGGCCGACCCACCGGTCGGTGCCGGGCAGGAACGGCTCGGTCCAGGCGTGCACGGCCCGCAGCTCGGTGTGCCGCCACGACGCCTCGTCGAACGCCGCGGCCACGGCCGCGTCGCTGACCGGTGACCCGTCGACCCCGACGACGACGGGGCCGGCGGTGGGCGGCGCGCCGTCGACACCACGTCCTCGGACGACGGCGACCGGGCACCGGGCGTGCTCGGCGACGGCGACGACGCAGGAGCCGAGCAGGAGCGCGTCCACACCGCCCCGGCCGTGCGCCCCGAGCACGAGGAGCGCGGCGGCGTCGCTCTCCTCGAGCAGCGCCGGCACCGGTCCCGAGGTGTGCAGGGTGACGGTGACGTCGAGCTCGGGGTGCCGCAGCAGGACCGCTTCGCGGGCGTCGGACAGGATCTGCACCCCGTCGGCGCGGACCGCGTCGAAGTAGCTCTGCGGCAGGGGGACCCCGGCGCCGTAGGTGAGCGTGTCGGTCTCGACGGCGTGCACCAGCCGGATCGGGCGGTGCCGCTGTGCCGCCTCGTCGGCGGCCCACTGGGCGGCCTGCAGGGACAGCGCGGACCCGTCGACGGCGGCGACGATCCTGGAGATGGTGCTGGTCACGAGGGGTGACTCCGTTTCGTCGGTCTGTGCGACAGCAGGCGCACCGCGGCTCCCGGCGGGTGCCGGTGACCCGACGCTAGGGACGGCCGGTGCCCGCGGGCGACGGTCGTTGGTCCCCGGTCGCGGGGACCTCCGCCGGGCCCGGCCCGAGCCGTCGTGCCCGACGGGTGCCGAGGGGCGGTGCAGGCCGCCTCGAGCCGGGCCGCCGACACCGAGCCTCGTCGGGGGCCGTCGGGTCGCCGCCCGGTGTCCGGTCGCGCTCGCCCGCCCCTGTCCCCGCCGACCGCTGACCCGCGCGGTCCTGCCGGCACGGGCCGGACGGCCTCAGGACGACGGACCTGCGGGTCACCGCGTCGGGCCCGCGATCACCGGGACCGCACCCGGCCGATGCGTACGCCCGACGCGCTGACGGCGTCCCCGGCCACGGTCACGGTTCCGATGCGGACCCTGCTGTGGTCGTAGACGTCACCGGACGGGGTGGCCGTGCCGATGGCGACACCGCTGTGGTCGATGACGGGTCGGTCGATGGCGGTGCGGGCGTTGTCCATGTCGTCTCCTCCGGAGGATCGGTGGACCACCGACCCTGCCCCCGTGGCGTCGCAGGCGGAACGGGCCGAACGGCACGCGGTTCCGGGACCCCCTGCGCCCACCGGCGGAGCCGGGTCAGAGCCAGCCGCGGCGGCGGAACATGGCGTACAGGGCGCCGCTGATCGAGGCGATGAGCAGCACGCTGGCCACGACGCCCCACTGCTGCCCGAAGCCGGGGTAGGGGATGTTCTGCCCGTAGAAGCCGGTGACGGCCGTCGGGATGGCGATGATCGCGGCCCAGCCCGTCAGCTTCTTCATGATCTCGTTGAGCCGGTTGCCCTGGATCGTCAGGCGGGTCTCCAGGATCGTGGTGACGAGGTCGCGCAGGCTCTCGGTCCACTCGGTGGCCCGCAGGACGTGGTCGTACACGTCCTGGAAGTAGTGCATCATCTCCTCGTCGACCAGGTGGACGTCGCGGCGCATGAGCGTGTTCACGACCTCCCGCATCGGCAGCACCACCCGACGGAGCAGCACGAGGCTCTTGCGGAGCTGGAAGCTGCGGCGCTGCACCTCGATGCCGGCCCCGTCCTCGGCGAAGAGCTGCTCCTGGAGCTGCTCGATCTGGTCGTCGAGGGACTGCACCGCGGTGAAGTGCCCGTCGACGACGACGTCGAGCAGCCCGTGCAGCAGGTAGCCGACGCCGTGCCCCCTCAGGTCGGGGCTGTCGTCCCAGCGTCCGACCAGCGCGTCCACGTCGAATCCGTCGTCCTTGCGGATGGTGATCAGCGCGCGGGTCGTGACGAACGCGGCCAGCTCGCTGCTGACCAGTTCGGTCCCGACGAGGTGCACGGCGTAGGCGGAGAGGAACAGGTGGTCGGGGTAGCGGTCCAGCTTGGGGCGCTCGTGGCGCAGCACGGCGTCCTCGACGGCGAGCGGGTGCAGGCCGAACTCGGCGGTGAGGATCTCCAGGTCCGCGGCCCCGGGGTCGTGCAGGTCCAGCCAGAGGGTCGTCCCGGTGCGGGCGGTGCGGGCGCCGATCTCCGAGACGGGGAATCCCTCGGCCTCGAGCACCCCCTCGCGGTAGAGGCGGGTCCGGGCCTGGCCCGGGACGGCGTCGCCACCGGCGGGGGGCAGCGACCGGGCGCAGCGGGAGGCGTCGGCCGGGCGGGTGGCCGTCACGACGGGGGGAGCAGCGGGTGCCGTGCCATGGCCCGAGCGTCCCCCCCGGGGATGTGTCCGGGCCAGGGGCGAAGGTCCCGGTCTCGACCCACCGGGCGGGCCGCTCAGAGGTCGTTGCCCGGGTAGGACAGCCCGAAGCTCTTGTTCGCCAGCGGGAAGTCCGGGACGATCGTGTCCGCCAGCGCCACGGGCAGTGCGGGCCAGTTGAGGAAGCTGGGATCGACCACCGCGACCCGGCCCAGCGTCCCGTCCGGGCGCAGCTCCACCCGGTGCACGATCGTCCCCCGCCAGCCCTCGACGATGCCGACCCCCGTGCCGGTCCCCGACGGGGTGCGGCCCACGACGAGATCGGGGGGCGGGTCGCCCAGCAGCGTGGTGAGGTACGCGACGGAGGCGGCGAACTCCTCGGCCCGGACCCGGAACCGGGCGAGCACGTCGCCGCCGGTGTGGGCGTGCACGGTCCGCGGTGGCGGGGGGAGCACGGGGTGGTCGTGCCGCGCGTCGGTCGGGAGGCCGCTGGCCCGGGCCACGTATCCCAGCGTGCCGAGGTCGGTGGCCTGCTCGGCGGTGAGCACGGCGGTGCCGGTGAAGCGGTCGCGCACCACGCTGTGGCCGAGCGCGAGTGCCACGATCCCGGCGACGTCGACGGCCAGCGACCCGAGGACGCCCGGATCGGGCGGCCGGAGCAGCGTGGCGGAGCCGGGCCCGAACGCTCCGCGCAGCAGCCGGCTCCCGGTCACCTCGTCGTTGATCCGCAGCAGCCGCTCGCGGACGCGCTGCGCGTGCGCGTCGAGGACGCCGTGGGCGACGTCGTTGCACAGCGCCCCGATGTCGGTGACGTGGTTGTGCAGGCGTTCGAGCTCCAGCAGCACCGCGCGCCGCCGGTGCACCCCGGGATCGACGGTGCCCGCCCGTGCGTCCTCCACGGCCAGGCAGAACGCGAGGGCGTGCCCGACGGAGGTGTCCCCGCTGATCCGCTCGGCCAGCACGACGCCGTCCTCGGGCGTGCGGCCCTCGAACAGCTTCTCGATGCCGCGGTGGGTGTACCACAGCCGCGCCTTGAGCTTGAGGATCGTCTCCCCGACGACGGAGAACCGGAAGTGCCCCGGCCCGATCATCCCGGCGTGCACCGGCCCGACCGGGATCTCGTACACCCCGGGCCCGGTCACCGCGCCGAACGGGTAGGGGCCCTCGGTGTCGCCGAAGGCGGGTGGGTCCCCGGCGTCGGACAGCATCGGGTACCAGCCGCGCGGCCAGTGGAAGTGCCGGACCAGCCGGCGGGGGAGCGGGTGGTCGACGGGGACGATGCCGAAGAGGTCGCGCATCCGGCGCTCGAAGCGGCCCGCGGGGAACGACAGCGCGGCCAGGCTGGGCACGCGCGGGTCCCGGGGGTCGAGCGGGACGTGCAGCTCGATGCGGCTCTCCGGAGCGTCCGCGGTGGCTCCGCGGGTGAACAGGTACACCGCGCGCAGCCCGCCGCCGGAGGGCCGGTCGTCGTGGCCGGCGACCAGCGCGACGCGGTGGCCGTCGGCGATCAGCGCCGCGGCCCGGGCGGGGAGCTCGTCGGGGGTCATCGGGCTCCGTCCAGGACGGCGGCGGCCGCGTCGATCAGGACGGCCACCGGTCCGGCGCCGATCCCGAGGGCCGCGGCGGCCAGCAGGCCGCCGACCAGTGCGACCGCGGTCGACCGGGGCAGCGCCGTCGCGGGGAGGAGGTCGGGCGGCGGGCCGAGCAGCATCCGGCTGAGGTGCCCGAGCAGCGCGGCTGCGATGACGACGACGAGGACCAGCGCCACCGCGGTGGCCCAGCCGATGCCCCCGGTGAAACCGGCGCGGGCGATCCCCAGCTCGCTGGCGAAGATGCTGAACGGCGGCAGCCCGACCAGTGCGAGCACGCCGAGCCCGAGGCAGCCGGCCAGCACCGGCTGCCGGGCGGCGAGGCCGCGGACGCCGTCGATCCGGCTCGTGCCGGCGAGCTGCAGCAACCGCCCGGCCCCGAGGAACAGCACGGCCTTGACGAGACCGTGCCCGAGCGCGTGCAGCAGGACCGCGGCGGTGGCGGCGGTCCCGCCCGCCGCCGCACCGAGCGCGAGCAGCCCCATGTGCTCGATGCTGGAGTAGGCGAGCATCCGCTTGTGGTCGCGCTGGGCGATCAGCAGGGACGCCGCGATCGCCAGCGAGGCCAGCGCCGCCGCGACCAGCAGGGCGCGCATGAACCCCGGGCCGAGCGCGAGGTCGGCCACGGCCCGGATCCGCAGCAGCGCGTAGAACGCCACCGACAGCAGCACCCCCGACATCAACGCCGATACCGGCGCGGGGGCCTGGCTGTGGGCGTCGGGCAGCCAGGCGTGCAGCGGGGCGAGCCCGGCCTTGGCACCGAACCCGACGACCAGCAGCACCACCGCGATCCGGGTGACCCCCGGGTCGAGCTGCGGACCCGCGGCGACCAGCGCGGCCCAGTCCAGCCCGGCGCCGGTCCCGGTCTCCTGCGCGGCGAAGTTGAGCACCACCAGCCCGAGCAGGGCGAGCGCGATCCCGGCCGAGCAGATCACCACGTACTTCCAGGCGGCCTCCACCGCCGCCGTGCTGCGGCGCAGCCCGACCAGGAACGCGGTGACGATCGTGGTGGCCTCGACCGCGACCCACAGGACCCCGAGGTCGGCGGCGAGCACGGCCAGCGCCATGGCCGCCAGGAACAGCTGCACCAGCACGCCCATCCGGCCCGCGGTCCGCGCGCTCGCCCGGCCCGCCGACATCTCGGTGGCCAGGTGGGCCGGGGTGGCGACCGCGGTCAGCAGCGCGATCGCGCCGATCAGCACCAGCATGAACGCGCTGACGGCGTCGACCCGCAGCAGCGGGCCCACCGTGAACGGGCGGTCGACCACGGACGCGGCGAGCGCGACCGCCGAGGCCAGCACCAGCGCCGCGGACGCCGTGCCGACCCACCCGGTCGCGCGCCGCCACCCGAACAGGGCGTGCACCACCGCAGCCAGTGCGGGCACCGCGACGGGCGCGAAGGCGAGCAGCGTCATCAGTCCCTCAGCTCGCGCAGCTCGTCGAGGTCGGTGCGGCCGAACAGGGTCCGCATCCGTCCCGTCAGCACCTGCAGGACCACCACGACGAGCAGCACGTCCAGTGCCACGCCGGCCTCGACCACGAGCCCGATCCCGGCGGTGGTCAGGAAGGCGACGGCGGTGATGCCGTTGTCCATCAGCAGGAAACCGATGATCTGCGACAGGGCCCGGCGGCGGGTCACCAGCACGAAGAACCCGATCAGCACGACGGCGACGCCGACCGGGGCGGCCCGCGTCGCGGGCGACGGGGCCAGGTCGACGATCGGCTGCGACACGGCCAGTGCGAGTGTCGTCAGCACGGCGGCGGCGAGCAGCGACGCGGTGACGTTGACCAGCGGCCGCGTCACCCGTCGCTCGGACCCGGCGGCGGCCAGCGCGCGCCGCAGCACGGCGGGCAGCACCCCGGCCCGCAGCACCAGCACCCCGGCGGCCGCGACGGCCAGTTCGACGGATCGTTCCTGCACGGCGAGCAGCGCCACGACGGCGGCCAGCGCCGCCCCCTGCACGGTGTACAGGCCGATGATCACCGACAGCTCGCGGCGCCACAGCATCAGCACGGCGGTGAGCAGCAGCGCTCCCACGGCGAGGTCGAGCAGCACGACGTCCACGGCTCAGCCGCCCAGCACGGAGGAGGCGGTGACGGCGAGCAGCGCGAGCAGGAACGACCCGGCCAGCAGCTCCGGCACCCGGAACAGCCGCACCTTGGCCAGGAACACCTCGGCGACGGCGAGCGCGGCACCCAGCAGCGCCACCTTGGCGGCGAACGCGACCACACCGACGGCGGTCGCGAGGACGCCGGGCCCGTCGGCGATGCCCCACGGCAGGAAGAGGTTGGCGAACAGTCCCAGGTACACCGACAGCCGCATCGCCGAGCCGAGTTCGACCAGCGCGAGGTCCGGACCGGCGTACTCCAGCACCATCGCCTCGTGCACCATCGTCAGCTCCAGGTGCGTGGACGGGTTGTCCACCGGCAACCGTCCGGTCTCGGCGACGATCACGACGAGCAGGGCGACGGCCGCGAGCAGGCTCGCCGGGGACACCACCCGCTCCGGGTCCCGCAGCGTCGAGGACACGACCGCGGTGAGGTTCGTGGAGCCGACCGGCACGGACAGCGCGAAGATCGCCACGAGCAGCGTGGGCTCGACGAGGGCCAGGATCGTCACCGCCCGGCTCGCGCCCATCCCGCCGAACGCGGTGCCGGTGTCGATCCCGCCGAGGGCGAGCGCGACCGCACCGAGCGCGAGCAGGGCCACGACGGCGAACAGGTCGGCCAGCGGCCCCAGCGCGGACGTCGTCGCGACGAAGGGGGCGACCGCCGTGACCACCAGCGTCGTGGCGACCAGCAGCACGGGCGCGGCGCGGAACACCCCGCTCGTGCCGCGCGGGGTGAGCGGCTCCTTGCGGACGAGCTTGCGCAGGTCGCGCCACGGCTGCAGGACACCCGGGCCCGCACGTCCCTCCAGCCGGGCCCGGACCTGCCGTATCAGGCCCACGAGCAGCGGTGATCCGCCGACGACGAGCAGCACCTGCAGGACCCCGGTCATCGCAGGACCCCGGTCATCGCAGGACCCCGGTCATCGCAGGACCCCGGTCATCGCAGCACCACCAGGGCCACGAGCAGGGCGCACACGGTCCAGAAGCCGTAGCCGAGGTAGCGGTGCACACTCCCGTTCGCCAGCCGGCGTCCCGCGACGCCCCACGCGGCGACGGCCGTGAGCACGGGTGCGTAGAGCCGCCGCTCGATGCGGTCGGGGACCCGCAACCGGTACTCCACGGCCTCGACGAGGTAGCGGGACTCCCGGTGGTGGGTGACGTCGACGTCCTGCTCGGGGCGCAGCACGTTCTCGAAGACCCGCTGCATCGGCTCGGCGAAGGAGGTGGCGGTGTACTCCATGCGCGCGGTCGGCCGGCCGCCTCCGCAGTCCCACAGCCGCGCCCCGCGCCGGGCCCGCCGGGCGGCGAGCAACCGGGGGACGGCGACGACGACGGCGACCGCCCCGAGCAGCGCGACCAGCAGCAGGGCGGGAGACACGGCTCCGTCGACGCCGACCAGTTCGACGGCCACGGTCCCGGTGACCGGTGCGGGCGCCCCCACCAGTGCACCCGCGACCCGGCCCAGGCCCGGCAGCACCAGCGTCGGCGCCACGGCCAGGCCGACGCACGCCACCCCGGCCAGGGCCATCGCGGCGACCATCGTCGGCGGGCTCTCCCGGGCGGCCGCGGCGGCGTCGCTGCGCGGTCGGGCGAGGAACCCCACCCCGAACGCCTTGACGAACGTCGCCACCGCCAGTCCGGCGGTGAGCGCCACGGCGCCGACCGCGAGCGGGAGCACGACGGAGGCGCCGGAGGAGTCGAGGCCGCGGATCAGCGCCTGCAGCAGCACCCATTCGCTGACGAACGCCGTGCCGGGCGGCAGCGCCGACGCCGCCAGCGCGCCGAGCCCGAACGCGAGCGTCGTCGCCGGCATCGTGGGGCGCAGGCCGCCCAGCGTGTCGAGGTCCCGGGTTCCGGTGGCGTGCAGGACGGACCCGGCCGCGAGGAACAGCAGCGTCTTGTACGCGGCGTGCCCGACCACGTGCAGCAGAGCGGCGGTCAACGCCAGCGCGGCGAGTCCCGCGCGGCCGGTGGAGGCGAACAGGCCGGCCGCGCCCACCCCGACGAGCACCAGGCCCATGTTCTCGGTGGTCGAGAAGCCCAGGAGCGCCTTCAGGTCGGTGACGACCACCGCCTGGAGGATCCCGTACACCCCGGAGACGGCACCGAGGACGAGCACCAGCACCCACCACCAGGTGGAGCCGCCGCCCAGCAGGTCGAACCCGACCCGCACGATCCCGTACACGCCCAGTGCCACCATCGCCGCGGACATCAGCGCGGAGACGTGGCTGGGCGCCTCCGGGTGGGCGCGGGGCAGCCAGGCGTGCAGCGGCACGATCCCCGCCTTGGACCCGAACCCGACCAGGCACAGCACGAACACCAGCCCGCCCGACGCGGGCGCCGGGGCGGCCCGGATCGCGGCGAAGGAGTCGCCGGGGGCGGCGAGCAGCAGCAGCCCGGCGAGGATCGCGACGAACCCGAGGTGGGTCGTCACGGCGTACCAGCGGGCGGCGGAGGCCACGGCGGGACGCTGCCGGTGCTCGGCCAGCACCAGCAGCAGCGAGGCGAGCGCCATCAGCTCCCAGCACAGCAGGAACGTGCCGACCCCGCCCGCCGCGGGCACCAGCAGCAGCGACAGCGCGAACAGCGGGAAGGCGGCCTGCACGGCCCGGCCGTCGAGTGCGTGGCGGGTGTACCCGATCCCGTACACCGCCGAGACGGCGACGACCGCACCGCCCACGGCGAGGAACACCCCGCCCAGCGGGTCGACGGCGAGCACCACCCCGGTCAGGGGAAGCAGGTCCGGCAGCTCGGCCGACCACGGTGTCCCCAGCACCGCCGCGACGCCCGCGAGTGCGCCGAGCAGCCCGACCGCGACGGTACCGGCGCCGGCGCACACCGGGCGCGGCCCGCGCGGCACCACCACCGCGGCCAGCACCGTCAGTACGGCGGCGAGGACGGCCCCGGAGAGCCCGGCCCCGACGGGGTTCACCGGCCGGTCACCGTCCGCAGGGCGGCGACGACGGCCTCCGGGCGCGGCGGACAGCCGGGCACGGAGAGGTCCACCGGGACCACGTCGCCGACCGCGCCCACGACCCCGTACGCCCCGGCGAACACGCCGCGGTCGCACGCGCAGTCCCCGACCGCGACGACGACCCGCGGTGCGGGCACGGCGTCCAGGGTGCGGCGCAGCGGGCCGGCCATGTTGCGGGTCACGACGCCGGTCACCAGCAGCGCGTCGGCGTGCCGCGGCGAGGCCACCAGGCGGGCGCCGTAGCGGCCGGCGTCGTACACGGGCCCGAAGGCCGAGGCGATCTCCATCTCGCAGCCGTTGCACGACCCGGCGTCGACGTGGCGGACCTGCACCGACCCGCCGAGCTCCGGCGCGGCGACCGGCCGCGGCGCCGTCGGGGCGTCGGGTGCGTCCTCGGCGGCGCGCCCGGCCCGGCGGATCGCCCGCAGGAGCCTCAGCACGGGTCGTACCGGGGCACCGGTCCGGGCGATCGAGACGTCGGGTGGGTGATCACCGGACCAGGGTCGTCACCGGTCGCGGCCCGGACCAGGACCGAAGGTCCCGACCCGTCCGCCATCGGACCCCCCGGGGACCGACGGGACTTCCGGCCCGCCCGCCGGGGACCTGTGACGCTCCCGCACGGGTGCGGTGGTGCGAGAGCGTCGTCCCCGGAGGTGACGTCATGACCGCACGGACCACGACCCACGACGGCGACTGGCTGGTGGTGCCCTTGCCACCGTTGGAACGGGGTTGGCGCTGGGCGCGGATCGTCGAGCAGCTCGCGGGCCCCGGACCCGCCCGGTTCCGGGTGCGTTGGGTGGGCAACGACCGCGACTCGGTGGTGGTGCCGTCCGACGGGTACCGGATCGAGAGCGCCGCCGACTGGCCGCAGCCGCCGTCGAGCGCGATCGGCCTGTGGCCGCACCCCGCCGACACCCCGGAGCCGGATCGGGCGCCGTGACGGGCCTCCCGGCAGGACCCGCAGGACCGATGGAGGAGGACGGGATGGACGCGCTCGTGGTGGTGGAGTCGATGTTCGGCGACACCCGGCGGATCGCCGATGCGGTGGCGCTCGGGCTGGGGGAGCGGGTGCACGCGCGGGTGCTGCAGGTGGGTGATCCGGACGCGGTGCGGGCGGCGGGCGGGGCGGACCTGCTCGTCGTCGGCGGCCCGACCCACGCGTTCGGCCTGTCCCGCCCGGCGACGCGACGCGCGGCGGCCGAGCAGGGCGCACCCGGCGCGACCGAGGTGGGGTTGCGGGAGTGGCTCGCGGCCCTCCCGCCCGCCTCGGCCGGTCGCACCGCCGCGGCGTTCGACACCCGGGCCGACCGTCCGCGGCTGCCCGGGTCGGCGGCCTCGGCCGCGGCCCGCCGGCTGCGCCGGGCCGGGTACGCGGTGGTGGCCCGGCCGGAGTCGTTCCGGGTGACCGCCACGCCCGGCCCGCTCGTGGCCGGCGAGGAGGAGCGCGCCCGCGTGTGGGGCGTGAACCTGGTGGCCCGGCTGGTCCTGCGGGCGGGCGACCGCGGCTGAGGACCGCCCTCGCCGCCCGGTGCGACCCCGGTGGCGCGGTCGGCCTCGGCGCTTCCGGTGTGGCACCGCAGCGCGACCAGGTCGCTGCTGGTGTCGAGGGCCAGGTCGGGGTACCGCGCCGTGTTCGAGGTGGTGCAGGGCGAGCTCGGCGTGCTGTTCGGCGTCGGTGGCGGCTGCTTCGTCGCCCTGGTCGTGGCGTAGGCGGGCGACCTTGGTGCGGACGACGGCGCGGTAGGCGATGTAGTGGTGGCGCAGGGCGGTGGGGGCGGGTCGGCGAACAGGATGCGCCCGGCGACGGCGGCCGGCACGACCGCGGCGACGAGCAGGGTCGGGAGGTAGTGGCCGAGATGGCCCTCCAACCCGTCGAGCCCGCGGGTGGCCGGCGTGGCGAGCTCGCCGGTGGGGGGCAGCTCGGGACGCCGCGGGCCCGGTGCGAGCGCATGCCTCATGAGCCGGGTGCGCAGCTGGCGGATGACGTCGGTGCACGCCCGGGGCGCGGCCACCTCACCGGCCCAGGCGAGGACGGCGCGGGCGGTGACCGTCGCGAGCAGGCCCGGCAGCAGGACGTGGTACACGGTGACGATCGCGGACCGCCACCGTGCGAGGTCGAGGTTCGTCGTTCCTCCGCGAGAGTCGGCACCGGTCCTCCGGCTCACCGGTGACCCTCGTCCGGCGGGGTGTCGCCGCGGGAGGGTCGAAGGGCCCGCCGCGGGAGGCCGCCGGTCCCGCCGTGCTCAGGACCGGTGCGACGGCTCGCCCATGATCAGGTCGGCCACGGCGAGGCGGGGGGTGGCCGAGACCGGCCAGCCGCGCCCGATCCGGAGGACGACCTGCGGGGGCCGGGTCGCGCCGATGAGCCTGCGCAGCTGGTCGCGGGGGCCGGGTACCTCGACGATCTGGGACAGGAACGACGCGGCGAGCCCGTCGGCGGTGGCGGCGAGCAGGAGCCGCTGCAGGGCCCGGCCGGTCTGCACCTCGGCCCGCCGACCGGTGAGGTGGGAGGTCAGGACGGCGATGAGCGGGTCGTGCTCGAAGTCCTTGCCCGGCACGCGGTCGGGTGCGGTGCCCGCGCCGAAGTCGCGCAGGACCCAGCGGTCCTGCGGTGCCGGCCGGGGTCCGCCGGCGCCGGCGGGGACCCCGTCGCGCCGATCGGGCCCGGTCCCGGTCCAGCTCCTGAGCTCGGCGGTGAACGCGGGGTCGGCGAGCTGTTCCCGGTGGGCGAGCAGGGCGAGCCGCTGTATCCCGGCGCGCTGGGCGGGGTCGTCGACGAACTGGAGCCAGGCACCCTCGTCGAGGGCGGCGCGGCGCATGGCGTGGAGCTCCTGCCGGGTGACCGCGGTGCCGGCGAAGGGGTGGCGGTTGGTTCGGCGCAGCGGGACGGCGCGCAGCAGGCGCCGCTCGTCCGGCGTGGCGGGGCGGTCGCCGCCGTGGCGGACCGCGGCGACGAGGTCCGGCCGGGACGGGTCGGGGAACAGCGTCACGATCGGGCGGATGTCGTGGCCTCGCAGGGCCAGGCACAGGGTGAACAGGGCGGCTCCGCAGGCGATGCGCTGCTCCCGGTCGTCGGGATCGACGACCGGGAGGCGTCGTTCGGGGTCGGCGTGCAGCTCGACGACGTCGGGCCGCAGCCGGAACCGCCAGGGCTGCGCGTTGTGCAGGGACGGGGCCCGCCCCGCGGTCGCGAGGACGTGCTCGACCTGCTCACCGGTGAGCCCGAGTGTCGAGGCGAGGTCGGTCATGGTCGTTGCACCCCCGGGTGGGATCCGTTGCGGCCCGCTGCGGCGTCCGACGGGGCCGGCCGGTCGTCGAGGAGACGACGGTGCAGCTCGGTGGTGAGGACGTGGATCGCGCGGGTGATGTCGGTGTTGGTCTTGAGCTCGATCTCCTGCTCGACGAAGTCGTGCGCGGCCTTGGCCTGCGCGAACGCGGCCTGCCGGTTCTGGCCGATCATGACGAACGTCGAGAGGAAGATCGCCTCGAGCGACACGACCAGCGTCAGGGTCGGCCACGGGCTCCCCTCGACCATCAGCATCCAGACCGCGAACGTCACCGCGTGCAGGTAGACGAAGGGCATCGACCCGGCGAACGCCGTGATGCCGTCGGCCATCCGCAGTTGCAGGTGGGCCGCGCGGTGCGCCCGCTGGGCGGCCACCACGGGATGCGTACCCCGCCCCGACCGCGGCGTGGTCATCGTCGCCAACGGGGCATCGTCCGACCTCCGCTCACGGGTCGCACGGTGCGCCCCGCGCAGTCCACGATCATCGCCGCGGCGATCCCGCCGTCAGGGTCGGAAGTCCCGACCCCGTCCGCGAACGGACACGATCCCGGGACCGCCCGGAGTGGTGGTGGACGGGTCGCCCGCGGCGTTGGGCGAGCCCGCCGAGCGGGGGCGGCCGTCGTGGGGTGCGTCCTGAGCGGTCCGACCGGCCCGTCCCCGAGGAGCGACCCGGATGAGCACGACACCCCCGACCCCGCGTCGAGGGGCGGGCCGCGCGGGGACCGACGGTGACCGCATGGCCGGTGCTGGTCGCGCTCGCCTGTCGATGGAGCTGGGTCCGCCCGCCGGGCTCCTCGGCCGGAGCCGCGGGCTGCACGCGCTGACGCGGGTGCGGGCGACGTACCCTGCACCCCGGCCGGGGACGTGCGCAGAGTGGGTGGGCGACCGGGACGCACCGACCGGGACGCACCGACCGGGAGGCCCCGATGGCACACGACGAGCAGGACGCGCAGCTCCCTCCGACGGCGTCGCACCTGCTGTCCGGGTTGCGCCTGGACGAGCTGCTGCGGGAGGTGCAGGACCGGCTCTCCGAGATGGCCACGACCCGCGACCGCATGCAGGGACTGCTCGACGCCGTGGTGGCCGTCGGCGAGGGACTGGAGCTCGACGCCACCCTGCGCCGGATCGTGGCGTCGGCCGCCGACCTGGTCGACGCCCGGTACGGGGCGCTCGGGGTCCTCGGTGCGGGCGGGGGGCTGTCCCGGTTCCTGCACGTCGGGCTGGACGCGCAGACCCGCGAGACGATGGGGCCGCTGCCGGAGGGCAAGGGACTTCTCGGGCAGCTGATCATCGACCCGCGCCCGCTGCGGCTCGCCGACCTCGGCGCCCACGACGCGTCGGTCGGGTTCCCCGCGAACCACCCGCCGATGCGATCGTTCCTGGGCGTACCCGTCCGGGTGCGGGACGCGGTGTACGGCAACCTGTACCTCACCGAGAAGGTCGGCGGGGGCGAGTTCACCGCCGCTGACGAGGCGGTGGTGCGGGCGCTGGCCGCCGCCGCAGGCATCGCCGTGCAGAACGCCGACCTGTTCGAGCAGACCCGGCTGCGCCAGCAGTGGCTGGAGGCCTCGGCGGAGATCCGCAGCGAGCTGCTGTCCGGGGCCACGGAGCAGGACGCCCTGCGGCTGATCGCCCAGCGGACCCTCGAGCTCACCGGTTCGGACGCCACGTTGATCCTGCTCGGTCCCGATCCGGACAGCGGTGACTTCACCATCCGCGGCTGGTGCGGCCCCGACGAACCCGATCCCGTGGGCCGCCGCATCGGCGGCGACGACCCGCTGCTGCACGAGGTGCTCGTGAGCCGGGCGCCGGTGCTCGCGGTCTCCCCGGGGGCCCTGCTGGACGGGCCCGGTGCGGATCCGGCGGGGTACGGCCCGACCATGGCCGTGCCGCTGCGGTCCCAGGAGTCGGTCACGGGTGTGCTGGTCGTGCTGCGCCGCGACGGCGGGCCCGGGTTCCTCCCGGGGGAGGTCCCCCTGCTCACCTCGTTCGCCGAGCAGGCCACTCTGGCGATGGAGCTGGGGGACCGGAACCGGGCGCTACGCCAGCTCGACGTCTTCGCCGACCGGGACCGGATCGCCCGCGACCTGCACGACCACGTCATCCAGCGGCTGTTCGCCGCGGGCATGCAGCTGCAGGGGACGCTGCGTCGCAGCACCGATCCCGACCTGCGGAACCGCCTGACGCACGTCGTGGACGAGCTGGACACGACGGTCCGGGAGATCCGGACCGCGATCTTCGACCTGCACACCGACGGGGACGGCCCGGCGGGCGGTGTGAGCAGGCGGCTCCTCGACGCCGCGGCCGAGGCGGCGGCCGGCTCCGGGATCACGCCGTCGCTGCGCATCTCCGGACCGGTGGACACACTGGTCCCCGCCGAGCTCGGGGTGCACGCGGAGGCCGCCGTGCGGGAGGCGGTGAGCAACGTGGTCCGGCACGCCGGTGCGTCCGCGGTGACCGTCACCGTCGAGGCGGGGGAGGAGCTGCGCATCGACGTCGTGGACGACGGCGTGGGCATCGACCCCGCCACTGCCCGCAGCGGGCTGCGCAACCTCGAGCAGCGGGCCCGGGAGCGCGGCGGATCGTGCACAGCGTCCCCCGCCCCCGGTCGGGGGACGCGGTTGAGCTGGCGGGTGCCCCTGTAGGACGCCGGTCAGGTCCGGAGCAGGACCGACTCGAGCGTGCGGCGCGGGGTGGCCGACCCGGATGACCAGCGTCGCCGTGCAGCTCGACGCGCCCGTGGGCGAGCCGCGACCGCCACGGTTGCGTGGTGTGGACCGACGGCGCCCGCAGGGCCCGCTCGGGTCTCGGACGGCCGGGTTCGGGACCTTCGGCCGGTGCCGTCGCGCCGCGGCGGGTGCGACGGTGGGGCTCCGAGCGAGTCCCCCCGAGCACCGAGGTGAAAGACCGATGGACACATCACGCAGCAGCACCGCACTCTCCGAGCGGACCGTGCTGGACCGCCTCGTGCAGTCCGGCATCACGCAGGACCGGGCGATCGAGCACATCCGGGGCGGCTGGGTCCTCGTCGACGGGGCGAAGGTGCTGGACCCGGGGGCGGCGGCGGAGCCGCCCGCGACGGTCGAGCTCCGTTCCATCCACCGCAGCTGAACCGGTCCCGGCGTCGGAGGCGGCCGCGGGTGCGGTCAGGACGAGCCGCCGAGGACGTCGCCCCTCCGGCGCCGACGTCAGCCGATGGGCACGCTCCAGGACAGCTCCGTCCCGCGTTGCTCGCCCCGGGTGACGTGCAGGGTCCCGCCGTGGCGCCGGGCGCGGGCTGCGAGGTTGGCCAGTCCGCTGCGCCGGCCGGTGGCGGGGATGCCGGTTCCGTCGTCGACGACGCGGAGGGTGAGTTCGTCGTGGACGCTGAGGTCGACGGCGGCGGAGTGGGCGTTCGCGTGCCGGGCGATGTTGGTCAGTGCTTCGCGGAGGACGGCGACGAGGTCGTCGGCGACGTCGTCGGGCACGCTGCTCTGCAGGGGTCCGCTGAACCGGGTCTCGGGGTGGAAGCCGAGCGCCGGTGCGACGTCGGCCAGCACGTCGAGGACCCGCCCGCGCAAACCGGACGCGACGGTTCCGGTGGTGCGGTGCAACTGGAAGATGGTGGTGCGGATCTGGCTGATGGTCTGGTCGAGGTTGGTGATGCTCTCCCCGATCCGGTCGGCGGCGGTGCCGGCGCCGAGGCCCTTGGCGACGCTCTGCAGCGACAGGCCTGCGGCGAAGAGGCGTTGGATGACGTGGTCGTGGAGGTCGGCGGCGATGCGGTCGCGGTCGTCGGCGACGGCGAGTCGTTGCTGTTCGGCGCGGGCGTCCTTGAGCTCGAGGGCGAGGGAGGCCTGGTTGGCGAACGCGGTCACCATGTCGAGGTCGTCGTCGGTGAACGCGGGCCGGTTCCGCAGGCGGGCGGCCACCAGCACGCCCTTGACCTGGCGGCTCCCCACCAGGGGCACGACGAGCACCGGGTCCAGGCGCAGCTGGGCCGACACCGCCGAGCCCAGGCCGGGGACGTGCAGCGGCCAGGACTCGCGTACGGGACGCCCGGTCCGGAGCACCCGCCCGCACAGCGACCCCTCCACCTGCACGTCGAGCCCGATCACCGTGTCGGCCCCGGTCCCTACGGCGACCTCGACGCGCAGGTCGGGCCCGTCCTCGGCGGGCAGGACGATGGCCACGAGATCCGCCCCGGCGACGTCGTGGGCGAGGTCGACGACGAGCTGCAGCGGGTCGCCCGGTTCGGTGGAGAGCAGCCGCCGGGTGATGGTCGCCGAGGCGCCCAGCCACTCGTGGCGGACGCGGGCGGCGTCGTAGAGGCGGGCGTTCGCGATCGCGACACCGGCGGTGGCGGCGAGCGCCGTGACCAGGTCCTCGTCCTCGCTGCTGAACCCCCCGCTGTTGCTCTCGCAGAGGTAGAGGTTGCCGAACACCTCCCCGCGGACCCGGATGGGGACGCCGAGGAAGCCGTCCATCGGCGGGTGGTGCTCGGGGAAGCCGGACGAGCGCGGGTCGTCGGCGATCCGCTCCACCCGGATCGGGACCGGGTCCTCCACCAGCGCCCCGAGCAGGCCCCTGCCCTGCGGCAGGTCACCGATGGCCCGGACGGTCTCGGGCGACATACCGGAGTGGACGAACTGGGCGAGCCCTCCGGTGTGCGCGTTGACGCCGAGCGCGGCGTAGCGGGCGCCGCCGAGCTCGCGTGCGGCCTCGACGATGTGGCGCAGCAGGGCGGGCAGGGCGAGGTCGCCGGTGATCATCTGGTTGGCGCGGAGCAGCCCGCGCAGGCGGCTCTGGGTGGCGATGACCTCGTGGGCGCGGTCGACCAGTTGGCCGAGGAGCTGGTCGAGCTCCAGGCGCGGGAGGTCGGGGAAGGTCAGCGGAGGGTCGTGCGCGTCATCCACGACGGGCCGGACCGGACGGTCGGACGGGTTCCACGGCACGCAGCCCTCCGGCCGGACCCGGTACCGCGGTCCGGCGCACTGGTCGTCTGCCTGGGGCCGGGGCAGCTCCGCGCCACTCTACGGGCACCGCGTCGCACCTGCCGCCGATCCGGTCGGTGCGGCACCCGCGATCGCATCCTGGACCGCAGGCGGCTCGCGCGGATCCTGTGAGCAGCGCCGTCATGGCGGCCGGCACGCTCGCGGTGCTGCTGTGGGCGCCGGGCCCGTCGGCCAGGCTGGGGGTGGCGAGCGTGGCCGGCACGATGGCGTTCACGACGTTCGTGTTCTTCCAGGTGGTCAACCTGCTCAACGTGCGCCACGAGACCCGTGGCACCGTCAGCCGCGAGACGCTGCGCAACACCTCGGCCTTCGTCGCCAGCGGGTCGGTCGTCGCGCTGCTCGTGTTGGTCGTGCAGGTCGACGGACTGCACGGCCGCTCGGCGGTGCTGTGGGTCGGCGAGCTGGTGAAGGTGGTCCTGCGGTGCCGGTAGGAGTGACCTGACGGCGCGGTTCACGGCCCGGGGGACGTGGCCGGGGGTCCCCGGTCGCGGCGATGGGGATGGTCCTGGTGTGGTGGTTCGTCGGACTCGGCGTGTACGCACTCGGACGGCGGCTGGACGGATCGGGAGCAGACGACGGCCCTGGCCCGCACGGCCGGACTCCTGATCGGGGGTTCGGCGAGGGGCGACCACCCGACCGGCCTCGACGCGGCCGATCACCTCGGTCATGCCCGCGGCTGTCCGTCCGTCCGGTCCTCGTGGCGATTCGACCGATCCACGGTCAGGTCCCGCCGGAGTGCGCGCTCGATCAGCACCGGCAGGTAGGCGATCACCGCCGGGGACCCGAACTCGGCCCGAGCCCGGCGCACCTGCTCGCGCACCGACTCGGCCGTCGGCCCGCCGTCGACGGCGAACTGGCGGCAGAGCCGGTCACCCACCTCGAGCAGCTGCCGGGCCACCACGTCGGCGGGGGACGGGTCCGGGTCGCGCACTGCTCGCACGTTCGTGCCTTCCTGCAGCCGGTCCCGGGTGTCCGGCCCCGTCGATCGCCCACCGCCCGGTGTCGGTGTGTCCGCCGTCGGTCCCCCAGCGGTCGACCCGGTCACGATCGGCACCGTCCTGGACCGGCACGGTCACCTCGTCCTGGCCACGGTCAGCAGAACCGCGGAGTCCTCGAGCGCCTCGAGGGCGTGCCGGGCGCACGGCACGACGAGCAGGTCGCCGGGTGAGCCCTCCCAGCCGAGCTCCCCGGCCGTGAGCCGGACCCGACCGTGCAGCACGTGCACGGTCGCCTCTCCGGGGTTCGCGTGCTCGTCGAGCGTCCGGCCGGACACCAGCGCGATCACGGTCTGGTGCAGTACGTGCTCGTGGCCTCCGTAGACGGTCGCCGCGCTGCGCCCGCCCGGTGCCGTCGCAGCGATCTCCAGCTGCCGGCGCGCGAGTGCGGTGAGCGATGACTTCTCCATGGTGGGCCTCTCGTGGTCACGGGTCGGCGGTGCGAAGCGGAGGGGGCGCCTCCCTGCTCCGCAGCGCGATCGTCGCCCCGGACCGGCCCGCGGCATCAGAGGACAACGTCACCGGTCCTCGGCCGACGTACCCGAGCCCGCGATCGGTGGGTTCGGCCGCTCCGACCACGCCGAGGGGTCTCGGCAACCCCGGACCCGGTGTGCCCGGTGAGCGATGGCGGCCCGGGAGACCGGACGGTGGTCGGTGTAACCCGTGCGCCTCCGGTGGCGTCCGTGTCCATGAGGGGCCACCCCGGCCGCCGCGAACACCCCCGGAGGATCCGATGTCCGAGTGCTACGACCCCGCCCCGATCGACACCACCACCCCCGCCCAGCCCGACATCGAGGACGGCACCTTCGGCTACGTCGACCTCGACGGCGACGGCTACACCGAGACCACCCAGCTCGACACCAACGGCGACGGCACCCTCGACACCGTCCTGGTCGACGTCGACGGCGACTTCTACGACGACCTCGCCGCGTTCGACAACACCCCCGGCGACGGCACCTTCACCGCCGACGTCATCGCCCTCGGCTTCGACGCCGACGGCCTCGCCGACGTCGTCCTCGACGACACCGACCTCGACGGGGTCTTCGAGACCACCACCCCCGGCGCCGACGAGCCGCTGCCGTACGCGAACCCGTACGAGACCTCCGCGGGCGTCGCCCCGCTGGACGAGGTGTTCGCGCAGCAGTCCTGACCGTGCCGGCGCATCGGCCGGAGACCGCCGAGCAGGAGACGCGCCGACCCACGGCCCAGGGCGCCGACCCACGGCCCGGGCGGTGGTCGCGAGCCGCAAACGGGACAACTGGGTCGCGGTCGCCGACGAGATCCGGCGGCGGCACGGGGTCGAGGCGCTGCCGGTGGCGTTCAACGTGAGCGACCGGGCGGCAGGGCTGCACGTGCTGACCGAGATCGTGGGGGCGGCGCAGTACTTCGCCACGCGGGCCGTTCGCCGGTGAGCGTGTCGGACGGATCAGTGACGGTTCCGGGGGCCGGCGTCGTCGTCCGGGCCGGGGGAGCGGTGGACACTGGCCACATGGCTGCGGTGGCGCGGGTGCTGATCGTGGAGGACGACCGCACGCTCGCGGGCCTGCTCGAGCAGCTGCTGACGGCGCAGGGCCTCGCCGTCGAGCTGGCCCACGACGGGCAGGCCGGGCTGCACGCCGCGCTGACCCGCCGCTTCGACGTGCTGGTGATCGACCGCGGGCTGCCCGGGATCGAGGGCGTCGACCTGGTGGCCCGGCTGCGCTCGCGCGGCGTGGCCGTCCCGGTGTTGGTCCTCACCGCGCGCGGGACGCTGCGTGACCGCGTCGAGGGTCTGGACGCGGGGGCGGAGGACTACCTGGTCAAGCCGTTCGAGGTGCCCGAGCTGCTCGCCCGTGTCCGGGCCCTGCTGCGCCGCCACGCCGACCGGGCCGACTCGTTGCCCCTCGGGCGCCGCCGGCTCGACGTCGCCGCCCGCCGCGTGCTCGACGACGACGGACCCGCGGACGACGTCGAGCTGACCGCGCGGGAGTGCGCCCTGCTCGAGGTCCTCGCCGCCCGACCCGGACGGGTCTTCACCCGCGACGAGCTGCTGGACCGGGTGTTCGACGCCGAGACCCCCGGCGCGGTCGACACCTACGTCAGCTATCTGCGGCGCAAGCTCGGTCGCGAGGCGATCAGCACGGTGCACGGCCTCGGCTACCGGCTGGGTTCGACGTGAACCGCGGCGACCGGGTCGTGCTGCGCCGAGCGTGGTGGCGCAGCGTCGTGCAGATCGCCGTCGGCACGACGGCGGTGCTGCTGCTGACCGGCGGGGTCGCGCTGCTGCTGGTCAACGAGCACCAGTCCGAGACCCTCGACGCCGAGCTCACCGCGGTCCTGGCCGTCGCGGACGACGTGGACGACCCACCACCGGGGTCCTACCTCGCCCACGCCGGGGCCGACGGGCGCACCGAGGTGACCCCGGCGGCCCCGCCCGGCGTCGCCGCCGCGCTCACCGCCGCGGCGAACGGCACCGTCGACGACCGCCACGACGTCGACACCCCGGAGGGCACCTACCGGCTGGAGATCAGCGACCGCGAGACCGGCCGGTGGGTGATCGCGAACGACCTCGCCGCGCTGCGCACCGACCAGCGCCGGGTCCTGGAGGCCGTCCTGCTCGCCGAGGCCACCGGTCTCGCCGCCGCGCTCGCCGCGGCGGCGCTGCTGTCGCGGCGGTCCGTGCAGCCCCTGGCCGAGGCGCTGGAGCTGCAGCGCCGGTTCGTCGCCGACGCCTCCCACGAGCTGCGCGCCCCGCTGACCGTGCTCTTCACCCGCGCCCAGATGCTCGCCGCCCATCCCGCGGCGTCGGTCGACCCCGACCTGGCCGAGGGCCTGCACGGCCTCGTCACCGACACCCGGGCGCTGGGCGAGGTCGTCGAGGACCTCCTCGTCTCCGCCGAGCTCGACCGGCAGCCCGAGCGCGACCACGTCGTCGACCTGGACGATCTCGCCGCAGGCGTCGTCGCGAGCACCTGCGCCCACGCCGCGGCCCGCGGGGTCAGCGTCACCCACGACCCCGATCCCGCCGGCCCGCACCCGGTGAACGGTCACGCCGTCGCCCTGCGTCGAGCGATCCTCGCCCTCGTCGACAACGCGATCGGCCACACCCCGGAGGGCGGCCACGTCCGGATCACCGTCACCGGGAGCGCCGGCTCCGTCGCGCTGACCGTCGCCGACGACGGCATCGGGATCGACCCCGGGCGCGCCGAGGAGCTGTTCGCCCGCTCCCGGCACGACGACCACGGCACGACGCGCCGGTTCGGGCTCGGCCTCGCACTCGTGCGCGAGACCGCCCGGAACCACCACGGCACCGTCACCGCGGACGGCGCGCCCGGGCGAGGGGCCCGGTTCACCCTGAGCCTGCCCCGGCCGTGAGCCGGCAGCCCTGCTCGAGCGCGGGGTCGAGCCGACCCGTGCCCACGGTCTCCGTGGGCGGGGCTCACCGGTGGTCGGTCCGACGCAGTTCGGTGGCGTACACCGCGGCCTCGGTGCGGCGGGCGAAGCCGAGCTTGTGGAGCAGCGAGGACACGTAGTTCTTGACGGTCTTCTCCGCGAGATACATGTCGGCGCCGATCTGACGGTTGGTGAGCCCGTCGGCGATGAGGGCGAGGATGCGGCGTTCCTGCGGGCTCAGCGAGGTGTACCGCGGGTCGGCGGGTTCGTCGCCGCGACGCAGCCGTTCCAGCACGACCGCGGTGGCCTTGGGGTCGAGCAGGGACCCGCCGCCGGCGACGGTGCGGACCGCTCCGACGAGGTCGATCCCGGCGACCTGCTTGAGGAGGTAACCGGCGGCACCGGCGACGATCGCGCCGAAGAGAGCCTCGTCGTCGAGATAGGAGGTGAGCATGAGGCATGCGGGGGGTGGGTCGATCGAGGAGCGCAGGTCGCGGCAGACGGAGACGCCCTCGCCGTCGGGTAGGCGGACGTCGAGGATCGCGACGTCGGGGCGCAGGGCGGGGATGCGGGCCAGGGCCTGTGACGCGGTGCCGGCCTCGCCGATCACGGTGATGTCGTCCTCGGACTCGAGCAGGGCCGCGATGCCACGGCGGACTATCTCGTGGTCGTCGAGGAGGAACACGGAGATCATGGCAGGTCTCCTCCGTCGGTGAGTCCTGACCTTATCCCTGCCCCGGGGCGTGGCGCTGCGACGCACGGCCCGTATCGGGGGGCCGAAGGACCCCTGTTCTGGTCGGGCAGCAGCAGGGCCGACGCCGTGACGGGCCCCGCCGGCGATCTCCTGCTGCTGCCACGGGCCGCGCCGGGCCGGCCGTTCGGCTCAGGACGGGCCGCCGAGGATGTTGACCATCCAGTCGACGCCGAACCGGTCGGTGCACATCCCGAAGGTGTCGCCCCACGGCGCCTTCTCCAGGGGCACGGTGACGCTGCCGCCGTCGGTGAGACCGTCCCAGTAGCCGCGCAGGGTCGGTTCGTCGTCGCCGCTGAGGGAGACGGTGCCGTTGGCGCTCACGTCCATGGCGGCGGGGACGTCGGCGGCCATCAGGGTCAGCCCGGAGCCGGTGACGATCTGCGAGTGCATGACCTTGTGCTGCTCGGCCTCGTCGAGGCCCATGCCCCCGGTCTCGGCGAAGGTGCTGACGGTGAGCTCCCCGCCGAACACCGAGGCGTAGTAGGTCATCACCTCGCGCGTGCCGTCGCGGAAGTTCAGGTAGGGGTTGAGCGAGACGCCCATGGATACCTCCGGTGCTGCCGGGACCGGCTGCGGCGCGAGCCGGGTCGCGATGCTAGACCCGGTCGGGCCGGGCGTGCACCCGTGGTGCGACGGACCGCCCGGCCCGGGGTCGAAGGTCCCTGCGCGGCGGGGTCCCGCGCCGCTGTCGCGGCGGACGCCCCGCGGGCACAGTCCGCTGCACCGGCCCGGCACCGATCGCCACCGGGACACGACGAGGAGCGCGACATGGACGTGGGAGACAGGGCGGCGGTCGTCGTCGGGGTGGACGGCTCGGTGCGGGCCACCGAGGCCGTGCGCTGGGGTGCGGCCGAGGCGGCCCGGCGCGGGGCGCCGCTGCGACTGGTCACCGCCGTCCACGGCGAGGCGGACCGCGTGCTCCGCCCCGAACTGGTGAAGCGCTACGAGGACGTGCTGGTCGACCACGCCCGCGACGCACTGGCCGACGCCACCGCGGTCGCGGGCCGGGACGCCCCCGGTGTCGAGGTGCGCTCGGAGCTCGTCACGGGCCACGCGGTCGCGGTGCTGCGGGAGGCGGCCGAGCAGGCGCTCGTCGTCGTCATCGGTGACCGTGGGCTCAGCAAGGTCGAGGGGCTGCTCGCCGGGTCGGTCTCCGTCGCGCTCGCCGCCCACGCGGCCTGCCCCGTGGTGGTCGTGCGCGGGCGGGAGGAGCCCGCGACCGCCCGGCCGGTGGTCGTCGGCGTGGACGGGTCGCCGGGCAGCGAGGCGGCCGTCGCGTTCGCCTACGAGGCGGCGTCGTTGCGGCACGTGGGGCTCGTGGCGGTGCACACCTGGTGGGACCTGGTCGCGGACCCCGTGCTGGCCCCGCTGCTGGACTGGGAGGCGATCGAGAACGACGAGCGTCTGGTGCTGGCCGAGCGGTTGGCCGGCTGGGCCGAGAAGTACCCGGACGTCGTGGTGGAGCGGGTCGTCACCCGGGGCCGCCCGGCCCAGGTCCTGCTCGAACAGGCGGCGCGGGCCCAGCTCGTCGCGGTCGGGTCCCGTGGCCGCGGCGAGTTCACCGGACTGTTCCTCGGATCGGTCAGCAACACGCTGCTGCACCGTTCGCCGTGCCCGGTGGTCGTCGCCCGCTCGTAGGGCGGCCCGCGCGCGAGGTGGGATCCGATGGGCCCGGATCCCGGGCGGTGCACCTCGCGGACCTCCTCCTCGCCCGGAGCGCGGAGTTCCGGGACCTGTGGGACGAGCACGAGGTCGGCATCCCTACACCGCCGTGCCGGGCAGCGAGAGCCACGACAAGCTCCGGCTGCTCTCCGTGATCGGGTCCCGGCCGCTCGGACCGGTCAGGTGAGCGGTGATCACGCGTCGGGGAACATGCGGGTCATCGGCGCCGCGTCGCCCTCGGGTACGCGGTCGACGCCGACCATCCGGTCGATGACCATGTTCTGGAAGCGGTGCAGCGGTTCCTCGAAGCGGAAGCACATCCGGCCGCCGCGGTAGGCGGGGTTCCCGATCCCCTCCTGCACCCGCTCGACGATCTCGAGGTCCTGGCGGTTGACGACATCCCAGAACCGGTCGAGCTGCTCGACGCCCTCCGCGGCGGCGGGGTCCGCGTCGGGGTCGGTCCCGGGGTGCGTGAGCAGGACGGCGGTCTCCACCGTGCGGTCCGCGGCGACGGGCCGGGTGAGGATGACGTAGGCGTGGTTGGGCAGCACGACGAGTGCGGTGGCGGGGAACAGCCAGACGAAGCGTCCGGCGTCGGCGTCCTCGCCGCGCAGGGAGCCCAGCGGCGGGAGGCCGTCCCAGCCGCCCGCCTCGGTGTTGCGCGACACCGGAGTGGTGCACATCCCGGTGTACATCCCGGGGCCCTGCCAGCGGTAGTGGTCGGAGAACCGCGAGACCTGGTTGAGCTCGGGATGGACCCAGGGCAGGTGGTAGTACTCCATGAAGTTCTCGCCGACGAGCTTGTGGTTCGCGGCGACGTCGTAGGTGCGGCGGCGCCGGGGGACCCACCCCTCGAGCGCGTGGTCGGCGAGGCGGCCGGGCAGGTCGCCGAGCTGGTCGCCCAGCGGGGCGGGGTCGGCACCGAGGTGGACGAACAGCAGGAACCCCCAGGTGTCGACGGCGACGGGGAGCAGGCCGTGGTCGGCGCGGTCGAAGCCCGTCGCCCCCGAGGTGTCGAAGACGGCCTCCTCGCCGGGCGGTACGTCGGAGCCCTCGAACAGTGGCGTGCCCAGGCACGAACCGTCGGCGGCGTAGGTCCAGCTGTGGTACGGGCAGCGGATGCGTCCGTGCCGCCCGACCTCCCGGGCGTCCGCGTCGAGCAGCCGCGCGGCGCGGTGGCGGCAGACGTTGTGGAACGCCCGGAGCCGCCGGTCGCGGTCGCGGGTGACGATGACCGACCGGCCGGCCACCTCGACCACGACGCAGGCGCCGTGGCGGTCGACGTCGCCGACGAACCCGACCGCGACCCAGCTCGCCGCGAACACCTTCTCCCGCTCGAGTGCGAAGAACTCCGGCGAGCAGTAGGCGTCGGGGAGCAGGGTGGACGCGCGGTCCACGGGCAGCCGGGTGTGGCGGTAGGTGTGCTCCTCGGTGAACAGCACCGGGGGGACGGGGCGGGCCGGCAGGTCGGCGTACAGGTCGGTCATCGCGGGTGTCCCTCCGGACGGGTCAGACGTGGAAGCTGCGGGGGAACGACGGGTCGGTCAGCGCCGGGCGGGTGAGGGAGAAGGCGTCGATCGGGTGCGCCGGTGCGCGGCCCTGCGCGAGGTCGGCGAGCAGCCCCCCGATGAGCGCTGCGAACTTGAAGGCGTGGCCCGCCCCGATGGCGACCACGATCTGCGGGGCGCCCGGGAGCGTGTCGAGGACGAGGTCCTGGTCCGGTGGCACGGTGTAGAGGCAGGTCCTCGAGTAGAGCTCGGGCCCGCCGAAGCGGGGGAGGTGGCGCTCGACGAACCCGGCGTAGCGGCCGCGGCGCACCGGGTCCGGGTCGAAGCCGCGCGTGTCGGCCGTCGTCTCGTCCCCGCCCATGTGCTGGTCGAGCTTGGTGGCGACCTCGCCGTAGACCGGGAAGCCGTAGAAGTTGTGCCGCCCGTGCCACATGAACACCGGGAACCGCGACGGGCGCGAACTCCGCGAGGTGCGCCGCTGGACATCCTCGTCGGCCCCGCGCACCCGCTGGCCGGCCGCGACGGCGTCGGCCTCGCCGAGTTCGCCGCCGACCCGTGGATCGGCAGCAACCCCGGACGCGCCTACCACCAGCTCGTCACGCTCGCCTGCGCCGGCGCCGGCTTCGCCCCCGACGTCGTCCACTACGCCGACGAGTGGGACACCGGTGCCGCCCTGGTCGCCCGCGGGTTCGGGGTCGCGCTGGTCCCGCGGCTGGCCGAGCTGCCCGCCCACGACACGCGGCGGATCCCAATCAGCACCGCGCCCGCGCCGATCCGCCGCGTCGTCGCCGCCGTCCGTGCGGGGTCCCGCAACCGGCCCGGCACCGCCGCGGGCCTCGCCGCCCTGCGGCACGCCACGGCATCGTTGGCTCCGGCCCTCGGCGGGTCGGCGGGATCGACCCCGGTGGCGCTGCTCAGAGCAGGCCGTGGGCCCGGGCCCGGGTGATCACCTGGGCCCGGTTCCGCGCGTCGACCTTGTGCATGACGTTGTGCAGGTAGGCCTTGACGGTGTTGACCGACAACCCGAGCTGCTCACCGATCTCGGCGTTGGTGTGGCCCGAGGCGACGAGCCGGAGCACGTCGTACTCGCGCGGGGTGACGACCGCAGGCGCCCCTCCGGTCGCCGACCCGCGGTAGGTGCCCGTGCGGGACACCTCGCGCAGCGCGTCGCGCAGCGCCGTGCCGGACGCGTCCTTGACCAGCAGCCCGCACGCGCCGGCGGCCAGCGACGGGGCCACGGCGGCGTGCTCGGGGAACGCGGTGAACAGCAGCACCCGGCTCTGCGGCGACACCGCGCGCAGCCGGGGCACGACGTCGACGGCGAGTGCGTCGGGCAGCCGCAGGTCGAGCAGCACGACGTCGGGGCGCTCGCGGGCGCACAGCGCGACGGCCCCGGCGGCGTCGGCCGCGTGCCCGACGACGTCGATGTCGCCGTGGCGGGAGAGCTGGGTGACCACTCCGTCGCGGACCACCGGGTGGTCGTCGACGACCAGCACGCGGATCCGGGAGGTGGTCAGCACGGCAGGTCGATCCGCCAGGTGGTGCCGCCGTCGGGGTCGGACACGACCCGCACCGTGCCGCCGAGGCGCCCGACCGCGTCGGCGGTGCTGGTGAGCCCGAGGCCGGGCACGTGGTCGGGCGGCAGGCCCACGCCGTCGTCGGTGACGGCGACGACCACGCCGCCCCGCGGTCGCCGCCCCGCGGTGACGACGACGGCGGACGCCGCGGCGTGCTTCTCCACGTTGAGCAGCGCCTCGCGGACCGCGGCGACCAGCACCTCGTGGCGCGAGCGCGGCAGGTCGGGCGGGACGTCGTCGAGCACGACCAGCTCGGCGGGGACGCCGGTGCGGTCGGCGAACGCGGTGCAGTCCGCGCGCAGCGCGACCGACAGCGCGAGCGCGGCTGGGGAGGCGCGCAGGGTCCGCAGCGAGTCGCGCAGCGCCGTGGAGGCCTCGTCCGCCTGGCGCCGCAGCCGTTCCAGCCGGTCGGTGAGCTCCGGGTCGCCGTCGGCGGTCTCGGCCAGCCCGGCCACGCCGGAGCCGATCGCGAACAGCAGCGCGCCGACGCTGTCGTGCAGCTCGGCGGCGATGCGGCTGCGCTCCTCGTGCACGGCGACCTCGCGGGCGAGCCGGGCCCGCTCGGCCACCGCGACCGCCAGTGCCGCATGGTCGGCGACGGCGCCCGCCCGCGCGACGGCGCGGTCGCCGAACGCGCCGTCGGTCCGCGCGCCGACCGCCAGCACCCCCAGCGGGCGGCCGTGGCGCCGGACCGGGACGGCCAGCAGGCGCCGGACGGCCTCGGCCTCGATGTGCCCGTCGAAGGTGTGGGTGATGTCGGTGGAGCGGAAGTAGTCGTCGACCCAGGCCGGGCCGCCGCTGCCGTGCACCTTGCCGGTGAGCCCGAGTCCGCGCGGGACGCGCAGGCCGCGCAGCAGGCCCGTCCGGTCGCCGCGGACCCGGCGGAGCACCAGGTACCCGCCGTCCGAGGCGGGCTCGGCCATCCACGCGACGTCGCCGTCGACGACCAGCAGCCCGAGCGCCGCGTCGAGCGCGGCGCGCCGGTCGAGCAGCTCCACGAGGTCGGCGTGCCCGCGGGCGAGGGGGGCGAGCGCGTCCATCCGACCAGTGAACGCCGTAGGGGCCGTCCCCGTCACGCGTCGAACTGCTTGATGAGCTCCCGGCGCATGATCTTGCCCGTGGACGTCGCGGGCAGCGCGTCGACGAACCGCACCGCGCGCGGGCGCTTGTAGGCGGCCAGCGAGCCGCCCGTGAAGGCGATGAGCTCCTCCTCCGTGGCCGTGGCGCCGGGGGCCAGTACGACGTAGGCGCAGGCCAGCTCGCCCTTGACGGGGTCGGGCACGGGGCCCGCCGCGACCTGCCCGACCGCCGGGTGCGCGGCCAGCACGCGCTCGATCTCGGCGGGGTAGACGTTGTAGCCGCCCGTGATGATCATGTCCTTGCGGCGGTCGACGACGAAGACGTGGCCGGTGGCGTCCATCGTCGCGATGTCGCCGGTGTGCAGCCATCCGTCCGGCTCGATGGCCTCGGCCGTCGCCTCGGGGTTGCCGTGGTAGCCGATCATGACGATCGGGCCGCGGACCATGAGCTCGCCGGGCTCACCGCGCGGGGCGTCGCGGGAAGGGTCCTCGAGGTCGCAGACGCGGATCTCGATCCCCGGCAGCGACACCCCGATCGAGCCGGGGACGGGCGGGGAGTGCAGCGCGTGCGTCGTGCCCAGCCCGGCGACCTCGGTCATGCCCCACAGCTCGATCAGCGGCGCCCCGGAGCGCTCCTCCCACCGCGCGATGGTGGACAGCGGGATGGTCTGACCGCCGACCGTGCAGCGGGTGAGCGAGGACAGGTCGGCGTCGGCCAGCGACGGCGAGGTGAGCATCGTGGCGTACATCGCGGGCACCCCCTCGAACATCGTGGCGCGGTGCTCGGTGATCAGCCGCAGGGACCCGGCGGGGTCGAACCGCTCCATGAGCACCACGGTGCCGCCGACGAGGAACGTCCCGTTGATCACGACGTTGCCGTAGACGTGCGGCGCCGGCAACGCGGTCACGACGACGTCGGCGCTGGTCCGGCCGTGCATCGTGGCGGTCAGCGCGCAGTTGAGCAGCACCGCCTGCTGGCTCTGCACCGCGCCCTTGGGGTGACCGGTGGTGCCGGAGGTGTAGCCGATCGTCGACGGGGCGCCCGGGTCGACCACGACGTCGGGGACGGGGCCGTCGCAGGCCAGCACCTCGTCGAACCCGACGGCGCCGGCGGCCTCCCCGAACGCCACGACGGTGACCGGGTCGGGCAGGTCGCGCGTCAGCCCGACCACCGCGGCGGCCTGCTCGGCGCTGGTGAACACCGCCGCCGCGCCGCAGTCGCGCAGCACGAACGCGAGCTCCTCGGGGGTGAGCATGACGTTCACCGGGTTCACGACGGCGCCGGCCTTGAGGGCCCCGTGGTAGGTGACGACCCATTCCCACCGGTTCTGCGCGTACAGCGACACCGGCCGGCCCGCGCGCACCCCGCGGGCGGTCAGCCACGCCGCGACGCGGTCGCTGAGCGCGTCGAGCTCGGCGAAGGTCAGCGTCCGCGTCGCCGTCACCAGCGCGGGTCGTGCACCGAACCGCCGCGCCGCCACCCGCAGGATCTCCCCGGGACCGTTCACCGTGCACCTCCACCTCGTGTGCGCCGATCACAGCGCACCACGGGCCGCCGCGGCACACCCGAACGGGCGTGGCGGCGCTGGGTGTCGCGCGTAGCGTCGCCCGCCATGACGACGACGGGGTCGACGACGGGACCGGTACTGACCACCGAGCAGATCGGGCACCTGCGGCACTGGGACAACCTGTCCCGGCAGCTGCCGCACGACTGGTCGGGGATGCAGGGCAAGGGCGCGGGCGAGGACGACTTCGGCAGCTACCGCTTCCAGCTCGCCTACATGGTCTACGGGCTGGCGCTCGCGCACCGCCACCGCCTGCCCGCAGCACCCGGGGTGTTCCGGCCGACGATCCGGCGCCTGATCGACAAGCTCCTGATGTCGGACGTGTGGATGTACTGGCGCGACGTCTCCCGCGGCGGGGCGGTCTTCAACGCCCACCTCGCCGACCGGCTGCACGAGGAGTGGGACCCGGTCGTCCGCGACAACATCATGTACTCCGCCTACGTGCAGTCCTGCGCGCTCCTGCACGACCACCTCTTCGCCGACGACCGCTACGCCGAGCCCGGGTCGCTGACGTTCCGGCACTGGTCGTTCTTCTGGGGCGGGCAGGAGAAGCGCTTCTCCTACGACCGCGACTCGCTCAACGAGCACCTCTACTGGCAGATGGTCGAGAACGGCTACGTGGGCGTGGCGTGCGAGCCCAACTGCGTCTTCCAGATCTGCAACCAGCCCGCGATCCTCGGCTTCCGCCTGCACGACCTGATCACCGGCGGCTCCCGCGCGGAGGACGTCGTCGCCGGCTACGAGCGGGCGTGGGCCGACTTCGGGCGCCTCGACGCCGCCGGGCACTACAACATGATGGTGCTCGAGGACAGCCGCGCCGTGGCCCCGAACGACACCCTCGCCCCCTGGGTCGACGCCTGGTGCGGCGCGCTGATGAACACCTGGAACCGCGACTTCGTGCACGAGCACTATCCCCGCCAGGTCGCCGAGTTCCTCGTCCCCGGGCCCGACGGCACGCTGTCGGTGCGGTCCGCGCCCGCCCGCAACGTCATGGGGCAGGACCTGGTCACCGACACCTGCGACACCGGCTGGGTCGCGGCCTGGGCGTCGGAGATGGGGGACCGGGCCACGCTCGACGGCCTGCTCGCCCACGCCGACCGGCACATGAGCCCGACCCGGCGTGACGCCGGGCTCGTCTACCCGCGCAACGACACCCCGACCGACGCCGACGGGCGGCGCACCGAGATCGAGCCCATGACCGGCAACGTCCTGCTCGGCTACGCCCGCCTCAACGTCCCCGACGGCCTGTGGGGCCTCTACAACCGGCCGTGGGGTCCCGAGCACCACGCGGAGCCCGCACTGGTGGAGGTCGACCGCGACGTCGAGGTCAGCCGGGCCGAGGTCGTCGACGGGGTGCTGCACGCCCGGCTGCGCCGCGACGCCACCCTGCCCGGCGACGGCACGGTCACCCTGGCCCGGCTCGTGCCGGGCACCCGGCTGCACCTGGGTGGCGCGGAGGTGCCGGGCCGCGCCGACGGCGGCCGTACCGTGCTCGACGTCCCCGACGGTCCCGCCGTCGACCTGGTCGCCGCGCCGTGAGCGCCCCGCCGATCCGCGCCACGTACTCCCTGGTCGACCACGACGGGACCCCCGTCACGGAGCGCACCCACCGCGGCAGCTGGCAGCTCGTGCAGTTCGGCTTCACCGCGTGCCGGGTCGTCTGCCCGCGCGCCCTCACCAAGCTGACGGCGGTGCTCGACGAGCTCGGGCCCGCCCCGCTGGTCCCGCTCTACGTCACCGTCGATCCCGAGCGCGACGGCCCCGCCGTGCTCAAGGCGTTCCTGACTGCCTCCTACCCGTGGTTCACCGGCCTCACCGGCACCGCGGAGCAGGTCGACGCGGCGAAGGAGTCCTTCCGGGTCTTCACCCGGCGGCGGGAGGGTCCCGACGGCTACGACGTGCAGCACACCGCCGTGACCTACCTGCTCGACCCGGACGGGCGCCCGGTCCACCACTGGCCCGACACCCGCGGCGCCGAGGAGATGGTGCGCGACCTGCGGCGCCTGCTGGGCGTCAGCTCCGGCGCCCCACGAACTCCGCCGCCGCCGGGATGACGACCTCCGGGTCGGACGCGCCGAGGAGGCTCCTCCTCGGCGTCGGCGACGGAGTAGACCGAGTCCGCCGTGCCCTGCAGCCACAGGACCGGGCACCGCACGTCCTCGAGCCGGGCGTGCAGGCCGTCGCGGTCCCGCAGGCCGACGGTGGCGGTCCGGAGCCGGTGCCGCCCGGCGTCGCCGGAGTAGTTGCCGCACCGAGCACCGCCCCGACGACCCGGCGCGGGTGCTGCACACCAACCACCCGCTCGGACCGGAGCGCCGGTGGCGCCCGCCGCGCACCGCGACTCGGTGGCCCGCCTGGCCGCCGTCCGAGCCCGGCTGGGGACGGGCACCCCGGTGCCGGCCGACCTGCACGACGCCCTGCGGTCCTCCGACGACCCCGCGCAACCACCGGGTCGATGGTCTCGGCGCGGCGCCCGGACGGGCCGGTGAAGACCGGGGTCAGCCCGGGGCCGCCGAGCGAGGTCCCGTACGCGCACGCGGTGCTGCCGGCAGCGGGGTAGCGGCGAGCATCCCCGCGAGCGGGGCCGACGTGTCGTCGGGCCGCCAGACCGCGGCGAGGTCGACGCGGTGGGTGGGACCGTCGAGGGGGCGCAGGACGACGCCGACCCGCCCGAGTGCCGCGACCGAGGACGGCACGACCGCGAGCCCGATCCCGGCGGCGACGAGGCCGAGGACGGTCTGCATGAGCCACACCCCGCGCTGCGCGACCCGCGGGGTCACGCCGGCGTCGGCGAACGCGGCGTCGACGGCGGCGAGCAGGCCCGGGACGTCGTGCTGCTCGGGGAGCACGAACGGCTCGTCGGCGACGTCGGTGAGCGCGACCCGGGACCGGGCGGCGGCCGGGTGGTGCTCGGGCAGCGCGAGGACCAGTTCCTCGGAGCCGAGCCACCGGTGGGCGAGGTCGGGCTCGGCGTCCGGCAGGTAGAGGACGGCCAGGTCGAGGCTGCGGTCGCGGACCGCGCGGAGCAGGGCGTCGGGGTCGCGCTCGCGCAGCGTCAGCTCGACGTCGGGGTGCCCGGCGCGGAAGTCGCGCAGCAGGTCCGACAGGGCGCCGTTGATCGCGGACGGGACGAAGCCCACGGTGAGCCGCCCGACGGAGCCCGCCGCGACGCGACGCACCAGCCTCGCGGTGTCGTCGAGGTCGGCGAGGAGCCGCCGCGCCTCGGGGAGCAGGGCCTCCCCGGCGGCGGTGAGCCGGACCGCGCGGCGGGACCGGTCGAACAGTTCGGCGCCGAGGTCCTTCTCCAGCAGGGCGATCTGCTGGCTCAGCGGTGGCTGCGCCATGTGCAGCCGCTCGGCGGCCCGGGTGAAGCTCAGCTCGTCGGCGACCGTGACGAAGTAGAGGAGCCGCCGGAATCGCATATGCACAGCATATGGGTAGCCACCAAGCAGATGTTGGACATATTGATACCACCCGGGGAGGCTCGGCGGCATGCCCCTCTCCGTTCTCGACCCCGCCGCCGCGGTGTCCCGCATCCCCGACGGCGCCACCGTCATGGTCGGCGGGTTCGGCCTGGTCGGCGCGCCGCTGACCCTGATCGACGCCCTGCTGACGCACTCGTCGGTGAAGGACCTGACGGTCGTCAGCAACAACCTCGGCGAGCCCGGCCGCGGGCTGGGCCTGCTACTGCTGGAAGGGCGCGTCCGCAAGGCCGTCGGCTCCTACTTCACCAGCAACCCCGACGTCGTCGCGGCCTACCAGGAGGACCGGCTGGAGATCGACCTCGTGCCGCAGGGCACGCTGGCCGAGGCGATCCGGGCCGGGGGAGCGGGCATCGGCGGCTTCTACACCCGCACCGGCTGGGGCACCGCGCTCGGCGAGGGCCGGGACGAACGGGTGATCCGCGGCGAGCCGCACATCTACCAGGAGAGCCTGCGCGCCGACGTCGCGCTCGTGCGGGCCCGCGCCGCCGACGAGCTCGGCAACCTCGTCTACGCCAAGACCGCCCGCAACTTCAACCCCGACATGGCCACCGCCGCCGACCTCGTGATCGCCGAGGTCGACGAGATCGTGCCGGTCGGTGCGCTGGACCCGGAGGAGATCGTGACCCCGCACCTGTTCGTCGACGTCCTCGTGCTCGCGGGGGGTGCGCGATGAGCGGGATCCAGGACCGCATCGCCGCCCGCGTCGTGCCGCACATCCCGCCGGGCGCGGTCGTCAACCTCGGCATCGGCATCCCGACCCTCGTGGCCGACCACCTCCCGGACGGTGCCGCGCACCTGCAGACCGAGAACGGCCTGCTCGGCGTCGGCCCCACACCCCTGCCCGGCGAGGTCGACCCGGATCTCGTGCACGCGGGCAAGAAGCCCGTCACCGCCCGGCCGGGTGCCTCGTTCTTCGCGAGCTCCGCGTCGTTCGGGATGATCCGCGGCGGGCACGTCGAGGTCGCGGTGCTCGGCGCCCTGCAGATCGACGCGCAGGGTCGGATCGCGAACTGGTCTGTGCCCGGCAAGCCGGTGCTGGGCGTCGGCGGGGCGATGGACCTGCTGGTCGGGGCCCGCACCGTCGTCGTCGCGACCACGCACACCGCGAAGGACGGCACGCCGAAGATCGTCGCGGAGTGCTCCTACCCGCTGACGGCGCAGCGCCCGGTCGACGTCGTCGTCACCGACCTGGCGACGTTCTCGGTGCGCGACGGCGGGCTGGTCCTGACCGACCTGGCCGACGGCGTGACCCTCGACGAGGTGCGGGCGGCGACCACCGCCCCGTTCGCGGTGGAGCCGGCGGTGTCCCGTGCGTGAGGCCGTGATCTGTGCACCCCTGCGCACCCCCGTCGGCGGGTTCGGCGGCACCCTGCGCACCGTCCCCGCCCACGTCCTCGGCGCCACCGTCGTCCGCGCGGTGCTGGAGCGCACCGGGCTCGACCCGGCGGCCGTCGACGAGCTGGTCCTGGGCCAGAGCTACCCGACGATGGACGCGCCCGCGGTCGGGCGGGTCGTCGCGCTCGACGCCGGGCTGCCCGTCACCGTCACCGGTCAGCAGATCGACCGGCGCTGCGGCTCCGGGCTGCAGGCCGTGCTCACCGCCGCGATGCAGGTGCAGACCGGCGTGAGCGACGTCGTGCTGGCCGGCGGGGTCGAGTCGATGTCGCGGGCGCCCTTCTACTCCTCCGACATGCGCTGGGGCACGCCCGCCGGGCCCGGTCTGCTGCTGCACGACGCACTGGCCCGCGGGCGGGTCACCGCGGGCGGGGACGACTTCCCCGTGCCCGGCGGGATGCTGGAGACGGCGGAGAACCTGCGCCGCGAGTACGGCATCGGCCGCGACGAGCAGGACGAGCTGGCGGTGCGCTCGCACCGCCGGGCCGCGGCGGCGCAGGCCGCCGGGGTGTTCGCCGACGAGATCGTGCCGGTGACGGTGCCCGGGAAGCGCGGCGACACGGTCGTCGAGACCGACGAGCACATCCGGCCCGACAGCTCCGTGGAGGTCCTGGCGAAGCTCAGGCCGGTGCTGGGCCGCGACGACCCGGACGCCACGGTCACCGCGGGCAACGCGTCGGGCCAGAACGACGGCGCCGCGGTCTGCGTGGTCACCACGCCGGAGCGGGCGGCCGCGCTGGGCCTGCGCCCGCTGGTGCGGCTGGTGTCCTGGGCCGTGGCCGGCGTGCCGCCCGCGACCATGGGCATCGGGCCGGTCCCGGCCACGTCCCGGGCGCTGGAGCGCGCCGGACTCACCCTCGACGAGATCGACCTGATCGAGCTGAACGAGGCGTTCGCCGCGCAGGTGCTCGCCGTGACGCGGGAGTGGAAGCTCGACGACCTGGACCGGGTCAACGTCCACGGCTCCGGCATCTCGCTGGGCCACCCGGTCGGAGCGACGGGCGCCCGCATCCTGGCGACCCTGAGCCGGGAGATGGTGCGCCGGCGGGCGCGCTACGGACTGGAGACGATGTGCATCGGCGGTGGCCAGGGCCTGGCGGCGGTCTTCGAGCGCATCGCGTAGCGGCGAGGACGCCGCGGTCCCCCGGCACCGCACCACCGTTGCCGGCACCGCACCGCCGTCGCGACGCCGGTGCGGTGCACACGATGCCGGTGCGGTGCACGCGACGACCTGACGCCCGGACCGCGCTCCGGGCCCTGCGGCGGACAGGTGATCAGGCGGTCTGCGGCCGCCGCGTCGGCCGCCGCCCGTTCCCGCAGCGCGGTGTGCGCCGCGGTCGGGACGAACAGCGTCGGCACGGCGCCGAGCCTCGCGAGGGCGACGATCCAGGTCACCGACCTGCGACGGAGTGCGTCGGATGGTGCGGGCACGGTGGTCCTCCGGGAGTGGGGATCTACAGCAGGGTGGCCTTGCGTCACGAACGTGTGGAACGAATCGCGGGCAGACCTTTACCCGGGGGTCGTGCGGGAGTGGGTCAGGAGTGCGCGATGTCCGACGGGTGCACGGCGAGCGGCGTGATCGTCATCGTCATGTACGGGAACAGCGGCAGGCCCCAGAGGATCTCGTGGAGCTGCTCGTTGCCCTCGACGGCGAAGATCGACAGGTTCGCGTACTCGCCGACGCAGCGGTGGATCTGCGGCCAGTGCCCGGAGCGCTGCCACTGCTGGGAGTAGGCCTTCTCGCGGGCGAGGAGGTCGGCGCGCTCCGCCGGATCCATGTCCGGCGGGAGCGCGACGTCCATGCGGACGGCGAAGAGCTGTGTCATCTCCGCGCCTCCGCGGGAGGGAGCACGTCGGCGGCCCTCACGCCGGGTCCAGGGGGAAGTCGTAGGTGACCTCGTTGCCCGGGCCGGACGCGGCCGGCGTCGGGTGCAGCACCAGTTCGGGCTTCACGGCCTGGGCGACGTCGTCGGCGACGTAGTCACCGCCGTCGAAGTAGAGCTGGGTGGTCACGAGCTGCTTACCGGGGGCCGACACCTTGAGGTGCAGGTGCGCGGGGCGCCACGGGTGCCAGCCGGCCGCGTCGACGAACGCGCCGGTCGAGCCGTCGGTCGGGATCTGGTACGGCGCGGGCTGGATCGTGCGGAACGCGAAGCGGCCGTCGGCTGTGGTGCGGATCTGGCCGCGGAGGTTCCACTCCGGGATGCCGGGGGCGAACTGCGAGTAGTAGCCGGCGTCGTCGGCGTGCCAGAGCTCGACGAGCGCGCCGTCGAGCGGGGCGCCGTCCAGGTCGGTGACCGTGCCCTGGAACAGGAACGGGGTGCCGGGCTCGTCGTCGCGCATCGGCAGGGTCGCCTCGCTCGTCGACTCCGGGGCGCCCGGCTTGTAGTACGGCCCCTCGATCGTCCCGACGGCGCCCGACCGGTCGGCGTTGGCGACCTTCTCGACCTCGTGCTCGAGGAACACGTCGAGGAACAGCGGCCACTCGCCGTCCTCGCCCACGCGGATCAGCCACGCCTTGAGGGCGTCGTACTCCTCGTAGGTGACCCGGTGCGTGCGGACGACCTCGTGCAGCGCGGCGAGGGCGTCGGTCGCGATGGCGCCGACGCGGGCGTGGTCGACCGGGCCGCCGGTGCGCGCCTTCTGCGTGAACGCCTCGGTGGCGGAGCGGCCGGAGCCGGCGGCAGTGGCTTCTGTGGTGGTCATGGTGGTGGACTCCAGTGTCAGATCGGACGGGGTCGGGTTACTGATCGAGCCGGTAGTGCGCGAGCTTGTCGGGATCGACGTCGACGCCGATCCCGGGCCCGGGACGGACGGCCAGCTCGCCGCCGGAGATCTCCAGTGGCTCGGTGAGCAGGTCGTCGCGCATGTCGAGGAAGTTGGAGAGCTCACCCGCGCGCCGCGAGGTGAGCCGGTGGGCGGCGCCGAACGCCACGGAGCACGCGGTGCCGAGCTGGCCGTCGATCTGGTTGCCCATGACGACCTCGACGCCCATGCCCTCGCACTGGTGCAGGATCCGCTGCGACGTCGAGAAGCCGGTGCGCGCGGTCTTGATGCTGATCATGGTCGCCGACCCGCCGAGCAGCTCGCGGGTGACCTCGCCGGGCGTCGTCGCGCTCTCGTCGGCCACGGTCGGCACGGTCGTCTGCGAGACCAGCCAGCGGCGGCCGAGCACGTCGTCGGCGGGGCAGAGCTCCTCGGCCAGGGTCAGGTCGAGGTCGTCCATCGCCCGCAGCGCCCGCGCCGCCTCCGACGGGGTCCAGCCGCGGTTGCCGTCGACGTAGAGCTCGACGTCCGGCCCGAGCGCGGTGCGCAGCGCCCGGCAGGCGCCCACGTCGAGGTCGACGGGGCGGCGGCCGACCTTCACCTTGAACACGGTGATCCCGTGGGTGTCGCGGACGCGCTGCGCCTCGGCGACCATCACGTCGTCGGGCGCGAAGCCGACCATGTGCGACACCCGCATCCGGTCGGTGAACCCGCCCAGGAGCTGGGTCACCGACACGTCGAGGGTGCGGCCCAGGACGTCCCAGATCGCCATGTCGACGGCGGCCTTCGCGGTGGGGTTGCCGATGGTGCGGTCCATCCGCGCGTGCACGACCTCGCGCTCCAGCAGGGACACGCCGATGAGTTCCGGCGCGAAGATCTTCTCGATCACCGCGACGATCGACTCCTGCGTCTCGCCGTAGGTGTAGGGCCGCGGCGGGGCCTCGGCGACGCCGATCCGGCCGTCGTCGCTGTGCACCCGGATCAGGACGTGGTCGGCGGTGTGGACCTCGCCGCTGGCGAAGCGCAGTGGCTTCGTGTACGGGATGGCGAACGGGATCGCCTCGATCCGGGCGATCTTCACGGGTGTCCTCCGATGGGGGAGTCGATGTGGACGGGCGGTACGAACCCGTTGGCTTCCAACGCCTCGACGAGGCGGGCGAGCACCGGGGAGGTGTCGTCGCGACGCCAGGCGAGCGCGAGGTCGATGTGGATGTCGTCGGCGACCGGCACGTAACGGACACCGTCGATCCGCAGGGCGAGCACGGACTCGGGCAGCAGGGCGACGCCGAGGCCGGCGGCCACGAGCGTCAGCATGATCGAGGTCTCGGCGACCTCGTGGGCGCGCCGCGGCAGGAACCCCGCGGCGAAGCAGGCCTGCGTGACGGTGGCGTCGACGACGGAGTCGCGCGCGCCGTAGACCACGAAGTCCTCGTCGCGCAGCTCCGCGACCGCGACCGGCTCGTCGCCGACGAGGTGGTGGGCCTGCGGGACGGCGAGGACCAGCCGCTCCCTGGCGATCAGGCGGGAGGCGAGGCCGCCACCGCGCAACGGCGGGCGCAGGACCGCCAGGTCGATCCGGTCCTCCTCCAGCGCGAGCTGCTGGGCGGGGGTGAGGAGGTCGGGCAGGTAGCGCAGGACCAGGCCGGGCACCTCGCGCGCCGCGATCCGGGCGAGCTGGGGGAGGTGGCGGAACGCCGCGAGTCCCGTCGCGCCGATGCGGACCAGGCCGCTGCTGCCCTCCCCGATGAGCCGGACCCGGCCCTGGGCGGCGTCGACCGACTCCAGGATCCGCTGGGCGTCGCGCAGGAGCGCTTCCCCGGCGGGGGTGAGGTCGACGCGGCGGGTCGTGCGGACGAACAGGGTGGCGCCCACCTGCGACTCGAGCTGGCGGATCGCCTGCGAGAGCGGGGACTGCGCCATGTGCAGCCGCTCGGCGGCCTGCCCGAAGTGGCGGGTCTGGGCCACGGCCACGAAGTAGCGGAGCTGGCGGATCTCCATGGCACCTCCCGACGTTGGTCACACCACGGTAGGGAGCGGAGCATGTATCCGCAAAGACCTAGTTCGGGATGACTAAGACGTCCAGCGTCTGAAAAATCCCCAGGTTGGTACTAGGGGAACCCCTGGCGCGACGCCGACGCCACCGAGTGACAGTGAACGGCAGCCGAACTCGACCCACCGCCGTATCGACCGGAGGCCCACCATGACCCTCGACGTCTCCCACGTCCGCGACGTCCTCTCCGACGCCGTCGTCGACGATCCCGAGGCCGGTGTCTACCGCGCCAACCGCCGGATCTTCACCGACGAGGAGATCTTCGAGCTCGAGATGACCCACATCTTCGAGGGCAACTGGCTCTACCTCGCGCACGAGAGCCAGCTGCCGAACCCCGGTGACTACCTCACCACGTACATGGGCCGTCAGCCCGTCGTCATCACCCGCGACAAGGACGGCGGGCTGCACTGCCTGATCAACGCGTGCGCGCACCGCGGGGCGATGCTGTGTCGCCGCAAGACCGACAACCGCCCGACGCTGACCTGCCCCTTCCATGGGTGGACGTTCCGCAACGACGGGAAGCTGCTCAAGGTCAAGGACCCCGAGGGCGCCGGCTACCCCGACACGTTCGACGTCGACGGCTCGCACGACCTCACGAAGGTCGCCCGCTTCGACTCCTACCGCGGCTTCCTGTTCGCCAGCCTGAACCCCGACGTGAGCACGCTCGCCGAGCACCTCGGTGACACCACCGTCGTGATCGACATGCTGGTGAACCAGTCGCCCGACGGCCTGGAGGTGCTGCGCGGCAGCTCGACCTACACCTTCGACGGCAACTGGAAGGTCCAGGCGGAGAACGGCGCCGACGGCTACCACGTCAGCGCGACGCACTGGAACTACGCGGCCACCACCTCGCGGCGCAGCACCGGGGAGTCGAAGAACTCCACCAAGGCGCTCGACGCCGGCGGCTGGGGCAAGTCCGGCGGCGGCTACTGGTCCTACCCCAACGGGCACCTGTGCCTGTGGACCTGGGCGGGCAACCCCGAGGACCGGCCGCTGTGGGACAAGATGGACGAGCTCAAGGAGCAGTACGGCGACGCCACGGGCGAGTTCATGGTCAAGGGCTCCCGCAACCTGTGCCTCTACCCGAACGTCTACCTCATGGACCAGTTCTCCACGCAGATCCGGCAGTTCCGCCCGATCGCACCGGACAGGACCGAGGTCACGATCTACTGCATCGCCCCGGTCGGGGAGAGCGACACGGCGCGCAGCCACCGCATCCGCCAGTACGAGGACTTCTTCAACGCCTCCGGCATGGCCACCCCCGACGACCTGGAGGAGTTCCGCTCCTGCCAGCTCACGTTCCGGGCCACCGCGGCCCCGTGGAACGACATGAGCCGCGGCGCCGAGCACTGGCTCACCGGCCCCGACGAGGTCGCGACCAGCCTGGGAATGGACAACGTCGTCTCGGCCGGGCAGCGCAACGAGGACGAGGGGCTCTACCCCGTCCAGCACGGCTACTGGCAGAAGACCATGCAGGCCGCTATCGAGAAGGCGGAGGGCTGAGCGATGACCACGACCGAGCGCAGTTCCACCCTGATCACCCAGAACATGATCGAGCAGTTCCTCTACCGCGAGGCCCGCCACCTCGACGACCGCGAGTTCGAGCAGTGGCTGGAGTGCTACGCCGACGACGTCGTCTACTGGATGCCCTGCTGGACCGACGACGACCGGCTCGTCGAGGACCCGCAGCGCGACATCTCGCTGATCTACTACGACAACAAAGGCGGCCTGGAGGACCGGGTCTTCCGGATCCGCACCGAGCGGTCCAGCGCCACGTCGCTGCCCGAGCCGCGGACCAGCCACAACATCAGCAACGTCGAGGTGATCGAGCGCCGCGGTGACCTGGTCGACGTGCGCTTCAACTGGCACACCATGTACTTCCGGTACAAGACGATCGACCCCTACTACGGGACGTCGTTCTACACGATCGACTTCTCCGGGGAGTCGCCGCTGATCCGCCGCAAGACCGTGGTGCTGAAGAACGACTACATCCACCACGTGGTCGACGTCTACCACTTCTAGGAGGGACGAGGATGTCTCATCAAGTAGCCCTCGCCTTCGAGGACGGCGTCACCCGCTTCATCACCTGCACGCCCGACCAGACCGTCGCGGACGCCTCCTACCGGGCCCGGATCAACATCCCGATGGACTGCCGTGACGGGGTCTGCGGCACCTGCAAGGCGTTCTGCGACTCCGGTGAGTTCGACGGCGGCTCGTACCTGCCCGACGCACTGTCCTCCGACGAGGAGCAGGACGGGTACGTCCTGACCTGCCAGATGAAGCCGCGCTCGGACCTGGCGCTGCAGATCGCGTGCACCTCGGCGGTCGCGAAGACCAGTGCCGCCACGTTCCGCGGCACCGTCACCGGGCTCGACCGGCTCTCACCGACCACCGTCGCGCTGACGATCGAGATCGCCGACCGGGAGAAGCTCGTCTTCCTGCCCGGCCAGTACGTCAACATCGCCGTTCCGGGCACCGAGGAGTCGCGCTCGTACTCCTTCAGCAACGCGCCGGCCGACGACGCACTGACGTTCCTGGTCAAGATCACGCCCGGTGGGGTCATGTCGACCTACCTCGACGAGCGCGCCGAGGTCGGCGACGCGATCTCGTTCACCGGACCGCACGGCAGCTTCTTCCTGCGCGAGGCGCCCGATCCGCTGCTGCTGCTCGCCGGCGGCACCGGGCTCGCCCCGATCCTGGCGATCCTGCGCACCCTCGCCGCGGCGGGGAGCGAGCGCCCCGTCCACCTGCTCTACGGGGCCACCACCGACGACGACGTCGTCGAGATCGACACCATCGCGGGGCTCGCCGACGCGATCCCGGGCATGACCTGGACCCACTGCGTGGCGGACAGGAGGACGACCGCCCCGCACCAGGGCTACGTCACCGCACTGATCGAGCCGGAGCACCTGCACGACGGCACGGCCGCGGTGTACCTGTGCGGCCCGCCGCCGATGGTCGACGGCGTGCGCAGCCACTTCTCCGACCAGGGTATGAGCCCCGGCGGCTTCTTCTACGAGAAGTTCGCCCTGGCCGCCGTGCCGGACGGGGAGGCACCTGCCGAGGAGGCCGAGGAGGTCGAGGAGCCGGCTGCGGTCGACGTGCGCGGCGGCGACGGCGAGGAACTGCTCGTGCTCGCGGGGGAGGGCCGGGCGATCACCGGCCAGGTGCTGGCACCGCTCGTGGACCTCGCGCCGCTGCACGCGTCGAACGCGGCACCGGCCCCATCGGCCCGCGGTCTGTGCGGCCAGGAGGTCTTCGCGCTGTCGCTCACCGGTGACCCCGCGGCGCTGGACGCCGGCGACGACCTGATCCTCGCCGCCGGACGCTCCCTCGCCGGCCAGGAGGTCTTCCCGACCTCCGGCCTGGAGCCACTCGCCGCACCCGTACCGACGCCGCCCCCCGCGGGCGTCGTCGGCGAGGGCGGGTACGAGATCGGCGAGGAGCACCCGTCGGTCCACGAGTCGGACGCCATCTTCGACGCCCGCCGCGCGCTGGAGCTGGGGGCGCTCGAACTGGTCATCGGCCGGCTCACCGGTGGACAGGTCAACGGCTACCGCCTCCTCGCCGAGGCCACCGTCCCCTACGTCGAGGACGACCGGTTCGTCGACGCCGCGGGTTACACCGAGTCCAACGCCGCGTTCCACGACTACCTGTTCAGCCTCACCCGTAACGAGCACCTGTCGCAGGCCTACCGGGCCCTGGGCGTGCGGGGGCACATGGAGCAGTCGCTGCGCACCGCCACCTGGTGTCATCCGCTGTGCACGCAGGACCACCTCGACATCGTCGACGCGATCGAGGCGGGCGACCGGGAACGCGCCCGGCAGCTGGTCTCCGACCACGCCGACCGGTCCAAGGAGACCACCCGGCGGGCGATGGCGGACAACACCGCCAAGCGCCGCCCGCGGTTCGTCACGCCCGGCCGGTTCGAGGGCAGGGTCGTGGTGGTGACGGGCGCCGCCCAGGGGATCGGGCGGACGGTAGCGGAGCGGGCCGCCGCGGAGGGCGGGCTGCTGGTGCTGGTCGACCGGTCGCCACTGGTGCACGAGGTGGCCGAGGGCCTGCTCGCCGACGGCGCCAAGACGCTCGCCGTCGAGGCCGACCTGGAGCAGTGGGCCGGGGCCGAGTCCGCGCTGCGGGAGGCGCAGGCCTGGCAGGGCCGTGTCGACGTGCTGGTGAACAACGTCGGGGGCGCGATCAACTTCAAGCCCTTCGTCGAGTTCACCGAGGCCGAGATCTCCGCGGAGATCCAGCGGTCGCTGATGCCGACCCTGTGGTGCTGCCGGGCCGTCCTCCCGGGGATGGTGCAGCGGACGCGCGGCGTGATCGTCAACGTGTCCTCGGCCGCGACCCGCGGCGTGCACCGCATCCCGTACTCGGCGGCGAAGGGCGGGATCAACGCGATCACCGCGTCGCTCGCGGTCGAGTACGCGGAGCACGGCATCCGGGTCGTCGCCACCGCCCCGGGCGGTACGGAGGCGCCGCCGCGGCGGATCTCCCGCGGCACGCCGGAGGCCGGGAACGAGCAGGAGCGGGCCTGGTTCCAGGCCCACGTCGACCAGACGCTCGGCTCCTCGCTGCTCGGCCGCTACGGCACGCTCGACGAGCAGGCGGCGGCGATCCTGTTCCTCGCCTCCGACGAGGCCTCCTACGTCACCGGGACGGTCCTGCCGGTGGCCGGCGGGGACATGGGCTGAGCGGTTCGGGGCCGATCGGTCCTACGGTGTGCGGCGTGCACCCCGGACCCGACGACCCCCACCTCGTGGGCGCGTCGGAGGACCTCGCCCGGCTCGACGGGCTGCTCGACCTGGCGGCCACCGGGGTTCCGGTGGTCGCCGTCGTCGAGGGACCGGCGGGGGTGGGGAAGACCGCGCTGCTGCGCCGCTTCCGCCACCGGCACGACACCGTGCCGGTCACCGCGGTCGACGGGTTGCCGTGGGAGTCCACGAGCCCCGGGGCGCTGGCCGATCGGCTGCTCGCCCCCGAGGCGCCGTCGTGGGACGGGCCGATCGACCTCGGCGTGCGGCTGGCTCACCGGTGGTCGGTGGGGCAGCGGTCGGACGGGCAGCGGTCGGACGGGCAGCGGTCGGACGGGCAGCGGTCGGACGGGCAGCGGTCGGACGGGCAGCGGTCGGACGGGCAGCGGGGGTCCGGGCCGGTGCTCGTCACCGTCGACGACGCCCACCACGCCGACCCGTTGTCGATCCGGGCGATCGCCTCCGCGGTCGTCCGGCTCGGTGAGTCACGGCTGCTGCTCCTGCTCGTCCGGTCCGTGGGGGCGGGTGGTGACCCCGAGGTCGCCGAGGTGCTCGAGCGGCTCCCCGCGGTCCGCCTGCGGGTGTCGCCGCTGACCACCGAGCAGACCCGCCTGCTCGCCGCCCGCGTCGCCGGGATCGACCTGCCGATGCCGGTCGCCCGGCGGCTGCGCGAGCACGCGGGCGGGCTGCCGAGCCACCTGCTGGAGATCCTCCGGGACACCCCGCCCGTGCGCTGGTCGGACTGGCAGACGCGCCTCCCGGCCCCGACCACCGTGCAGAACCGGGTGCAGGCGGCCCTGGACGCGTGCAGCCCCGGGGCCCGGGCGCTGGTGGAGGCGGCCGCGGTACTCGGGGCCGACCCGGTGCTCGCCGACGCGGCGGTCCTCGGCGCGGTGCCGGACCCCATCGCCGCGCTGGACGAGGCCCACACCGCGGGCCTGCTCGGGTCCGCCGCGGGGCACGGGCTCGACGCACTGACCTTCCCCGGGCGGTTCGTCCGCGGTGCGGTGCACGCCTCCCTCGCACCGGCCCGGCGCCACGACCTGCACCTGCGGGCGTCCGGCATCGTCACCGACGACACCGAGCGCCTCCGGCACCGCGTCGAGGCCGCGCCGCTGCCGGACCCCGACCTCGCCGCCGAGCTCGTCGCGCTCGCGGAGCGCAAGGCCGACGAGGGGGCCTGGGCCGTCGTGGCGGGTGCCCTGATCGACGCCGGCCGGATCAGTCCGACCCGCGCCGACCGTGAGGACCGGATCGTCCGCGCCGTCGACGCGCTCGCCGGGGCCGGGCTGCTCGGACAGGCGGTCGACGCACTGCCCGAGGTCGAGGCACTCCCGGCGGGACCCCGCAGGGACGCGGTGCTGGCCTACGTCGCGGTGCAGCGTGGGCGCCGGGCGGAAGCGGCGGCCTGGCTCGACGCCGCCTGGCGGGCCCGCGGCACGGACCGCGCGGCCGCGGCGGTGGTCTGCCAGCGGCGGGTGCTGCACGCGCTCGCCGAGTGGGACGGCGACGACCTGGTGCGCTGGGCGGGGCGCGCGGTCGAGCACGCCGAGCCCGGTTCCCCGGCCGCGGTGGAGTCGCGGGCCATCATCGGGCTGGGTCACGCGGCACGCGGCGACGTCGCGGCGGCGTTCACCGCCTACCGCCACGCCGTCGCCGAGAGCCCGTCCGGGCCGCAGCACCAGCGCGTCCGGATGGGCCTGGGCTGGCTGCACCTCGCCCAGGACGACCCCGAGGCGGCGCGGCGCGAGCTGGAGTTCGCGGCCCCGACGGCGCACCAGGCGGGGTCGAACCGGATCTCGCTGTGGGCCCTGGCGTGGCTCGCCCGCGCGCGGTTCGCGCTCGGCGACTGGGCGGGCGCGCTCGAGGCGGTCGACCGCGCCGAGATCCTGCTGGGCGCCACCGGCCTGGAACTGCTGCGCCCGCTCGTGCACTGGACCGGCGCCCAGGTCCACGCCCTGCGCGGCGGGCAGGACGCCGCGGACCGACACCTGCGCCTCGGTGGCGCTGCCGATCACGACTACGCGGTCATGACCGTCCCGGCCCTGCTGGCGCGGGCCCACGTCGCGGAGGCGGTGTCCGATCACGAGGCCGTCGTGCGCCACCTCGCCCCGCTCGCCGCGCGTTCCCCGCGCGGCGGCGTCGACGAACCGGGCTTCTGGCCGTGGCACGACGTGTACGCGAACGCGCTCGTCCTCCTCGACCGCCTCGCCGAGGCCGACGAGTTCCTCGCGCCGCTCGAGGCGACCGCGACCCGGCGCGACCACGGCTCCGCGTCGGCGCGGCTCGGGTCCGTCCGCGGCCGGTTGCTCGCGGCGCGCGGCGACCTCGCCGGGGCCGAGGAGGCGTTCGCGCTCGCCCGCGACCGGCTCGCCCGGCTGCCCCTGCCCTACGACCGCGCGCGCGTCGACTTCGCCCACGGCACCGCGCTGCGCCGCGCCGGCCGCCGCCGCGACGCCGCCGAGGTGCTCACCGCGGCCCGTCAGCTCTTCGTCGAGCTCGGCGCGCAGGTCCACGTCGACCGCTGCGACCGCGAGCTGCGGACCGGCCGCCCCGGGCAGCGCGGCCCGGGGCGGCGCGGCCCCGGCGGTGCGGCGGACCGGCTCACCGACCAGGAGAGCACCGTCGCCGCGTTCGTCGCCTCGGGAATGACCAACAAGGAGGTGGCGGCGGAGATGATGCTGTCGGTCAAGACGGTCCAGTTCCACCTCACCCGCGTCTACGCGAAGCTCGGCCTGCGCTCCCGAACCGAGCTCGCGGCGCGAACCGGACCGTGACCTCGCTCGTCGAGGAGGACCGGCACGACCCGGCGTTCCTGGAGCGCTACTGCGCGAGCGCGGCGAGCAGGCGCCGTGGGCGGGGATCGCGCTCGCGGCGGTGCTGGGGCAGATCGGGCTGCCGGGTTCGGGTTCGGCCACGGCTACGGGTCGATGGCCGACGTCGGCGTGCCCGGCGCGGGCGTCCGCGAACCGAGGCACGTCCGGCCAGCACGCGCTGGTCCAGGCGGAGCGGTTCGCGGGGGAGCCACCCGGTCCGCGCCCACCGGCCACCGCAGTTCGTGGAACGCCCGGCTCAGCCGTAGCTCTCGCAGCCCTTGCCGTCGTTGTCGGAGCCGTCGAGGCGGAACTCGTCGGGCCCGGTCACCGCGACCATGAACCCGATGTCGGGGCAGTCGAGGTCCGGCCCGTCCGGGACGCACGGGGTGTAGCTGGGGTGGCAGCCGCCGCCCTGGGGCTCCGGGTCGGGCTGGGGCTCCGGGTCGGGCTGGGCGGCCGGGCGCGGCGCGGGCTGGGCGACGGGCTGCGGCGCGGGTCGCGGGGCCGGCTGAGGGGCGGGGCCGGTCGTCGTGCGGGGCGCGGGTGCGACCGTGGTGGTCGGGACTGCGGTGGGGACCGGGGCGGCGGTCGTCGTCGCGGCGTCGCAGACCCGGGGTCCGTCGTCGAGGCGGCGCAGGTCGGCGACGTAGCCGGGCCGCGCGTCCCCGCCCTCGTACACCCCGGTGTGCGGGTGGCGGATCATGGCGGAGCCGAAGTCGGAGCCGCCGACGGTGGCGACGTAGCGCAGCTGCCGCCCGTAGGGGTCGCGGTCGACGCCGGGCTCCGTCCGCAGCGTCACGGCGTCCCCGACGCGTAGCAGTCCCTTCGCGTACGCGAGGGCGTTCCGGCCGGCGTCGGTGCCGAGCTCGCAGGAGTCGATGCCCAGGACGCGGACGGTCCGGCCGCCGGTGACGGTGAACGTGTCCCCGTCCTGCACCGCCGCGACCGCGACCACCTCGGTCCCGGCGACGACGGGCGCCGCGGACGCGGGCGCAGCCGGAACAGCCCCGACCACCGACCCCAGCGCCGCCCGCCGCTCGTCCCCGCCGCCACCGCACCCACCGAGGACGAGCAGAGCCCCCAGGACCCCCGCAACCACCGCGCGCTGACCCATGACACCTCACAGACGACGAACCGGACATCCCCCTGTCGTCGCGGCGACCCGATGTGTTGCACCCGTGTCCGTGTGCTCGGCGACGTCGAACCCGTTCGGGGTGGGCCGGCCCGAGTTCACGGCGCCGTAACCACCGACCGCCGACCCCCACCCCATACTCCGCTCATCATCAACGACGTCGATCCCTTCATCGGCACCGCCGCGACGGCCCTCCCGCCCGCGGACGGTCTCGCAGCCGCGTGGTGGTTCCCGAAACCGCTGGTCGGCAACACGCACCCGGGCGCGACGTCCCCGCTGGGGATGGTTTCGGCGTGCGCCTACTCCGGGGCCTACCCGACCGGCTACGGCCGTTACGACAAGGGCACCGAGGGACTGCCGGAGGAGATCTTCCCGACGCAGCAGGCGTCCGGGTTCACGCACTTCCAGCAGTCCGGCACCGGCGCGATCCGCAAGTACTACAACTACGTCCGCGTCACGCCGATGGTCCAGCCGCTCGACGACCTCGGCGAGGCGTGGCCCCTGCACGAGGAGTCGGCGGAGGCCGGCTACTACGCCGCGACGCTGGACACCGGCATCCGCTGCGAGCTCACCGTGGGGGAGAAGGTCGCCGTGCACCGCTACACGTTCCCCGAGAGCGGCAGCGCGCGGCTGGTGGTCGACCTGTCCTGCGGCGGGCTCGCGATCGACCACGGCCGCACCGTCCCGCTCCGCGCCCAGGTGGAGAGCATCGGGCACGGGCGCGCGCAGGGCACCGTGGTGATGGAGGGCGTGCCGCTGTCGGTGTACCTGGAGGTCAGCAGCCCGGACTGGCGCCAGATGCTCTGGTACGACCGCCGGCTCGTCGAGGGCGGCACCCGCCTCGACTTCGACAGCATCCGCCAGACCACGCTGCGCCCCTTCGGGCTGCTGTTCATGGGCCGCGCGCTCGCCGGGCAGACCGTCGAGGTGCGGCTGGGATTCTCCCTGCGCGGGTGCGAGCAGGCCCGCGAGAACCTTCGCCGCGAGTGCGGTGAGCCCACCCCGTCCTTCGACACCGTCCGGGCCGGGACGGGTGCGCGCTGGGCCGACCACCTCGACCGCGTCCGGGTCGAGGGCGGCACCCCGGCCCGGCGCACGGTCTTCGCCACCGCGATGTACCACGCGCTGATCAAGCCCTGCTTCGGCGACGACGAGAGCCCGTTCTGGCCGACGTCCGGGCCGTTCGCGTTCGACGTCTGCACCATGTGGGACATCTACAAGACCCAGATCCCGCTGATGACGGCGATCGTGCCGGACCGGGCCGCCGACCTGCTGGAGTCGCTGATCCGGGTCTGCGAGGAGGAGGGCAACTTCCCGATCGGGTACCGGATGGCCCGCGGGGCCGACCGCTTCTTCCGGCAGGCCAGCGCCCTGGCGCACACCGCGCTCGCCGACGCGCACGCGACCGGCCTCGGCCGGTTGGACTGGAGCTGGGCGCTGGTGCACATGGAGGCGGACCTGCGCCGCCTCTACGGGGAGAACTTCCGCGACGACGGCGTGGTGCACCCGATCACGCACACCCTCGACCTCGCCTACGGCCACCACTGCACCGCGCGCGTCGCCCGCGCGCTGGGCGACCACGGACTCGCCGACGACCTGGAGGCGCGCAGCCACCAGTGGGTCAACGCGTTCGACCCGGCCTCGGGCCTGCTGCTCGACTCCGAGTACTACGAGGGCGGGAAGTGGAACTACTCCTTCCGGCTGCTGCACGACATGCGGGCCCGGATCGCGCTCGCGGGCGGCGACGACGGGTTCGTCGCCATGCTCGACGCCTTCTTCGGTTTCGGCGCGCCCGCGGTCACCCAGCCCGGCCTGCACCCCCCGCCCGCGGAGATGGCCGCGGGCTACGCCCTGAACCGGTTCGAGGGGCTCAACAACGAACCGGACATGGAGGCGCCGTGGGCCTACCACTACGCCGGCCGCCCGGACCGCACCGCCGACGTCGTGCACGCGGCCCTGACCTGGCAGTTCGGCACCGGCGCCGGCGGTATGCCGGGCAACGACGACTCCGGGGGCCTGAGCTCCTGGTACGTCTGGGCCTCCCTCGGCCTCTTCCCGGTCGCCGGGCAGAGCCTGTTCCTCGTCAACGCGCCGGCCTTCGCCCGGGCGGTACTGCGCGTCGACGGGGGCGAGTTCGTCATCGAGACCACCGGGCACCGCGAGACCCCCATCGGCGCGGACGGGATCGCGGAGACACCTCCCGCGCAGTACGTGCAGTCGGCGACCCTGAACGGACGGCCATGCGAAACGACCCACATCAGCGCCTCGGACGTGCACCGTGGCGGAGTGCTGCACCTGGAGCTCGGCCCGGAGCCGTCGGCGTGGGGCCGGTCGGCGCGGCCCCCGTCGCTGTCCGACGCGCCCGCGGCGAGAGCGAGGGGGTGACCTACCCCGAGCGCAGGCTCGTGATCGTCGTCCGGGCCGACCCGGTGATCTGCGGTCACTCCGGGGAGGCCCGCAACCTCGCCGAGGTGGCGCTCACGCGGGGCTTCGACGACGTCCGGCTGCTCACGTGGCCGATCGCGACGCTGGAGGCCGCCGGTCTCCCGCTCAAACCGCTGGACCGGCTGCAGCCCTACAGCCCGGGCATCACCGTCGAGCGGCCCGAGCCGGTCGGCGACTACCGCGTGCCCGACGGACGGGGCCTCGCGGGCCTCACCGGCCGGCTGGTCGAACTGCTCGCCGAGCCGGTGCCGACGACGGTCCTCTCGATGTACCTCGCGCCGCACGCGAACGTCGTCATGGACGCCGTGGCGGCGGTGCACGCGGCCGGTCTGCTCACCGACGTCCACACCATCGCGAAGGCCGTCGGGTCCGACGTCACCAACGTCATCCGCTCGTGCCTGCGCGAGGAGCGGTTCGGTGCCGCGGTCGCGCTGCTGACGACGTTCCTGGCGCACGACGAGGTCGTCGCGGTCTCGGAGTACACCCGCGACCAGATCGTCCTGTCCGCCGAGGCGGTCGACGAGCACTGCGGCACGCTGTTCGCGCAGCAGTGTCGGGCGCGGGTGGCCGTCAGCTACCCGCCGATCGACACCTCGGCCTACCTCGACCTCGACCCGGCCGCGGTCGACGCGGCACTGCGCCGGCGTGGTCTGGAGCGCGACGGGTACGTGCTGTTCCTGTCCCGGATCTCGCGGGCGAAGGGCATCCACGACCTGGTCCGGGCCTACGCGGCGTCGCGGGCGCGTGAGCAGGTGAAGCTGGTCGTCGCGGGTACCGGCCCGGCGCTGGCCGAGGTCCGGGAGCTGGCGGCTGGCGACGACCGGGTCGTCCTCCTGACCGACGTCGACGACGACGAGAAGCCGCTGCTCATGCGGGGCTGCGCGACCTACGCCCTGCCGACGAAGGAGGAGCCCGACTTCGTCGAGACGTTCGGGATCGCGCTGACCGAGAAGCTGCTCGCCGGCGGCGGCCCGGTGATCACCGCGATCACCGGCGGCACCGGTGAGGCCGTCGGCGACGCGGCGGTCATCGTGGAGGCCGGGGACGTCGCGGCCATCACGGCGGCCCTGGACCGCGTGGTGCTGGAGATGTCGGAGCACGAGCGGCGCTCGCTGGAGCGGCGGGGCCGCGAGCACGCGCTGTCCTTCGACCGGGCCCGCGTCTTCGACGACCTGTTCCGGCCCGAGCTCGCGGTGCGCCGCGCGGCCCAGGAGGAGTAGGCGGACCGGCTAGTCGGCACCGAGGGTCCGCAGGGCCTCGGTCCACCGGGCGGTGCGGGTGTCGGCGTCCTGCTCCCACCAGGGGTCGCCGCGCTCGCCGAGCCCGGTCTTCGCGGCCTGCACGCGGGCCCGGGCGCGGCGCACCGCGTCCTCGTCCCCGGCCGACGTGCGCACCGCGTTGCGGGCCACACCGAGGTGGTGCAGGAGCTCGGCGTGGACGTCGTCGGGGATCTCGGGGTCGGCGGCGCGCCACCGCCGGCCGTCGACGACGATCCACCGCCCGTCGGGCGTCCGGTCCACCACCTCAGGCCACCACGTCGGGTGCCGGGGCGTGCCGGGCGCCGGAGCGGGTCGTCATGCCACAGCGTTCCCGCGGACGTCGCCGCGGAAACGGGACCGCTCGCTCCGCGGGCGGCGGCCCACCGGGTCCGCTCCGCCTCCGATGTGATCCCGACCTGCGTGTCCCGGACGCGCCCCCCGCGAGGACCCGCTCCCGTTCGATCCCGCGCCGCCGATGCCCCCGTCGCCGGCCGACGGCCTGCAGGACACGTTCCGAGCGCCGTGCGTCCTCCGCGCGACGCTCAGACGGTGGCCCCGGCCAGCGCGTCGGTCAGCAGTGCGACGAGGGCCGCGTGCTGCACGTCGGCCGAGGACCCGACCTCCTCGTCGGAGCCGTCGAGGGCCTGGGCGGCGAGCCCGGCCTTGCTGTCGATCAGCTCCGCGATCCGCGCGTCGATCGTCTGTGCGGCGATGATGCGCCACGCGGTGACCGGCTGGTCCTGACCGATGCGGTGGCTGCGGTCGATGGCCTGGGTCTGCTCCGCCGCGGTCCAGGACAGCTCCGCGAGCACGATGTTGGACGCGACCTGGAGGTTGATGCCGACGCCCGCCGCGGTCAGCGAGCACACCGCGACGGCGACGTCGGGGTCGTTCACGAAGGCGTCGATGTTGCGCTGGCGCACCGCGGAGGTCTGGTCGCCGCGGATCGAGGAGAACCGGACGCCCTGCGCGGTGAACGTCTCCTCGGCGGCGTCCATCACGTCGACGTGCTTGGCGAAGAACACCACCTTGCCGGCGCTGCGGGCGAGCTGCGCGGCGTAGTCGGCGGCGAGGCCGGCCTTGGCCCGCCCGATCCGCCGCATCATGCCGAACACGTTGTCACCCGACGAGGCCTCGGCCGCGTCCTTCTGCTCCCACCTCGCCACCTGCGCGACGAGGTCGTGGTCGATGCCCTCGACCCGGGCCCCGGAGCGCCGGTTCGCCAGGGCGTCGGAGTACCGCGCCACCATCCGGCGGGCGAGGTCGCGCTCGGCCGCCCGGATCGAGCGGCCGACCGCGCCGTCCAGCTCCACGGGGAGGTCGGCGATGCGCCGGGCGGGGATGTCGGCGGCCACGTCGACCTTGCGGCGCCGGACGATGCCCAGGTCGACGACGGAACTGCGCGCGGCGGGGTAGAAACCGGGGTCGGCGGGCGTCAGGCCGGTCGTGGTCAGGGCGTCCATCAGGTCGGCGAGGGGCTTGGTGGCGTCGATCCAGCCGAGGAACTGCCAGATGGCGAGGAAGTCCTCGATGTCGTTGATCAGCGGGGTGCCGGTCAGCGCCATCAGCAGCGGGCGCGCGGTGAAGGCCCGGATGCGCGCGGAGAGCTCCAGCACGTGCTGGGAGCGCTGGGAGGTCTTGTTCTTGATGAAGTGCGCCTCGTCGACGACCATGCCGCGGAACCCGAAGTCGCCCAGCCAGCCGACGTGCCGGTCGAGCACCTCGTAGTTGACGACGACGATGTCGGCGAAGCCGTCGATGGTGTCGCCGTTGCCGTGGATCACGGTGGCCGTGCGACGGGGTGACCACAGCCCGGCCTCGCGGACCCAGTTGGTCTTGACGACGTTCGGCACGACGACGAGCAGCGGGTAGGCGTTCGCCGCCTCCGCGGCGAGCAGGGCCTGCGCGGTCTTGCCCAGCCCGGGCTCGTCGGCGAGCAGGAAGGTGCGGTGCCCGGCCGCGGCCGCGGCGACGAGGCGGGCCTGGTGCGGCATGAGCTCCATGCGGCCCGGAGCCGTCCGCGACGACGGCGCGGGCAGCGTCATGCACGCCGACGCCCCGCCCCCGGCGCGCTCGAAGGACCGCAGCAGCGGGCCGAGCAGCTCCCAGCCGGCCAGCGGCGTCGGGCGCGGGGTGCTCGGGCGGGCGGCGGAGAAGTCGGGAGCGAGGAACGGGTTGGCCAGCTGCCGGGAGACGACCGACTGCGGCACCACGCGGGGCTTCGCCGGAGCGGCGGGCACCTCCACGGGCGGTACCGGTTCGGGCTCCGTCGCGATGCCGGCCCTGCGCAGCACCTCGCCGCGCAGCCACCGGGCGTCGTCGGAGACGACGGCGTCCTCGGCGAGCAGGGCCAGCAGCGCCTGGTCGCGGACGGCGGTCATGGCGAGGGTCTTCGCGATCTCGTCGAGGCGCTTGAGACGCTCGGTCCGCTGCCGCTCGCCGACGTCGGCGTCGGTCCGGACCCGCGCGCGCTCCTCGCGCAGCAGCAGTGCCGCGGCCTGGAACTTCGTGCGTGTCGCGGGCGTGGCCCGGCCGCCCTTCAAGGCGACCTCCACCTCCCGGACGGTGCGCGCGAGCGCCGACACGACGTCCTCGGGGCGGTCGCCGCCGCGTCGTCGGTCGCGCGGGGCGCCACGGCGAGCCCCGGCCGGGGGCTGGCCTCGTCGAGCCACGTACTCCTCCTTCGCGATGCGCGGCGGACCGCCTGGGCGGCCTGCCGACACCGTGCTGCGGGCCGGTGAGGGCGTCACGGGGAGGAGCCGGCTGGCTCCTCCGGGACGCGCACCGGCCCGTGGATCTGCGGGGAGATCGCCGCCGCCGGGCCGGACGGCCACCCGGGAACACGCCCGCGCGGACCGGCCGTGCCGGACGGGCAGAGCCCAGCGGGGTCGGATCTCGTGGTCATCCTACCGCCTGGCGACCGCGCGGCGGGCCGCGACGCGGGCGGAACGGCGATCGGTTCAGTCGGATCGGGGCTGTTCGGCGGGGTCGGGTGGGTGTCGCACGGTCCGCAGCGTGAGCAGCAGCCGGTGCGCGGTGACGACGACGGTGAGCCAGGCGAGCCCGAGTGCCCACGCGACGAGCACGTCGGTGAGCCAGTGGTGGCCGAGGTACACCCGGCTCGCCCCCATGAGCAGCGCGAACACCGCGGCGGCGACGACGGTCGCGGTGCGGGCCCGTCTGGTGCGCTGCCGGCGCACGAGCAGGTAGGCGACGATGCCGGCGAGGGCGATCGCGTTGAGCGAGTGCCCGCTCGGGAACGAGGCGCTGACCTCGTACGGGGGCACCGCGTCGACCTGCGGCGGCCGGACTCGGCCGACCGTGACCTTGCCCACGACGGTGAGGGCGAGCGAGCCCGCGGCGGTGGCGGCGACCAGCAGCACCGGCGTCCACTGCCGCCAGGCCACGGCGAGCCCGATCGCGACCACCCCCGCCAGCACCGGCATGCCCACCGGTCCGCCGAGCGCGGAGAAGGCCGTGACGGCGGTGTCGAGCGCGGGGGTACGGAGGCCGAGGACCGCGTCGAGGAGCGGGCGGTCGAGTGCGGCGACGCCGTCGTCCTCGGTGACGGCGTCGTAGACGGCGCCGGCGAGCGCGGTGAGCCCGGCGGCCAGGACGAGCCCGACGGCGAGCACCACCAGGAGCACCGCCTGCGGGGTGAGCCGCTGCCGCAGCTCGGCGGCCAGGCGGACCAGGACGGAGCCCACCGCGGTGGGCCAGGCGGTGAGGTCGCGGTCGCCGACGTAGCGCTGCTCGGGCCCCTCCTCCAGGGCACGGGAGACGACCGGGTCCTCGGGCGGTGGGACCACCTCAGGCGCCCACGGTGGTGCGCGCGGTCGGGTCGAACCCCGGGGCGACGACCAGCCCGCCGTCGACGCGGCGGCAGGACGCCACCGCCACGTGGCAGGGGAGGGGGACGGAGCTCGGCAACCGCAGCCCGCCGTCGAGCTCGTAGCGCATGTTGGTGATCTTCCAGGCGGTGGCGGCGGGGTCGTCGGGTGTCTCGGGCAGCCGGTCGGCGCGGACCACGACCATCGCCTCGGTGATCCCCGGGGGCCACTCGAACGCGAGCGTTCCGGAGGCCGTGGCGGCGAGGTGCCGCACCGCGGGGATCCCGCCGGGGGGTTCCTCCGGATCGTCGGCCGGGGGAGTGCGCACGGGCCCGGAGACCGCGGAACCGAGCCGGGCGACGACCGCGTACTCCGGGATCCGGGCGTCGGGGGTGACGGCACCGTCGACGATGGAGGTCGAGCGCGTGCGTCCCACGACGTGCCAGCGGCCCTCCGGCGTCAGCCGGGTGACCTTGTACTCGACGTCCTGCGGGCCGCCCGCGGTCCAGCTGACGGTGATCGACCGGTCCCCGGTGCCGCGCTCGGCCCGGACGTCGGTCGGTCCGGGGGCCTGCTCGTCCGGGGCCGGCGTGTCCACCGCCTCGCGCAGCGGCAGCGTCGCGGGGGCGGCGACGGGTTCGTCCGGCGTGATCCGGCGGGTGGGCGCGGCGGGCGGCCCGGATGTCGGCAGGTGTGTCGCAGCCGGTCGGTGTGTCGCAGCCGGTCGGTGTGTCGCAGACGGCAGGGGTGTCGCAGCCGGCAGGGGTGTCGCAGCCGGCAGGTGCGGCGGGGCCGGGGGTGGCGTCGAGGTCGGATACGGCGCGGTCGGCCGGGGGCGCGGTCGGGGCCGGGGGACCGGTGCGTGCGCGGCGGCGCGCAGCGCGTCGAGGAAGGCCGAGCAGCTCGGGAAGCGGTGGTCCGGATGCTTGGCCGCGGCCCGCGCGACGGCGGCGTCGACCGCGACCGGCAGGTCGGGGCGCAGTCGGCTCGGCCGGGGCGGGTCGGCCGCGAGGTGGGCGTAGACGACGGCGGCCATCTCCGGGCGCGGGTAGGGCACCTCCCCGGTGAGGCAGCGGTAGGCCAGGCAGGCCAGCCCGTACTGGTCGGAGCGCCCGTCGACCCAGCGGCCCTCGATCTGCTCCGGGGAGGAGTACTGCGGCGTTCCCATGTACTGACCCGCGGAGGTGATGTCGCTGCCCGCGGCCGTCGCGCCCTTCGCGATCCCGAAGTCGCAGAGGTACACCTGCCCGCCGCGGGGGCGCCCGGCGCGCACGAGCAGGACGTTGCCCGGCTTGACGTCGCGGTGTACCAGCCCGGCCTCGTGGACCGCGTCGAGCGCGTCGGCGACCGGCCCGAGCACGGCGCACAGCCCGTCGATGCCGAGGCGGCCCTCGCGCTGCAGCACGGCGCCGAGGTCCTCCCCGTCGACGAAGCGCATCGACAGGTACAGGACGCCGTCGGTGTGGCCCGCGTCGTAGATCGGCACGACGTTCGGGTGCTCGAGGCTGGCGGCGATCGCGGCCTCGCGCTCGAACCGGCGCCGGTAGTCGAGGTCGGCGGCCAGTGCGGGCGGCAGGACCTTGAGGGCGACCGTGCGTCCGAGGCGCAGGTGCGTCGCCCGGTAGACGACGCCCATACCGCCCTCGCCGATGAGCGCGTCGATCCGGTGACCGGCCAGAACGTGCCCGACCCATCCCGCGGCTGCGCTCTGCTGTTCCGGCACCGGTCACAGCCTACGGTCGCGCGGCCGGTCGGGGTGGGTGGGCCGCCGCGCGCACTCCCACGACCGGTTCTGTCGGCGGGCCGCGCCCCGGTCCGCCGCACGTCCGGCGTCGACGCGGCCGTCGCCGGTCATCGGCCCCCGCGGACCGCGCAGGTGCGGGACCTCCTGCACACGAGGAGGTCCCGCACCGGGCACCGTCCGGGAGTGCGCCGGGGCGAGCCGGATCAACTGGGCTGGGGCACGATCCGGATGTAGGGGCGCGGGGACTCCCAGCCGTCGGGCCAGATCGTCCGTGCCTCGTCGTCGGAGACCGAGCCCGCGATGATGACGTCCTCGCCCTGCTTCCAGTTCGCCGGTGTGGCGACCCGGTGCTTCGCGGTGAGCTGCAGCGAGTCGATCACGCGCAGCACCTCGTCGAAGTTGCGGCCGGTCGTCATCGGGTAGACGAGGACGAGCTTGATCTTCTTGTCCGGGCCGACGACGAACACGGTGCGCACGGTGGCGTTCTGGGCGGGGGTGCGCTGGGTGGGGTCGCCGCTGACGTCGTTCGGGAGCATCCCGTAGAGCTTGGACACGACGAAGTCGGAGTCGCCGATCAGCGGGTAGTTCGGGGCGGTGCCCTGGGTCTCGGCGATGTCGGCGGCCCACTTCTCGTGGTTGTCGAGCGGGTCGACCGAGAGGCCGATGAGCTTGACGCCGCGGCGGTCGAACTCCGCCTTGTTGTTGGCGAGGTAGCCCAGTTCGGTGGTGCAGACGGGGGTGAAGTCCCGCGGGTGGGAGAACAGGACGGCCCAGGAGTCGCCGATCCACTCGTGGAACCCGATGGTTCCTTCGGTGGTCTCGGCGGTGAAGTCGGGGGCGGTGTCGCCGATCTGAAGAGCCATGGACGTGTCTCCTTCGTGTGGTGCGGGGTGTCGTGGTCGTCGACCTGTTCCGGTGGTCCCCGGGCGCGGCGGGACCACGCGGGTGACGACCGGGACGGGACGGGGCGGTCGCGCTACGCGGCCGGGCGACAGAGCTCGTCGAAATGCGTGATGCGACGGCTCGGCCAGAAGGCCTCGAGCAGGGTGCGCACCACGTGACGAGTCTGTCCGACGATCATCCCCCCGCGCAATCGGGGTCGTCGGTGATGCAGACGGCGGTGAAGCCCGCTGCCCGCCCCGGGTCCCGGGGCCCCAAGGCCCCGCGGCGGCGGTCAAGGGACGGTCGGGGCGGTCCCGGCGCGTGGCGGTGACACCGACGTCTCGGCCCGGCGCGGGCGTCGGGCCTTCCCGGATCGTGGGAGCGCGAGCAGGATGCCGGCGAGGACGAGCGCGATCCCGGCGACCTGACGGCCGGTCAGGGCCTCGGCGGCGAGCGCGGTGCCGAGCAGGACGCCGGTGACGGGGTTGAGCAGCCCGACGAGCCCGACGGTGCCCGCGCGCAGGTGGCGCAGGCCGGTGAACCACGCGGTGAAGGCGAGCGCGGTCGCGACGACGCCGACGTAGGCGAATCCCGCGAGGGCCGGGCCGTCCAGGACGGGCGGCGCGCCCTCGACGAGCACGGCGACCGGGAGGACGACGACGCCGCCCGCCACGAGCTGCCACGCCGTCGAGTCCAGGACGGGCACCTCGCCGCTCCATCTGCGGGCCAGCACGAACCCCACCGAGGACATCAGCATCGCGCCGACCGAGGCGGTCACCCCGCCCGGGCTCACCGCCTCCACCCCGGTGAGGAGCATCGTCACGACTCCGGTGATCCCCAGCGCGGCACCGACGGCGGCCGCCGCCGCGGGCCGCTCGGCCAGGACGGCCCACGCGATCAGCATCATCACCACCGACGACGACGCCATGATCACCGACGCGATGCTCGTGGGCAGCAGTTGTGCGGCGAGGTAGACCAGTGCGAAGAACGCGCTCGTGTTGAGCACGCCCAGCACGACCGAGCGCCGCCACCACACCCCGCGCGGCCGGGACCGGCACACCAGGAGCAGCAACAGGCCCGCGGGCAGGGCGCGGATCGCGGCGCCGTAGAGGGGATGGCCGGCCGGCAGGAACTCGCTCGTCACGTAGTAGGTGCTGCCCCACGCCACCGGCGCGATCGCCGTGACGAGTACCCACCGCCAGGTAGCTTCCATGGAAGGAACATATACCTTCCCGGGAAGGTAAACTAGGGCGGTGACCGAGCCCGACCACGTCTCCCGCATCCAGGCCGAGTGGGCGCGCGAGCGCCCCGACCTCGACGTGTCCCCGCAGGGCGTGATCGGGCGGCTGCACCGCCTGGCCGCCCACCTGACCGACGAGCTGTGCGTGGTCTACCGGCGCCACGGCCTCGCGGAGGGGGAGTTCGACGTCCTCGCCGCCCTGCGCCGCGCGGGCGAGCCGTTCGAGCGCGCACCCGGTGAGCTCGCCCGGTTCACGATGGTCACGACCGGCGCGATGACCAAGCGGATCGACCGCCTCGTCGATGCCGGGCTGGTCACGCGCCGACCCGCGACCGGCGACGGCCGCGGTCGGGTCGTCGCCCTCACCGCCGCGGGCCGGGAGCTGATCGACGGCGCGTTCACCGACCACATGCGCAACGAGCGCCGCCTGCTCGACGCCCTCACGCCCGACGAGGCCGGGCGGCTCGAGGTCCTGCTCACGGGCTGGCTCGCGCGCGTCGAACCGGGGTGAGTCACCAGGGGATGGCGCCCGCGTCCTCGAAGTACCCGCCCGTCGGGCCGTCGTCGGGCAGCGTCGCGAGCCGGATCGCGGTCGCCGCACCCTGCTCCGGTGTGCGGTGGCCGCGGAAGCCGTTGAGGTCGGTCGCGACGAAGCCGGGACAGGCCGCGTTGATCAGGATGCCCGTGTCGGCGAGCTCCTTCGCGTACTGCACGGTCACGGCGTTGAGGAACGTCTTCGACGGCGAGTAGGCGACGGCGATCGGGCCCGTGTCGCCACCGGGGGTGCTCTGTCGGGTCAGCGACCCGACGCCGCTGGACATGTTCACGATCCGCGGCGACGGTGACCGGCGCAGCAGCGGCAGCAGCGCGTTGGTGACGCGGATGACGCCGAGGACGTTGGTCTCCACGACCCGTCGCACCGTGTCGAGGTCGACCGTGGTGGGCGTCTGCGGCGCACCGCCGGTGATCCCGGCGTTGTTGACCAGCGCGTCGAGGCGTCCGGCGTACTCCTCGACCAGCGCGGCCGCGGCGGTGACACTCGCGTCGTCGGTGACGTCGAGCGGGACGCCGAACGCGTCGACGCCGGTCGCGACCAGCTTCGCGACGGCGTCGGTGCGGCGCTGCTCGTCCCGGGCGCCGACCCCGACCCGCCAGCCCAGGGCGCCCAGGCCCGCCGCGATCTCGTACCCGATGCCCTTGTTCGCGCCGGTGACCAGCGCCGTCCTCTTCTCGGTCATGGTTCGAGCCTGTCCCGGCACCGGCGGAGCGTCCAAGACCGATCGGGTGCGAGGCGATACCGGTCGGGTATCGACGCTGGTCGCGTACCGTGGCGGGCGTGGAGACGCGGGAGCTGCGGTACTTCGTCGCCGTCGCGCAGGAGCTGCACTTCGGCCGCGCCGCCGAGCGGCTCGGGATCGCGCAGCCCCCGCTGTCGCGGGCGATCAGCCGCCTGGAGCGGCGCCTCGGGGCGGTGCTGCTCGAGCGCACCAGTCGCTCGGTCGCCCTGACCGAGGCCGGGGCGGTGCTGCTGCGGGAGGGCGTCGCCGCACTCGACGCGATCGAGGCGGCCGAGCGCCGCGTGCGCCGCGCCGCGACCCCGGAGGCCGGCGTGGTCCTCGTGACGAAGGCGGGTGCGTCCGGTGAGCTGCTGGCGAAGCTCCTGCACGCCTACGCCGCCGAGCCCGCCGCGGTCGCCGTCGAGGTGCTGCTGTGCGGGATCGGCGAGCAGGGCGCGATCCTGCGCGACGGGCGCGCCGACGTGGCCCTGTTGCACCGGCCGTTCGACACGACGGCCGGGCTCGACGTCGAGGAGCTGGGCACGGAGGGGCAGGTCGTGGCGCTGCCGGGCGGGCACCCCCTGACGGGGCGCACCGACGTGACGATGGCCGAGGCCACCGCGCTGCCGGGCCTGCCGATGCCGCGGTGGCCGGGTGCGGGGGGTCGCTACCCGGACGGTCCGGGCCCGGAGGTGCACGACCACACGCAGCTGATGCAGCTGGTCGCGCTGGGCCGTACCGCGGTGGTCCTGCCCGACTCGTGCCGGGCCCAGCTGCGCGAGGACCTCGTGGCCGTCCCGGTCGTGGACGCGCCGCCGGTCACGACGGTGATCGCGTGGCCCCCGCACAGCCGCTCGCGGGCGGTCGCGGACCTGGTCCGGACCGCGACGAGGCTGTAGCGAACTCCCACGGGGGAGAGCAGTGCTCTTGTTTCGGAAGCTCAGGCGTGCCATTGTGCGAGAGCACTGCTCCGTATTCGCGTCAACGCTCTCGGGAGATCGCCATGCGCACCTCGCTCACCCGTACCGCCCCCCGCTGGGTCGTCGCCGCGGCCTGGGCCGTCCCGGTCCTGGTCCTGGGCCAGTTCGCGATGCTGGCCGTCGTCCCGGTCGTCGGGCTGCTGGTCGCGTCCCTGCGCGACGCCCGCCTCCGGGCGCTGCGCGGGTGGGTCGCCGCGCTCGCCGCGGCCTACGCCGTCCCGTTGGTCCTCTGGGCGGTCGGGCCCGACCGCGCTCCGAGCCTGTCGAAGGACATGGACCCGGCCCTCGCGGGGCTGATCGTCGCGGCGGCGGCCGCCGTGATCGTCGCCCTGCACGTCCGCCGCGCGTGCCCGGTCGTCGGCGCCGCGTGAGAGCCGGTCAGCGCGGGCCTGCCAGCGCCTGCGCGACGCCCATGGCGAACAGCTCGGGCAGCGCGATGCCCGCGGCCCGGGCCATCACGGTGACCACGCTCGTCGAGGCGTAGGAGCAGTACGGCCCGGCCTCCAGGAACCACGGCCGCCCGTCCGGGTCGACGCGGAAGTCGAACAGGCCGTAGTGCCGGCAGCCCAGTGCGGCGAAGCAACGCCGGGCCGCGTCGTGGACCGCCGAGGTGACCGGGTCGCCCGGGTCGACGATCCAGGACCGGGTGGGGTCCTTGGCCACCAGGTACAGATCGCCGTCGGCGTCGCGGCCCAGCTTGTCGGCGCGGGTGCGCACGCGGTCCAGGGCGTACTCCTCCAGCGGCAGGCAGCGCAGCTCCCCGTCGCTGACGACGATCCCGCACCGCACCTCGCGGCCCAGCTCGACGTAGGACTCCACGAGCACCTCGGACGAGTGCGCGAACGCCCCGGCCAGCGCGTCGTCGAACCGGGCCACGTCGGTCACGAGCGCGACCCCGTCGGAGTTGTCGGCGTCCACCGGTTTGACGACGGCCGGGACGGCGACGGTCGGGCGGTCCCCGGGGCGCAGCAGCTCCCCCGTGGGCACCGCGACCCCGGCCGCCGCCACCACCGCCTTCGCCCGTCCCTTGTGCGCCGCCAGCGCCATCACCTCGGCGGTGTTGCCGAGGTACGGGATGCGCAGCACGTCGAACAGGGCGCGGTAGGACGTCATGCCGGGTCGGCAGAACATCTGCGGCAGCACCAGGTCGACGTCCAGCGCGGCGAGGTACGCCACGGCCCCGCCCGGCGTCATCGGGACGGCCGCGGCGATCGAGGTGCGCTCCAGGTCGGACGGGAACCGCCACCGCCCGTCGGGTCCGACGTGGGCGACGGAGTGCCGGTAGCGCCGCGGGTCGGTCACGGCGTGCAGGGCGTCGCGCGCGTAGAGGCACGACAGGTCGCAGAACGCGTCGTCGACGGCCGAGCCCACCAGGTGCAGGACATGGACCGGCACGCTCAGTCACCCGCCGGTTCGACGAGCTTGCCGATGTTGAAGTCGATGCGGATCCAGTCCTTGAGGCGCAGCATGTTGCCCACCAGCAGCCAGGGGATCTGCACGTGGTGGACCATCAGGAACGGCAGCGGGTCGGTCCGGTCGAAGATCGCGTCGCGGCCCCGGACGATCACCCGCAGCCGCTCCGGGACCGTGCGCGGGTGGCTCAGCATCCGCCACAGCTCGTGGTAGAGCCAGTACGTCGGGCGGCTCGACGGCAGCGGCTCGATCTGCGTCGTGCCGTCGGTCAGGTAGGCGTCGGCGAGGCCGGGATGGCCGTCGAACATCGTGATCGCCGAGTGGGTGCGGGGGTTGCACTCGATGCCGTACACGCGCCCGTCGTCGGCCCTGATGAGGTCGAGCGAGACCTGCCCGGTGCCCAGTGGCGCGACGAACCGCCGCACCCACTCCGCGACGCCCGGCTCGTCGACCATCGCGTAGTTGAGCTGGAACGCCGAGGACGCGCAGGCGCCGTACACCCGTTGGCGCCCGTCGCGCACGGTGCTGTGGGTGCAGAACTCCTCGCCGCGGACGAACTCCTGCAGGATCCAGGGGTTCGCCTGCGAGATCGGCTTCGACGCGGCGAACGCGGCGGTCTCCTCGGGGGTGGGCCGCGGCAGCGGCGTGAGGTCGAGTCGGTGCACCGGGTCGTAGGCGATGCTCTTGAGGACGTAGGTGCCGCCGGGCGCCGAGGCGAAGTCGAAGTCGGCGACCTGGACCGGGTCGGTGATCCGGTGGGTGTCGGGCACGTCGAGGCCCAGCGACGCGGCGAGCTGCGCGAACCCGTCCTTGTCGTCCACGCGGCGCAGCGTGTCCGGGTCGAGGTGCACGACCTCGCAGTGCCCGGCCAGCACGTCCTTCGCGTCGGCGTCGTGGCGGCTGGCGACGGGGCTGCAGACCGGCACGTAGACGTCGACCCGCTCCTCCTTCACGATCCGCAGGAGCTCGGCCGCGTAGTCCGGGGACTGCGGCGACGGCACGATCCGGAACCGGTCGACGTCGCGGGAGAACCGGTGCCCGGTGAGGCGGTAGCGGCGGGTCTCGACCAGCACGACCCGGTGCCCGGCGCGGTGGAAGGTCCGGGCCAGCTGCAGCGCCTTGGTCATCTTCCCGCCGCTGACCAGGATCGTGCGGGGCTCGGCGGCCGTCGCGCGGTGCCCGCCGACGACGGCCGAGCGCAGCAGCGCGGCCCCGGTGACGGCCAGGTTGAACGGTAGAGCGCAGGCCAGCAGGGCCAGCGCCCCGACGGTGCGGGGCACGGCCCGCCACTCGCGCGCCACCTCAGACCCTCCGGATCAGGGTCAGCCCGTCGCGCAGGGGGACCAGCACCTGCTCGATCCGGGCGTCGCGGGCGACGGCGGAGTTGAACGCCGCTATCGCGGCCCCGTTCGCCGACGGCTCGTCCGGCAGCCAGGGCTCGCCCTGCATCAGCGTGTTGTCGACGGCGACGGTCCCGCCGGGGGCCAGTAGCCCGGTGTCGCCGTCGTCGCGGCCGAGGAGCGCGTCGAGGTAGGCCGGGTAGCCCGCCTTGTCGGCGTCGACGAACACGAGATCGAACCGCGCACCCTCCGCGGCCAGGTCGCGCAGCGTGTCCAGGGCCGGGGCGACCCGCACGGAGATCCGGGCGCCGCACGGGGACGCGGCGAAGCACTCCTGCGCGAGCCGGGCGACGTCGGCGTCGATCTCGCAGGCGACGAGCTCTCCGCCGTCGGGCAGGGCCTCTGCCATGGCGAGCGCGGAGTAGCCGGTGAACATGCCGATCTCCAGCACCCGGCGCGCGCGGGTCACGTGCACCAGGAAGGCCAACAGCCGCCCCTCGACGTGCCCGGAGAGCATCTCCTGCTCCAGCGCGAGCACCACGCCGTCGCCGGACCGCTCGTCCCAGTCGCGCTCCCGGGTCCGCCGCGCGAGCGCGGCGAGGGCGGGGGACTCCGGCGTGGTGCAGCGCCCGACGTACGGGTCGAGCCCGCCGGCGAGGGTCGCGGCCCGGCGCAGCCGCGCGGCCGTCGCCGGGTGGACGAGGTCGTCGAGCAGGCGGCTCAGCTCGTCGAGCTCCCGGGCGAGGATGCCCGCCGGTGTGACCGGCCGGGCCGCCCGCACCGAGCCGGTCACGCCCCGGTGACCATGTCGACGCCGTCGCCCCGGCGGGGGTACTCGCCGCAGGTCCGGCGGTGGACGGCCAGTGCCGCCGTCAGCTCGTCGGGCGTCAGGTCGTTGACGAAGAAGCACTCGCCGATCGGCCGCGGGACCGCGGCCCGCTGTCGCCCGCCGCGCGTCTGCACGATCGACTCGGTGGCCGACACCAGCAGGTCCGCGGTGAGGTGCGGGCTGTCGATCGCCAGCCCGAGGCGGCTCATGAGCCCCAGGATCCGCTCCTGCTCGCCCGCGGTGATGTAGCCGCGCAGGTGCGCGAGCGTCGCGGAGAACGCCATGTCGATGCTGATCGCGTGCCCGTGGAACATCGGCGGGTCCGGCGTCAGCTCCAGGGTCGGGCTCCACGTGTGGCCGTAGGCGATCACGCGGTCGAGGTCGAGCTCGTGCAGGTTCGGGACCTCGAGGGCCAGCATCGAGTCGATCGCGTCGTAGGTCAGCTCGTCGGCCAGCTGGCGCAGCTCGGGTGTGCCGTCGCGATGGCCGAAGCGGGTGGCGAGGAGGTCCTCGCCGTACTTCTCCAGCCGGTCGAAGATCCCCGCGTGGCCCACGACGGCGATCTTGATCAGCTCGGCCATCCCGTTGCGCACCTGGTCCTCGGGCAGCGTGCCCAGGAACGAGAAGTCCAGCAGCACGTCCTGCGAGGCGTGGTAGTCGCCGAGCCGGTTCTTGGCCTTGCCGTGGTTGACCGCGACCTTGATCGAGACGCTGGCGTCGACGAGGCCGATCAGCGTGGTCGGGATCCGGATGTAGTCGGTGCGGCGCCGGTAGGTGGCGCATGCGAAACCGGTGACGTCGGTGGTCAGCCCCCCGCCGACGACGAGCACGGGTTCCCCGCGGACCAGGCCGAACGCCGAGAACGAGTCGACGATGCCCTCCAGCGTGCGCAGCGTCTTGTCGACCTCGCGAATCCGGACCGGGTGCACCGTCAGCGCGATGTCGTGGTGCGCGAAGTAGGCGGTGATCCGGTCGCGGTACAGGTCGTGGACCACCTCGTCGACGACCATCAGGCAGCGGCCGTACGCGCGGTAGCAGCCGGCCAGTTCCGGGTTCGCGACGTCGAACACCCCGTCGACGTAGGTCAGGCTGAAGTCGATCCTCTCGTGCCCCTCGACGTGGAAGGACCGGTCGGTGGCGGTGTAGGTGGCGTGCACGTTGCCCATGGCGAGTCCTCGTGTTTCCGGGGTGGTCAGCGGCGGGGGAGCAGGTCGGCGGGGTCGAGGTGGTCGACGACGCTGCGGGCGTCGGAGAATCCGTGGCCCGCGGTGTTCGCGCCGGGGAAGGCGATGCACGGGACCCCCGCCGCCGACGCCGCGGTGACGCCGTCGCCGTTGTCCTCGATCGCCACGCAGTCACCCGCCTGCTCGCCGAGCGTCTCGAGGGCGTGGGTGTACGCGGCGGCGTCCGGCTTGGGCGAGGAGACCTCGGACGCGTCGACGACGACGTCGAAGCCGGCCACGTCGGGCCCCAGCGCGTCGAGCAGCGAGTCGATGTTGCCGCGCGACGTCGTGGTGACCAGGCCGACCTTCATCCCGGCGGCGCGGGCCGCGGTGATCGTGTCGACGACACCGGGCCGCGCGGTGAGGCCCGACGTCGCCAGGAGCCTCCGGAAGGCCTGCGACTTCGAGCGGTGCACGGCGTCGGCGTCGACCTCGGTGCCCCGCGCCTCCGCGTACCGGGCGATCCGGTCACGGCCACCGGACTCCTTGAGCATCGCGAGGTAGTCGGCGCGCTCCCAGTGCCAGTCGAGCCCGTGCGCGCGGAACGCGTCGTTGAACGCCTCGCGCTGGATCTCCGAGGTCTCGGCGAGCGTTCCGATCGATCCGAACAGGACAGCGGACACGGTGGACTCCTGGTTCTCGGGCGGGGCGGCGCAGTCGTACGACGGGCGCGACACAATTGTCTCCGGGCATACGGAAAGGGGAATCGGGACGGCGTCCCGGTAGCGGGACGTACAGTTCCGGGACCGCCGGGTCACGCCGATGTCGGCGCGGGATCGGTCCCGTGTGGGGTGCCCGGTGCTGGGCACCTCAGCGAAGGTACCCGTGCTCCCGCGGGTCAGCGACCCGAACGACCACCGCGCGCCCCGGGCCGGGTCCTGTTAGCGTCGGGTGGTGGAAATCGTCGCGCACCATCCCGTCGGCGCCACGATCACGGATCTGTCGATTCGCGACGTCGATCGCGACATCGCGGCCCGGCTCGCCATTCTGTTGGCGGAGCACGGCGTTCTCGTGCTGCCCGAACAGAACGCCGACGACACCGCATTCGTCGCATTCCTTCGACAGTTCGGCGGGCTGGCCTTCACCGTCGGGGAGACTGCGGTGCCCGGGTTCCCCGACCTCAACGTGGTCAGCAACGTCGGGCGGACGTCACCTCCGCGCAGCGCGTTCCACGTCGACACCAGCTACGTGCGCCGCCCCCCGGCCTTCACCGCGCTGCGGGCGGTCGAGGTACCGACCGCGGGCGGGGCCACGCAGTTCACCAACCAGTACCGGGCGTTCGACACCCTGGCGCCCGCGCTCCGGGCGGAGCTCGCCGGGCGGACGGTCACCCACGTCGTCACGGGGCTGGACCTCGCCGACGACGCCGAGACCTCCGCCGAGCACCCCGTCTTCCGCCGGCACCCCCGGTCGGGGCGCACCGCCCTGTACCTCTCGACCCCGCAGCGGTGTGCGGCCATCAGCGGGGTCGCAGCGGAGCGGGCCCGCGAGCTGGTCGACCTCCTCTACGCGCACTCCACGGCCGAGACCAACGTCCACCGCCACGAGTGGGCTCCCGGCGACGTGGTGATCTGGGACAACGCGTGCGTCCTGCACCGCGCCGACCACGCCGGCGTCGTGGGGAACCGCGTGCTGCACCGGGGGATGGTCGCCGCCCCGTAGGAGATGCGGTCACGCTCGCCCCGGAGGCGGTCGTGGCGGTGCTGCTGGCTCGGCTCTGCGACGTCCTCAACGGCACCGTCGCGGTGCGCCCGCAGACCGCGCTCGCGCTGGTCGGGATGCTCGACGGCCCGATGCCACGTGCCCGAGCGCGGACACGGCGAGCCGGGCGACATCATCGCGCTCGGGCACCTCCTGCGGCCCCGGATCAGCGAGCACGTCGAGATCGGGGAGCGGATGTCGCCGATCAACGGCCCGCCGGTCGCGGCAGGGCTGCCGGCCGACGCCGTGGTCACGGGCCGCGACCGCGTCGCCCCGGCGGAGGAGGTCCTTGCGCTCGCCGCCGTCGCCGCCGGGCCCCGGACGCCCACCACTCCCCGGACGCCCACCACTCCCCGGACGCCCACCACTCCCCGGACGCCCACCACTCCCCGGACGCCCACTACTCCCCGGACGCCCACTACGACGAGCGGCTCGCCGGGTTGTGGGGCGACGGGCACCAGACCGCCGTGCTGGCGCGGCTGCGGGAGCTGCTGGCGGGTGGTGACCGGACGGTGCTGCCGTACCAGGCGCCGGTGTCGTTCCGCAGCGCGCCGCGGATGCTGGGGTGGCTGCCGGACCCAGGCCCACGCCAAGGAGTGCGCCGCGATCTCGCTGTCGGCGTCGTCGTCTGGCGCGGGTGGGGGAACGGCTGGCGGAGGGGGGCTCCGGGATCTGATCGGTTGGGGGTCTGTCCCTCCGGTTCCGCGCGATCGGATGGCGTCCCGCGGAACCGGTTCCGGGTCCGCGGCACGTCCGAGCCGGCTCCCGACCTCGTACCGAGGGACGTGTGCGCCGTAGCTGGGCTGCCCGGACCCGCTGCCCGGACCTTGACCCCACGGCCCGGCTTCGTGCACAGGGACTCGTGCGTCCGGGGCCGGCCGCCGAACCCGCGCCCGGGTGGTGCGGTCCCGCTCTCGTACTCCGGGTCAGCGTCGGAACCTCTCGGGTCCGCCCTCGCCGCCCCGCCGCGGGCGGTGCGGGAGCGACGCTCCTGGGGACCGGCGGCGCCGGTCGGGGCGAGCAGCACGGGATGCGTGGTGCGCCGGGCCCGTGCATCGGCCCAGGCGTGACGGAGCCGTCGCGAGCCGTCGCGCTGAGCGGTCCGGGTCGTTGACCAGCACGGAGACGTCCGATACCATCGAACGCATGTTCGACACCGAGTGTTCCGAGGAGGCCGCCCAGGTCTCCCGGTCGTTCGCGAACGTACCCGAGTGGCCCTCGCCGGAGGACACGTTCGACGCCATCGTCGCCGCCGGTCGACCCGGCGCGTCGGGTTGGCTCGCCCTCGAGCTCGACGCCGCCACCGGCGACGCCGCCCTGCTCGACGACAGATCGCTCGTCGACGCCATCGCCGACCTCGACCGGATCACCTCCTGGGCCGCCGCCCGGCAGACCCGCCTGCTCGGTGAGTTCGCCCGCCGCCGCCCCGCCGACCCCCGCGACGCCACCACGGGTCCGGAGGGGATGAGCCGGTGGGCGCCCGACGAGATCGCGCTGGCCCTGTCGGTCTCCCGGTCCACCGCGGGCGCCCGGATCGCTCAGGCCCGCCGACTCACCGAGACCCTCACCGCCACCCTCGCCGCCCACGAGTCCGGGGAGATCGACGGCAGCAGGGTTCGCGCTATCTGCGACGCCACCCACACCCTCTCCGAGGACGACGCGATTCGGGTGCAGGACCGGGTTCTGCCGAACGCCGCCCGTCAGAGCCGGGCCCAGCTCGTCGCCGCGCTGCGCCGGGCCGTCATCGCCGTCGACCCCGAGGGTGCCAACGACCGCCACGCCCGGGCCCGCCGCGACCGGCGCGTGATGGTCGGCGCGGAGGACGAGGGGATGGCGTCGCTGTGGGCCCTGCTCGCCGCGCCCGATGCGCTCGCCGCCCACCAGTGGCTCACCCGGTTGGCCCGCGGCCTCGGCTCCGACGACCCCCGTGGCATGGACGCGCGCCGCGCCGACCTGCTCGTCGGCCTCCTCACCGGACAGGTCGCCGTCACCGACCCGGCCGTCACCGACCCGGCCGTCACCGACCCGGCCGTCACCGACCCGACTGTCACCGACCCCGGGGACGAATCGGCCGAGGGTGCGCGCCCGGGGGAGGCCGAGGAGTCGGGTAACGGCCGCTCCGTGCTCCGGGTGGCGCCGGTGAACCCCGGCAAACCCCTGGTCCACGTCGTGATCCCGTACTCCACCCTCACCGGCGCCGACGACCAGCCGTGCGAGCTGGCCGGGTTCGGCCCCGTCCCGGCTGACCTGGCCCGCGAGATCGCCGCGGACGCGGTATGGAAACGGCTGGTCACCGACCCGCTCTCCGGGGCCCTGCTCGACCACGGCCGCACCACCTACCGGCCACCCGCTGCGCTCACCGACTTCGTCCGCGCCCGCGACGTGCACTGCCGCTCACCCCTGTGTCGACGACGGGCCCTCGACTCCGAGCTCGACCACACCGTCCCCTACCCGCACGGTCCCACCGCCGAGCACAACCTCACCCACGGCTGCACCGTGCATCACCACGAGAAGCACTCACCCGGCTGGAGCGTCGTCCAGTACCCCGACGGCACTCTCGAGTGGACGACCCCCACCGGGCACACCTACGTCAGCGAGCCCTTCGACTACCGGCCCGAGCCCGATCCGCCACCCCGGCGCCCGGGGCGGCGCCGGCGACTCCTCCTGGACTGGACTTCGATCGCCGACCCCGCGGCCGACACCCCACCGTTCTGACCCCCTGGTCTGGCAGCTTCCTGCCGTCCCGACTCTCTGTGTGCTCGCCCACGATCTGTTCGTCGCCACGCCTCCTGTCGCGGGGCCTGTGTCGCCGGGCCTGTGTCGGAGCACCACTCCGTCCGCCGCGCCGGGTCGCCTGCGTGTCGACCGGCACCCCGCTCCCGTCCTGTACCGCCCCGCCCCGCCCCGCCCCGCCCCGCCCCGCCCCGGACCGCCCCGCCCCGCCCCGGACCGCTTTCCACGGCTGCGGGGCCCGTTCTCGACCGGCGGAACGCGCACGGCGTCAGGGCGCGGTCAGGTGCCCGTCCACACGGGTGCGCGCTTCTCCCGGAAGGCGAGCGGGCCCTCCTGCGCGTCGGCCGAGCGGTAGACCGGATCCCAGATCTCCTCGGCGCGGTCGTAGGCCTCGGCGCGGGGGTGGGTCGCGGACAGATACGCGGTGCGCTTGGCCGCCAGCACCGACAACGGGGCGTTCGCGGCGATCCGTTCGGCGAGTCGCTGGGTCCGCTCCCGCAGGTCGGCGAGGGGGACGACGTCGTTGACCAGCCCGTGCTCCCGCGCCCGGTCCGCGCCGATCGGGTCACCGGTCAGCAGGATCTCCAGCGCGACCCGCGGCGGGACCAACCACGACAGCGGCGCCGCCCACGGCGACCCGCGCCCGACCTTCACCTCCGACACCGCGAACCGCGCGTGCTCGGCGGCGACGACGAGGTCGCACTGCTGGGCGAGCAGGAACCCGCCGCCGTACGCGATGCCGTTGACCGCGGCGATCGTCGGTTTGGCGACCTCGACGTTGCGCCCGATCTGGGGCAGGAAGTCCGGGGGCGGGACGGTCAGGCCGGTCGCGTTCATCTCCTTGAGGTCGCCGCCCGAGCAGAACGCCTTCTCCCCGGCCCCGGTCAGGACGAGCACCCGTGCCCCGTCGTCGGCGTTGAAGCGGTGGATCCCGGCGAACAGGCCTTCCCGCACGTCGCGGCTCAGCGCGTTGTGCGCCTCCGGCCGGTCGATGGTCAGCCAGGCGACGCGGTTGTCGATCTCGTAGCGCACGGTGGGCATGCCGTCCCCTCTCGACGTGGCGTGTACGGCCCAGCATGCTGGCGCCCCAACGGCGTCGCGACACGGAGGTCGGCGTGGACCTGTTCACAGCCAGGATCGATGTCACCACCCTGCGGGGCAGGAGGGCCGTCCACCGCTGGGAACGGACGTCGGTCGGCGACGTGTTCGAGCGCCTGACCTGGAGCTATCCGGACAAGACGGCGATCACCGGCTGGGCGGGGGCGTTCGGTGAGGAGCGGTTCGCCGCCGTCACCTACCGGCAGGCGGACGAGGTCGCCGGCCAGGTCGCCCACGCACTGGCCGCCGCCGGGCTCGAACCGGGTGCGCGGGTGCTGCTGTTCTGCGAGAACTCGGTCGAGGCGTTCCTCGCGAAGATCGGGATCGCGAAGGCGGGCATGGTGGCGATGCCGATGAACCCGGCACTCGCCCCGGACGTGCAGGAGCACCTGATCCGGCACGCGCAGCCCGGGCTCGCGATCGTCGACGCCGAGCTGTGGCCGCGGGCGGAGGCGGCGTTCACGGCCACCGGGCTCCGCGTGGCGGCGACCGTCACGATCGGCGGCGGCCCCGTCGCCGGGAGCCCGTCGTTCGGGGAGTTCGTCGCGGGGCACCCGACCGACGAGCCCACCGTCGAGATCCACGGCGACGACATCTGGGAGCTGCTCTACACCTCGGGCACCACCGCGATGCCCAAGGGCGTCATGATCTCGCACAGTGCGAGCCACCTCGCGGCGCTCAACTTCACCGTCTCCCTGACGCGCGGTCTGCGCCTGGAGACCGACCTGGCTCTGGTCTGCTTCCTCCCGGTGATCTACCACGTCGGCGACCAGATCTTCACGCTGTCCGCGTTCCTCGCGGGTGGGTCGCTGGTGATCGGTCGCCGGCCGGTCCCCGACCAGGTGGCCGCCGCGATCGAGTCCGAGCGGGCGACGGCGGTGTGGGCGGGATCGCCGCAGTTCGTCACCGCGTTGACCGCGGAGTTCGACACCGCGGGCCGGGACGCGTCGAGCCTGACGGTGCTCGTCTACGGCTGGGGCGCGCTCCCGCTCGAGACCTACGCGGCGCTGCGGCGCCAGGCCGATCCCGTGGTGCTCGGCATCTTCGGGCAGACCGAGGCCATCGCGTGCCACCGCTTCTGGCCGGAGAAGTGGCCGGAGGTCTACGAGCGCAGCGCACCGGCGGTCAACTACGTCGGGCTGCCGAGCCCGCTGCTGGCCTCCGACGTCGTCGACGAGACGGGGGAGTCGCTGCGCGACCGGCCGGGCGTCCCGGGGGAGGCGGTCTACCGCAGCCCGATCGTCACCGCGGGCTACTACCTCGACGAGGCCGCGACCCGCGAGGCGTTCCGCGGGGGATGGTTCCACTCGGGCGACAGTGCCGCGGTCGACGGGGACGGCCTGCGGATCATGGTCGACCGCTTCAAGGACATCGTGAAGTCCGGCGGGGAGAACGTGTCCAGCATCCGGGTGGAGTCGGTGCTCCACGGGCACCCGGCCGTCGAGCGGGCCGCGGTGATCGGCCTGCCGCACGAGCACTGGGGCGAGGCCGTGACCGCGGTCGTCGTCCTGCGCCCGGGTCACGAGGCGGACGAGGCCGGCATCATCGCGCACTGCCGGGCCCGGCTCGGCGGACACGAGACGCCGAAGGCGGTGGTCGTCGCGGACGCGCTCCCGCAGACCGTCGGCGGGAAGATCCTCAAGTACAAGCTGCGGGTCGCGCACGCCGGGCTGTACGAGTCACCGCCCGGTTTCGGTTAGCCTCTCCTCACCATTGGCGTCGAGGAGAGGATGGCGATGCGCGTCGTCGCGTTCGGGTACATGACCTGGGGCCGCCGGACCATCGAGGCGGTGCTCGCCGCCGGGCACGAGGTGCCGTTGATCGTCACCCACCAGGACAGCGACAACGCCTACGAGAAGATCTTCAACGAGTCGGTCGCGGAGCTCGCCGCGGAGTACCGCATCCCGGTGCTGGTCCGGGACCGTGCCGTCGACGACGAGGTCAGGGCCGCGATCGCCGCGGCGGAGGCCGACGTCATGGTCGTGTCGAACTGGCGGACGTGGCTGCCGCCGGAGGTCTTCTCGATCCCGCGGCTGGGCACGCTCAACGTCCACGACGCCCTGCTGCCCGCCTACGCGGGCTTCGCGCCCCTGAACTGGGCGCTGATCAACGACGAGCCCGAGGTCGGGGTCACCGCGCACATGATGAACGACGAGTTCGACGCGGGCGACGTCGTGCTCCAGCGCTGCACCGCGATCTCCGACGACGACACCGTCGTCGAGCTGTTCGACCGGACGCTCGCGATGTTCGGTCCGATCACCGTCGACGCGCTGGAGCTGATCGCGTCGGGCCGCACCGACTGGGCGCCCCAGGACCGCCGCGCGGCCTCCTACTTCCACCGGCGCACCGAGGAGGAGAACCGGATCGACTTCGGCTGGTCGGCCCGGGAGCTGTTCAACCTGGTCCGGGCCCAGGTCGACCCGTACCCGAACGCCTACTGCTTCCACGGTGCGCGGCGGTTGCGGATCCTGCGCGCCTCCGTCACCCCGACGCCCTACGGCGGTACCCCCGGCCGGATCTTCATCCGCGACGGCCACGGGGTCGTCGTGGTGGCCGGCGCCGACGCGCGGCACGGCCGCAACCCCGGCCTGCGCATCGACCGCCTGCGCCTCGACGACGGCACCGAGCTCTCCGGCGTCGAGTACTTCACGCGCATGGGCGGCTACCTGACCTCGCACCCCGCCCCGGAGGCCTGACGCGCGGTCAGGACGACGCGCTCCACGCCTCCCACAGCCGGGAGTAGTGCCCGCCCGCCGCGACCAGCTCGTCGTGCGTGCCGTGCTCGACGACGCGGCCGTCGTGCATCACCACGACGACGTCGGCGGTGGCGGCCTGGGTGAGCCGGTGCGCGATCACGATGCCCGTGCGCCCGCGCAGCGCGGCGCGCGCGGACACCTCGAGGCGGCGTGCGCCCGCGCTGCCCGCCTCCGCGGTGGCCTCGTCGAGGATCGCGACCGGCGGGTCGGCGAGGACGAGCCGCGCCAGCGCGAGCTGCTGGGCCTCGACGACGGACAGCTCGTGCCCGCCCGCCCCGACGACGGTCCCCAGGCCGTCGGGCAGCAGGTCGACCCACCCGGTGGCGTCGACCGTCTCGAGGGCCGCGCGGATCTCCTCGTCGGTGGCGGTCGGGGCGGCGAGGCGCAGGTCGTCGGCGAGCGGCCCCGCGAAGACGTGCACCTCCTGGGTCACCAGCGCGATCGTGCGGCGCAGCAGGGTCTGTCCCTGGTCGGCCAGGCGCACCCCGCCGATGTGCACGGTGCCCCGCGTCGGCGGGCGGACCCCGGCGAGGATCGCCGCGAGCGTCGTCTTGCCCGCGCCGCTCGCCCCGACGAGCGCGACGTGCGCACCGTGGGCGACGTCGAGGTCGACGCCGTGCAGCACGTCGTGGCCCTCGACGTAGGAGTGCCCGACCGCGACGGCCTTCACCGCGCCGTCGGCCGCGCGCATCGGCGCTGCGGGCTCCGCGGGCGGCTCGACGTCGACGACGCCCACGAGCCGGGCCAGGCCCGCCGTGGCCGACTGCACCTTGTCGAGCAGGAAGAGCGCGGCGTTGATCGGGCCGAACAGGTTCGCGAAGTACAGCGCGGCGGCACTCGCCTCGCCGATCGTCGAGGTGCCGGAGCGGACCAGCAGGAACCCGGCGACCAACACCGACGTCAGCCCGATGAGCTCCGCGAGGTTGAGCCGTCCGAAGAACAGGGTGTGCAGGCGCAGCAGCCGGATCGCGACGTCGATGGAGGCGTCCACCCGGGCGCGGACCGCGTCGAGGTGCGTGGTCGCGAGCCGGAACGCGCGCACGGTGCGGGCGCCGCCGATGCTGTCGAGCAGCTGCTGCTGCTCGGTGCCGGCGACGGCGCGTTCCTCGGCGTAGATCGGCCCGGAGCTGCGCAGGTACCAGCGGGCCGTCAGCACCTGCACCGGGACGGCGAGCAGCGCGGCCGCGCCGAAGCGCCAGTCCAGCGCCGTCAGCCCGACCACCGTCAGCACGATGATCAGCGACGAGCGGGCGAAGTCGGGCAGGGCCGACCGGACCGCGTCGCTGATCACCGAGACGTCCTCGGTGACGCGCGAGGTGAGGTCGCCCGTGCCGCCCTGCTCGATGCGCGCGAGCGGCAGGCGCAGCGCGTGGTCGACGAACGCCTCGCGCAGCGTCGCGAGCACCTGCTCGCCGAGCCGTGCGACGAGCACGAACCCGAGCACCGCGAGCGCGCCCTGCAGGACGGCCACGGCGACCAGGGCCAGCACCGGTTCCATGACGGACCCGTCGCCCGACCCCGACTGCGCGGCCGCCGCGATGTCCACGATGCGGCCCAGCAGGGGGGCGGCGACCAGGCTGACGGCCGCGGCGCCGGCGAGGGTCAGCAGGGCGAAGCAGGCCAGCAGCCGGTGGGGGTGGATCAGGTCGACCACGGTCCGCCGCACGCGGGCGGGGGTGGCGACGGGGAGCAGCGCGCCCCCGCTCGCGGCCGTCACGACAGCACCGTCGCGCGGTAGTCGGCGTCGCCGCGCAGCAGCTCGGCGTGGGTGCCGGTCGCGGCGACCGCCCCGTCGCGGAGCACCACCACGGAGTCGGCGACGGCGAGCAGCGCAGGGCTGGTCGTCAGCAGCAGGGTCGTGTGCTGCGCCCGCAGGGTGCGCAGGCCGTCGGCGATGCGGGCCTCGGTGACGGTGTCGACCGCGGTGGTCGGGTCGTGCAGGACGAGGACGGGGGCGTGCGCGGCGAGCGCGCGGGCGAGTGCGACGCGCTGCCGCTGACCGCCCGAGAGCGACGACCCGCGCTCGGCGACGGCGGTGTCGTGGCCCGCGGGCAGTGCAGCGGCGACCTGGTCGGCGGCCGCTGCGGCGATCGCGCCGGCGGGGTCGCCGACGGCCACCGCGGTGAGGTTGTCGTGCAGGCTGCCGGTGAACAGGTCGGCGTCGTGGGTGGAGACGAGCACCGTGCCGCGCAGCTCGTGCGGGTCGATCTCGTCGAACGCGACGCCGTCGAGCAGGACCCTGCCTCCCCCCGGGTCGCGTTCGCGGCCCAACCAGGCCAGCAGGGCCGTCGCGGTCGGCGGGTCGGCGACCACGGCGACGATGCTCCCGGGCTCGGCGACGAGGTGGATGCCGGCTGTGGCGTCGGCGACGGCCGACACCCCGTCGAGTCGGAGCTCGCCGCGGACGGGGTTGGGCAGGGAGCCCTCGCCGGACCCGATCGAGTACGGCGCGCCGAGCACGTCCACGATGCGCGCCGCGGACGCGCGGCCGATGGCGAACACCGCCGCGAGGTCCCCGACGACCTGTACCGGGCCGGTCAGGAACTGCGCGAGCCCGACGGCGGAGACCAGCTCGCCGACGGAGATCGAGCCCCCCACGGCGAGGCCGCCCCCGACGAGTGCCACCAGCGCGAGGAACAGACCGTTGATCGACAGCACCGTGCCCTCGTACCCGCCCTGCGCGCGGGCGGTCGCCAGCGTGGCGCGCAGCGAGCCCCGGCTCACCCGTCGGTACCGCTCCAGCGCGTACTCCTCGGCGCCGATGCCCTTCAGCACGCGGACGCCCCGCACGAGGTCGGCGGCGACCCCGGACGCCCGCGCCGCCTCCTCCTGCTGGGCCGCGCTGCGCCTCTCCACGGGACGGCTCAGCAGCTGTGCGACGAACAGCAGCGGGGGGGTGCCGAGCAGGACCAGCAGGCCCAGCGGCACCGACATCGTCAGCAGCGCCGTGCCGGCGACCGCGACACCGGCCACCGCCGCGATGCCGACGGGCACCATGAACGCGGCGTCGGCCACGCGCCGGACGTCACCGGTCGCGATGCTGACCAGGCCACCGGGCAGGTGACCCGCCTCGGCGCCGCCGCGGGGCGCGAGGATGCGCCCGGCCAGGCGCATCCGCAGCTCGCGCTCGGCGCCGACCGCGGCCAGCAGCGACTGCCGCGCCCCGAACCGCCAGCTCAGCGACAGGGTCACGAACGTCGCGGCGAGCACCCCGAGCCACAGCAGCAGGCCGCCGACGTCGCCGGTGGCGACACCGCGGTCGATCACCACGCCGACCAGTACGGGCACCAGCGCCTCACCGCCCTGGTGGCCGGTGTGCAGGGCCGACGCCGCCGCGAGGTGGCGTCTCTGACGGCCGAGCGTGGTGCGCAGGACCGCGGTACCCGTGGACGTCACCGGTGGATCATGCCTAGGTAAGGCTGCCCTGTTCAAGTCGGATCTGGTGCTGGATGCCCGGGGGCGCTACGCTCCGGGCGGATAGTCAAACCTTTGATCGTTTCTCGGAGGAAGACATGGCCAAGCCGTTCGCCTCGTCCGCCGACACCGCACCCAAGGAGCAGACGCTGGAGGTGCTCGCCGACGGCGTCTACGCCCTCACCGCGGAGGGTGACCCCAACATCGGGGCGATCGAGGGCGAGGACTTCCTGGTCTGCTTCGAGGCGCTGGCCACGCCGGTCGCAGCGGCGAAGTGGCTCCGCAGGTTGCGCGAGCACACCGACAAGCCGGTCCGCTACCTGGTGTTGAGCCACTACCACGCGGTCCGCGTGCTCGGCGCCAGCGCCTTCGACGCCGAGGTGATCGTCGCGCACGAGAACACGCGCGCCCTGGTGGAGGAGCGCGGGAAGCAGGACTGGGCCAGCGAGTTCGCGCGGATGCCGCGCCTGGCCGACGGGGCCGACTCGGTGCCCGGCCTGACCTGGCCGACCCTGACGTTCTCCGACCGGCTCACCATCGACCTCGGCGGCGATCGCGGCGACCTGGTGCTGCAATACCACGGCCGCGGCCACACCGAGGGCGACATCACCGCGTGGCTGCCCCGGCACCGGATCCTGTTCGCGGGCGACCTGGTGGAGGCCGAGGCCGCGCTCTACACCGGCGACGCGTTCCACCGGGAGTGGACCTCCACCACCCTGGACCGGGTCGCGGCGCTCGGCGCCGAGCAGCTCGTCGGCGGGCGCGGCGACGTGAGCAGGGGGCGCGGCGAGGTCGACGCGGCGATCGCGAAGACCCGCGGGTTCCTCGACGTCATGCTGCGCGAGGTCGGCGCGGTGCAGGGGCGCGGGGGCACGCTGAAGGAGGCGTTCGAGGCCACCCACGCGGCCCTGGTCGACGACTTCGGCAGCTGGCCGATCTTCGAGCACTGCCTCCCGTTCGACGTCTCCCGCGTCTGGGACGAGCTCGCCGGGGTGGAGCGGCCCGTCATCTGGACCGCGGAACGCGACCAGGAGGTCTGGGCGCAGCTGCAGAGCTGACCGGAGCCGAGACGATGCGCCCCTCCTGGCCCCACCCGCCCGTCGCCGTCCTCGGCGCGGGCCCGGTCGGACAGACCACCGCCCTGCTGCTGGCCCGCCGCGGCGTGCCGACCGTCGTGCTCGACCGGCGTGCCCGCCGCGACGCCGTCGGCTCCAAGGCGATCTGCCAGCAGCGCGACGTCCTCGACGTCTGGGAGTCCGTCGGCGTCGGCCGCCGGATCGCCGACGAGGGCGTCACCTGGACGACCGCGCGCACCTTCCACCGCGACGCCGAGCTGTTCAGCTACGCCTTCGCCGAGCCGGGGAGCCCGGCGTTCCCGCCGTTCGTCAACCTCTCCCAGACCCGCACCGAGGAGATCCTCGACGAGGCCATCGCCCGGGAACCGCTCGTGGACCTGCGCTGGGGCCACGACGTCGTCCACGTCGACCAGGACGCCGACGGCGTGACGCTGCGCTGCGCCGGGGGCACCGAGGTCCGGGCGCCCTACCTGGTCGCGTGCGGCGGCGCCCGGAGCGAGGAGCTGCGCGCCCTGCTGGGGGTCGCGTTCGACGGCCACACCTTCGACGACCGGTTCCTCATCTGTGACATCCGCGCCGACCTGCCCGCATGGGCGACCGAGCGCCGGTTCCACTTCGACCCGTCGTGGAACCCCGGGCGGCAGGTGCTGATCCACCCCTGCCCGGACTCGACGTTCCGGATCGACTGGCAGGTCCCCGCCGACTACGACCTCGACGCCGAGGTCGCGTCCGGCGCGCTGGACACGCGGATCCGGCGGATCGTCGGCGACGTCGACTACACGATCGTCTGGAAGTCGGTGTACCGCTTCCACTCCCGCTGCGTCGACCGGATGCGCTGCGGGCGCGTCCTGATCGCGGGGGACGCGGCGCACCTGGTGTCGCCGTTCGGGGCGCGCGGCCTCAACTCCGGCGTCGCCGACGCCGAGAACGCGGCCTGGAAGATCGCCTACGTCGGGCACGGCTGGGCCCCGGACGCGCTGCTGGAGACCTACCACGACGAGCGGCACGCGGCGGCGCGGGAGAACATCGCCGTCACCACCGCGACCATGGACTTCCTCGTGCCCCGGGACGAGCAGCAGGCCCGGCACCGCGCCGACGTGCTCGCCGGGGCCGCGACCGAACCCGCGCTCCGGGCCCGCGTCGACTCGGGCCGGCTGTCGGAGCCCTACTGGTACGTCGACTCGCCGCTCACCACACCGAGTGCCGACCGGCCGTTCACCGGGCGCCCGCCCCGCGGGCAGGTGCCCCCGGCCGGGCCGGGGGTGCTGCTCCCCGACGCCCCGGTCACCGCGCCGGGCGGGCGGATCCGGGCGCTGGCCCGCGACGGGTTCCTGCTGCTCACCGCCGACGCCGTCCCCGGCGCCGCGGAGGAGGCGGTCGGGGCGGGCGGCCCGGTCCGCGTGCTCGCCCTGCCCGACGTCGACCCGGACGGCACGCTCGGGGCGGCGCTGGCCGCGCGGCCGGGGGAGGTGTGGGTCGTCCGCCCGGACGCCCACGTCGCCGCCGTGCTCGTCCACCCGACCGCAGAACAGATCGCCGCGGCGCTGCACCGTGCCGCCGCCCGCACCCCGGCACCGGAGGAGGAGAGCCACGATGGCGCACTACAGGCGAGCCGGTGAGATCCCGCCCAAGCGGCACACCCAGCACCGCACCCCCGAGGGCGGGCTGTACTACGAGGAGCTGATGGGGGAGGAGGGGTTCTCCTCGGACTCCTCGCTGCTCTACCACCGCGGGATCCCCTCGGCGATCGTCGACGCGACCGTGTGGGAGATCGGCGACCTGAGCACCACGCCGAACGCCCCGCTGCTGCCCCGGCACCTCAAGCTGCACGACCTGTTCGACGGACACGAGTGGAAGGCCGCCGACGCGGTGACCGGGCGTCGCCTGGTCCTGGGCAACGCCGATGTCCGGATCTCCTACGTCGTCGCGGGGGAGGCGAGCCCGCTCTACCGCAACGCCGTCGGCGACGAGTGCGTGTACGTGGAGTCGGGCACCGCGGTCGTCGAGACGGTCTTCGGCTCCCTGGACGCGCGGCAGGGCGACTACGTGGTCCTGCCGCGCGCCACCACCCACCGCTGGGTGCCGACGGGGAGCGAGCCGCTGCGGCTCTACGCGATCGAGGCCAACTCGCACATCGCCCCGCCGAAGCGGTACCTCTCGCGCTACGGGCAGCTCCTCGAGCACGCCCCGTACTGCGAGCGCGACCTGCACGGGCCGGTCGGGCCGCTGCTCGTCGACGGGATCGACGTGGAGGTGCTGGTCAAGCACCGCGGCAGCACGGGGATCACCGGCACCCGCTACGTCGTGCCGACCCACCCGTTCGATGTCGTCGGCTGGGACGGGTGCCTGTACCCGTACACGTTCAACATCGGCGACTTCGAGCCGATCACCGGCCGGGTGCACCAGCCCCCGCCCGCGCACCAGGTCTTCGAGGCGGGCAACTTCGTGATCTGCAACTTCGTGCCCCGCAAGGTCGACTACCACCCGCTGTCGATCCCGGTGCCGTACTACCACGCCAACGTCGACTCCGACGAGATCATGTTCTACTGCGGCGGCGACTACGAGGCGCGCAAGGGATCCGGGATCGGGCAGGGCTCGATCAGCGTGCACCCCGGTGGGCACAGCCACGGCCCGCAGCCCGGGGCCACGGAGCGCTCGATCGGCGCGGAGCACTTCGACGAGCTCGCCGTCATGGTCGACACGTTCCGCCCGTTGGAGCTGGGCGAGGGCGGCCGGGCCGTCGACGACGGGACCTACGCGTGGAGCTGGTCCGGGCGGGGGCCCGCGTGATCCCGGCTTCCGAGGGGTTCGGGCTCGACAACCTGCCCTACGGCGTCTACTCGGTCGGGTCCGCGGCGCCGCGCGTCGGGGTCCGGCTGGGGAACGAGGTCGTCGACGTCGCCGCCGTGCTGGACGACGAGGTGTTCGCCGCGGTCTCGCTCAACCCGTTCCTCGCCCAGGGCCCCGCGCGCTGGGCGCAGGTCCGGGCCCGGCTCACCGAGGTCCTCGCCGGGGACGTCCCCGCGTCGGTGCGGCACCCGGTGGGTTCCGTCGCGCTGCACCTGCCGTTCGAGGTGGCCGACTACGTCGACTTCTACGCCTCCGAGCACCACGCGGCGAACCTCGGACGCCTGTTCCGGCCCGACTCCGAGCCGCTCATGCCGAACTGGAAGCACCTGCCGGTCGGCTACCACGGGCGCGCGGGCACGGTCGTCGTCTCGGGGACGGAGATCGTCCGGCCGTCGGGGCAGCGCAAGGCGCCCGCCGACGACGCGCCGACCTACGGCCCGAGCAGCCGGCTCGACATCGAGGCCGAGCTCGGGTTCGTCGTCGGGGCCGGGTCCCGGCTGGGGGAGCGGATCGGCGTCGACGCGTTCGCCGACCACGTCTTCGGCGCGGTCCTGGTCAACGACTGGTCCGCGCGCGACCTGCAGGCCTGGGAGTACGTGCCGCTCGGCCCGCACCTGGGCAAGAGCTTCGCGACGTCGGTCTCGCCGTGGGTGGTGCCGCTCGCGGCGCTGCAGGCCGCGCGGGTCCCGCTGCCGGGGCAGGACCCGGAGCCGCTGCCGTACCTGCGCGGCCGCGAGCCGTGGGGGCTCGACGTCGAGATGGTGGTGGAGTGGAACGGCGAGGAGGTCTCGCGGCCGCCGTACCGCGAGATGTACTGGTCCCCGGCGCAGATGCTCGCCCACCTGACGGTCAACGGCGCCTCCGCGCGCACCGGCGACCTGTTCGCCTCCGGCACCGTCTCCGGTCCGCAGCGGCGTCAGCGCGGCGCGTTCATCGAGCTGACCTGGGGTGGTCGGGAGCCCGTCACCGTGGCGGGGCAGGAGCGCACGTTCCTGCTCGACGGCGACGAGGTGACGATCTCCGCGACCGCGCCGGGGGCAGGCGGGAGCCGGATCTCGTTCGGGTCGGTGACCGGGACGGTCCGGCCCGCGAGCTGAGGGCGCGTCGGGGAGGATCCGGGGCATGAGCACTCCCGACGCCGCCCCGGTCCGGATCGAGCGCGACGGCGACCTCGCCGTCGTCGTCCTGGACCGGCCACCGCTGAACCTGTTCGACGAGCGCGTGTTCGCGGGGTTCGAGGACGCCGTCGCGGAACTGGTCGCGCTGACCGCCCCGGGCCGGCCCGACCGGGCCCGCGGCGTGCTGGTCGAGGCGCGCGGGAAGGTCGTCTCGGCCGGGGTCCAGGTGCAGGCGTTCGGGGAGATCGCCGAGGGCCCCGACCCGGTCGGGCAGGGCACCGCGCTGTGGGCCCGGCTGATCCGGGTCGCGCAGACGATCGAGGAGCTGCCCGTCCCGACCGTCTTCGCCGCGCACGGGCTGACCCTGACCGCGGCCTTCGAGATCGCGTTGGCCTGCGACCTGCTGCTCGCCGCGGAGAAGGCGTCGTTCGGGCTGGTCGAGATCGTCGTCGGGCTCACCCCGTCGATGGGCGGGCCGCAGCGCCTCGCCGAGCGGGCGGGCCCCGCCCGGGCGAAGGAGCTGGTGTTCACCGGCGAGCGCTACCCGGCCGCGGTGCTGCGGGAGTGGGGCGTGGTGAACCGGGTGCTTCCCGACGACGGCTTCGCCGCAGCCGCCCGGGAGTTCGCGCAGCGCATCACGGCCGGCCCCACGGTGGCGCACGCGGCCACGAAGACGCTGGTCACCACCGCGGTGCGCGACGGGGTGCGCGCGGCCGACGCGGTGCTGCCCGGGGTGTCGGGCCCGCTGTTCGGCACCGAGGACCTGCGGGGTGCGGTGGCGTCCTTCCTGGCCGACGGGCCGGGTTGGGCGACCTATCAGGGCCGCTGACGGGGACCCGTCGGCGTGAAATCCAGAGTAGTTCGTTTCAGTCAGTGATCGGCGACTTTCCTTTCGTCGGGTTCCTGTCGTGCCTGGTCGGGAGCACGACAGCTCCGCGGTGGTCCGGTGCGGTCGGGTCACCGGGGTCGACGCGACCGCCCGGGAGCGGCGGGGCCGGGCCGCCCGGCCCGGCCCGTCGTCGAGGGCAGCGGGTGGCGCGCACGGGACGCGATCGGCCCGCTCCGCGGAGAGGTGAGCGGATCGATGCACACGGACAGTGCGGTCGTCCGCGGCGAATCACCGGTTCGGAGCAACGCCGCCGGGCGGCTCGTCCCGTCCGCCAGGACCATCGGAGGTGCGGGACACTCGGCCCCGTGCCTCGGACCGGTTACGGCGAGTCGGTGCTCACCCGCGCCGTCCGGATCCTCGACGCCTTCGGCCCGGACGACCGCACGCTGCGGGTCTCCGACATCGCCGCCCGGTCGGGGCTGCACCTGGCCACGGCGTCGCGGCTCGTCGCCGAGCTCGTCGAGCACGGGCTGCTGGCCCGGGACCCGGACCGGCGGGTCCGTGTCGGCGTCCGGCTGTGGGAGCTGGCGATGCGCGCGTCGCCGACGCTGTCACTGCGCGACGCGGCGATGCCGTTCCTGGAGGACCTGCACGCCGTCGTCGGGCACCACGTCCAGCTCGGGGTCCGTGACGGCAGCGAGGTCCTGTTCGTCGAGCGGCTCAGCGCGCCCGGCTCGGTGGTCAACTACACCCGGATCGCGGGCCGGCTTCCGCTGCACGCGTCGTCGTCGGGACTGGTGCTGCTCGCCCATGCGCCGCACGACGTGCAGGAATCGGTGCTGGCCCTGCCGCTGCGCCGCTACACCGCGCAGACGATCACCACCGCGGACCGGCTGCGCCGCACGCTCGCCGACGTCCGCCGCGACGGGTTCGTCCTGTGCCCGGGCCACATCCACGACGACGCGCTCGGCGTCGCCGTCCCCGTCGCCGACGGGTCGCGGCGGGTCGTCGCGGCGATCGCGGCCGTCGTGCCCGACGACGACTCCGGGCGGGCCGTGGTGCCGGTGCTGCGGGCCGCCGCCCGAGGGATCTCGCGGAGCCTGCCTCTCACTGAGTGAGAGCCGCCCCCGCGGGGGCAGCCGGGCACGCGATCCTCGACCTCCATCGATGCGGAGGTGCTCGTGACGGATCCTGGTGACGCGCTCCGCGTGACGGCCAAGGACGTCGTCGCCGACGGCGTGGTCGTCCTGACCCTCGCCCACCCGAGCGGTGCGCGGCTGGCGGACTGGACGCCGGGTGCCCACGTCGACCTCCACCTGCCCGAGGGCACGACGCGGCAGTACTCGCTGTGCGGCGACCGGTTCGACGCCCACACCTACCGCGTCGGGGTGCTCCGCGAACCGGCCGGGCGCGGCGGGTCCGCGTACGTGCACGACGTGCTCGCGGTCGGCGACACCGTCGGCGTCGGCGGCCCGCGCAACCACTTCCCGCTGGTGCCCTCGGAGCGCTACCTGTTCGTCGCGGGCGGCATCGGGATCACGCCGCTGCTGCCGATGGTCCGCCAGGCCGACCTGCTCGGCGCGGACTGGACGCTGGTCTACGGCGGGCGGCGCCGCGGGTCGATGGCGTTCCTCGACGAGCTGCAGTCCCACGGCGACCGGGTGCACGTGCTCCCCGAGGACCGCCACGGCCGCCTCGACCTGCCGCGCTGGCTGGGGGAGCCGTGCGACGGCGTCGCAATCTACTGCTGCGGCCCCGGCCCGCTGCTCGACGCGGTGGAGTCGGCCTGCGCCGGGTGGCCGGAGCACGCGCTGCGCACCGAGCGGTTCGTCGCGCGGGAGCAGGGCGCGCCCGTCCGCGACCGGCCGTTCGACGTCGTACTGGCCCGCACCGGCGCCACCGTGACGGTCGGGCCGGACCGGACCGTCCTCGACGCGGTGCGCGACGCCGGGGTCGACGTCCTGTCGTCGTGCCGCCAGGGCACGTGCGGCACCTGCGAGACCGACGTGCTGGAGGGGACACCCGACCACCGCGACTCGCTGCTGGGCGACGACGAGCGGGCGGCGAACGACTGCATGTTCCCGTGCGTCTCGCGCTCGTGCTCCGACCGACTCGTGCTCGACCTGTAGGAGATCCCGTGACCGCCACCCTGCTCCCGACCAGCGACGCCGACCCGTTCGGCCCCGAGATCCTCGAGGACCCGCTGCCGTTCCACGCCGACCTGCGCGACGCGGGCCCGGTCGTGCACCTGAGCCGTTACGACGTCTACGCGATGGGCCGCTACGAGCACGTCCACGCGGCGCTGCGCGACTGGCAGGGTTTCCAGTCCGGCGCGGGCGTCGGACTGTCGAACTTCCGCACCGAGCCGCCGTGGCGCCCGCCGAGCCTGCTGCTGGAGTCCGACCCGCCCCGGCACGACGCCCCGCGCCGCGTGCTGGCCGGGATCCTCGCGCCGCGCGAGCTGCGCCGGCTCCGCGAGGGGTGGAGCGCCGTCGCCGACGAGCTCGTCGACGCCCTGCTCGCCGCCGGCGACGAGTTCGACGCCGTGCCCGCGCTCGCCGAGGCGTTCCCGCTGCGGGTGTTCCCGGACGCCGTCGGCATCCCCGCCGAGGGTCGGGAGAACCTGCTGCCCTACGGCGACTTCCTGTTCAACGCGTTCGGCCCGCACAACGACCTCGTCGCCGCCGCCGCGCACCGGGCGCCCGAGCTGGGGGCGTGGGTGAACGCGCGGTGCGCGCGCGACGTGCTCGCCCCCGACGGCTTCGGCGCCCGGATCTGGGCCGCCGCCGACCGCGGCGAGATCACCGCGGAGCAGGCGCCGCTCGTCGTGCGTTCCCTGCTCTCCGCGGGCGTCGACACCACGGTGCAGGCCCTGGCCACCGTCCTGCACGCCCTCGCCACGCACCCCGAGCAGTGGCGGCGCCTGCGCGCCGCACCGCAGCTGGCCCGCGTGGCGTTCGACGAGGCGATCCGCTGGGGCTCGCCGGTGCAGACGTTCTTCCGCACCGCCACCACCGACGTCCGCGTCGGTGACACGGTGGTCCCGGACGGGAGGAAGATCCTCATGTTCCTGGCCTCGGCCAACCACGACCCCCGCCGCTGGACCGACCCCGGCGCCTTCGACCTCTCCCGCGACCCGTCCGGGCATCTCGGCTTCGGGTTCGGCATCCACCAGTGCGTCGGGCAGCACGTCGCTCGGCTGGAGGCGGAGTGCCTGCTGACGGCGCTGGCCCGCCGCGTCGAGACGATCGAGATCGCGGGCCCGACCCGGCGCCACCACAACAACACGATGCGGGCGTGGGGGTCGCTGCCGATGCGGGTCGGTTGACCGCGTCGCCGCTGCCGGGCGGTCCGCGGACGACGCCCGCCCGTCACCCGGCGGGTCACCGCGCGGGGGAGTCGGGCGACCACCCCCGTCATCGCGGCGGTGGTGCGACCGGGGCGGTGCACCGTGCTGCCGGCACCCCACGCGCGCAGCCCGGAGGCGACGACGCCCACGGCCGTCATCGGCCCGGGGGCGGTGGTGAGGAGGTCGCCGGCCATCGCCCGGACCCGGTGCCGTGCAGCTCGGTGGCGGGGGCCTCGGCGTAGGGCCGCAGGAAGGCCTTGGTCGCGCCGTACGCGGCCCGGCTCCGCGGCGAACGCCCGGGAACTTTCTCAGGGGTGCTGTAACACCGGCGGCCCGTGCGGCGTCCTCTTCCATGACAGCCCACCGCAGCACGCCCCGCCCTGGAGGATCCGATGTCCGAGAGCTTCGTCCCCGAGCCCACCCCCGAGCCCGACCTGCCCGGCACCGAGGCCGGCGCCTCGACGCAGGAGTACGTCGACCTCGACGGCGACGGCTACACCGAGACCACCCAGATCGACTCCAACGGCGACGGCGAGATCGACGCCGTCCTGACCGACGTCGACGGCGACTTCTACGACGACGTCGCGGCGTTCGACAACACCCCGGGCGACGGCGAGTTCGTCGCCGACGTGGTCGCGGTGGCGGCCGACGGCGACGGCCTGGCCGACGTCATCTTCGACGACACGAACCTCGACGGCGTGTTCGACGCGGTCACCCCGGGCAACGGCGAGCCGCTGCCCTACGCCAACCCGTACGAGACCTCCGCGGGCGTCGCGCCGCTGGAGACCCCGTTCACCGAGCAGTCCTCCTGACCCGACCGGTTCGGGCGGTCCCGCGACGGGGCCGCCCGTTCCCGCGTGTCACCCCGGAAGGAACCGCGCCACGAGGTCGGTGAACTCCGCGGCCCGCTCGATCCGGGTCCAGTGCCCGCAGCGGGCGAAGACGTGCAGGTCGGCGTCGGGGAGCAGGCGCGACATCGTCCACGACGCCTCCCGCTGCACGACGCCCGCGCCGCCGTCGTCGAGCTCGACCGCAGCCGCGCCGCGGGCCTGCTCGGGATCGAGATCGGCACGCGGGTGGGGGAGCGCGACCCGCAGGCCGGCGGAGATCATCGGTAGGGCCGCGGGCAGCACGACCCGGCGGGCGATGTCGACGCGGGACAGCCCGAGCATGCGGGCGGCGTCGACCCGCTCCGGACCAGCACGGTGCAGGCGCCGCACTCGCCACGCCCGCAGGCGATCTTGGTGGCGGTCAGCCGAGGTCACCGCGCAGGACGTCGGCGAGGGACCGCAGCCCGGGGGCGTCGACCTCGACCGGGGAACCGTTGACGACCAGCGTGTGCATGTCCGTACTTCGTACGACCGCGTTGCCGCGGGTCAGGGGGCCCCGCTCAGGCGGGCAGCCCGCGCACGACCGACTCGATGAACGCGTCCACGCCCGCCCGGTACTGCTCGTCGCTCGGCAGGTCGACGAGGTGATCGGCCAGGGCCACCATCTGCGGGAAGTCGTCCCGCGGGAGCCCGGCGTAGAAGTGGCTGCGCTGGCGGCGGACCTCCGCGGCCTCCTCGACGTCCTGGCGCCCCCACGGCCGCGGCGTCTGGTAGCTGACGAAGCCGATGGCGTAGGTGATGAGGAAGCCGTAGCAGCGCACGGAGGTGGGGCCGGGGACCCCGGCGGCGACGAGGTGGGCGAGCACCGACTCCATCGCCCCGCGCAGCGCGGTGCGGCTGTTGGTGATCCGGGTGGCGAGCAGTCGCACGACGCTGGGGTGCTCACGCATCATCGCGAGGAACGCGTCGGCCACCGACCGCAGCGCCTCGTCGGGGCCGGCGGCGGGCTCGGCGGGGAGCCGCATCCTGCCCAGCACGTGGTCGGCCATCGCATCGAGGATCTCGCCCTTGCTGCGGAAGTAGCTGTAGAGCGTCATCGTGCCGACGCCGAGCTCGGCGGCGAGGCGCCGGACGGTGAGCCGGTCCAGGTCGGACTCGGCGTCGGAGATGAGCAGGGCGGCGTCGATGATCCGCTCCGGGGTCAGGGGGTCGTGTCCCCCGGCCCTCCGACCGCGCGCCATCGTGTCTCCTCGTCCGGTTCCGGACGGGCTGGGTACACCGTCCAGTACGTTGTACGGGACAGTGCACGAGACTGCGGGCCTGGTCAAGGGGGCAGTGCTCCCTGACCGGTCGGAGGGGTTGTGCCGGCATCGCCGGGCCATATCTCGCCCTTGTGGCACCGGATGCCATATCGTCGCCCGGGTCGTCGGCACAGAGGCGGGCGACGGTCCCAGGAGGAGGAGCGCCCATGCCCGGTGGATGGTTCGAGACGGTTGCCGAGGCGCAGCGGCGCGCGAAGAAGCGGCTGCCGAAGTCGGTCTACATGGCGCTGGTGGCCGGCTCCGAGCGCGGCCTGACCGTCGACGACAACACCGCGGCGTTCGGCGAGCTCGGGTTCGCCCCGCACGTCGCCGGCCTGTCCGGCAAGCGCGAGCTGGGCACCACGGTCATGGGCCAGCCCGCGTCGATGCCGGTCCTCATCTCGCCGACCGGCGTGCAGGCCGTCCACCCCGACGGCGAGGTCGCGGTGGCCCGCGCCGCCGCCGCCCGCGGCATCCCGATGGGGCTGAGCTCGTTCGCGAGCAAGTCGATCGAGGAGGTGGCCGCGGCCAGCCCGCAGACGTTCTTCCAGATGTACTGGGTCGGCTCGCGCGACGTGCTGGTGCAGCGCATGGAGCGCGCCCGCGCCGCCGGGGCGGTCGGCCTGATCATGACGCTGGACTGGTCGTTCTCCAACGGCCGCGACTGGGGCAGCCCGGCGATCCCGGAGAAGGTCGACCTCAAGGCGGCCCTGAAGTTCGGCCCGGAGGTCGCGCTGCGCCTGCCCTGGCTGCTCGACTTCGCGAAGTCCGGCAAGATCCCGGACCTCACGACCCCCAACCTCACCCCGCCCGGTGGCACCGCGCCCACCTTCTTCGGCGCGTACGGCGAGTGGATGGGCACCCCGCTGCCCACGTGGGAGGACGTCGCCTGGCTGCGCGAGCAGTGGGGCGGGCCGTTCATGCTCAAGGGCGTCATGCGCGTCGACGACGCCAGGCGCGCGGTCGACGCCGGGGTCTCCGCGATCTCGGTGTCCAACCACGGCGGCAACAACCTCGACGGCACCCCTGCGTCGATCCGGGCCCTGCCCGCGATCGCCGAGGCCGTGGGCAGCGAGATCGAGGTGCTGCTCGACGGCGGCATCCGCCGCGGCAGTGACGTCGTCAAGGCGCTCGCCCTGGGTGCGAAGGCCGTGCTGATCGGCCGCGCCTACCTGTGGGGTCTCGCCGCGAACGGCCAGGCCGGCGTGGAGAACGTGCTCGATATCCTGCGCGGCGGCATCGACTCCGCGGTCCTCGGGCTCGGCCACGACTCCGTTCTCGACCTCGGCCCGTCCGACGTCGTCGTCCCCGACGGGTTCACCCGCACGCTGGGGGTGTAGGCGGCGCGATGCGCAGCGCGGAGATCCGGCCGTCCGCGGCGTAGGTGAAACGGAACTCCAGCGTCACGGGGCTGCCGGGGAACTCCCCGGCGACCTCGGCGACGGCGACGGCGCTGCGCACCGCGTGGGTCACGGGCGGCACCGCGGCGTGCCAGGCGCGGATGGCGTCGGGGCCGCGGTGCTCGCGTTCCTCGTCGGCCACCACGGCGTCCTCGGTGAACTGGGCGACGAACGCGTCGTCGTCGGGGCCGGTGGACAGGGTGAAGTACTCCACGGTCGATCTCCTTCAGAGGGTGGGGACGGTTCCGCCGTCGATGACGTGCTCCGCGCCGTGGACGGATCCGGCGCGGTCGGAGACGAGGAAGGCCACCAGCTCGGCGACCTCCTCGGGATGTGCGGGGCGCCCGATCGGGATCCCGCCGAGTGAGTCCATGAGCTTCTGCAGCGCGGCGTCGCGGGACGTGCCGTCCGCTTCGGCGATGCGGGCGAGCAGCTCGTCGGCGCTGCCCGTGCGGATGAAGCCCGGGGCGACGGAGTTGACCCGGACGCCCCGGGGGCCGACCTCGTTCGCCAGGCCCTTGCTGTAGGTCGCCAGCGCGGCCTTCGCCGCGGCGTAGGCGAGGGTGGCGTCGTGCAGCGGCAGGCGCCGCTGGATCGAGGTGACGTGGACGACGGCGCCGCGTCCGTGCGCGATCATCGCGGGGAGCAGGCCGCGGTCGAGCCGGACCGCGGGCAGCAGGTTCACGGACAGCTCGGCGGCCCAGTGGTCGTCGGTGAGGGCGGCGAACCCGCCCGCCGGGGCTCCGGAGCCGCCGACGACGTGCACGAGGATCTCCACCTCACCGACGGCGTCGACGATGCGGCGGACGCCATCGGATCTGCTCACGTCGGCGACGACGAACGCGTCGGCGGGTCCCGGGTCGTCGGCGGGGCGGGAGCGGGCCGCGGTCCAGACGGTGGCGCCCGCCTCCCGTAGCCGGCGCACGACCGCGGCACCCGTGCCCCGGCTCCCTCCCGAGACGAACGCGCGGCGGCCGGTCAGGTCCTCGGTGATGGTCATGGCAGGAGCGTCGGCGGTGCCGACGGGGGAGGGTCAAGCGCTGGACCTTCCCCCGGGGGGCAGGGTGCACGCTGGTGCGGTGCTGACGATCGGTGACTTCGCCCGGCTCACCCACCTGAGCCGCAAGACGCTGCGGAACTACCACGAGGCGGGCCTGCTCGAGCCCGACCGCGTCGACCCGTCGACGGGGTACCGCTACTACTCGCTCGCGCAGGTCCCGACCGCGCAGGTGATCCGCCGGTTCCGCGACCTGGGTATGCCCGTCGCCGACGTCCGCTCGGTACTGCTCGCGGACCTCGACGAGCGCGCGGGGATCGTCGCGGCGCACCTGGCGCGGCTCGAGGAGCAGCTCGCCGCGACCCAGTCGGCCGTCACGTCGCTGCGGCGGCTGCTGGCGCCGGCGCCGCTGCGGGTGGAGCTGAGGTCCGTGCCCGCGCAGGTCGTCGCGGGCATCGGGGACGACGTCGACCTGCCCGGCGTCCTGGCCTGGTACGCCGGGGCGATGGCGGAGCTGCGGAGCGCCGGGCTGGTGGAGACCGGCCCGCCCGGGGCCCGGTTCGACCGAGCGCTGTTCTCCGACGACCGCGGGCACGTGCTCGCCCACGTCGCCGTCGACGACCCGCCGAGCGCCGGGCGGGTGCGCCCGGTCGAGCTGCCCGCGGTGGAGCTGGCGGTCGCGGTGCACCTCGGCCCGCACGACGACATCGACGTGACCTACGGAGAGCTCGGGGTGTGGGTCGAGGAGCAGGCCGTCGGGCTGGCGGGCCCGGTTCAGGAGACCTACCTCGTCGGGCCGTCCGACACCCCGGACCCGACCCGCTGGCGCACCGAGATCGGCCTCCCCGTCTTCGGCACCGCCGGCTGAGCCTGGTGCGGCTCCCCGCGACGGGGCATGCTCGGTGGATGGGCAGGTTCCGGGCGGTGTCGCACGTCGAGGTGGCGGGTCGTCGGGTCCGCGCGTCGGCGACGGTCGCGGTGAGCGTGACGGTCGAGGACGCCGAGCCCCGGCGCAGGCCGGCCGCGCGCGGTGGGGTGCCGGCCGGGCTGCAGGACCCGACCGTGCGATGGGACGTGCTGCCCGGGCGGATCCTGCCCGAGGAGTGGAGCACCGGTCAGGCCGACGCCGAGGTGCCCGGGTCGCTGTTCGCGCGCCCGCGAGTCGCTGTCGTCGGCCGGCTGGGCCGGCCTCATCCCGCCCGGAACGCCCGGAACGCCCGGCGCCGCGGCCGGGGCAGGGCCTGGCCGCCCGCGGCGTCGGCGAGCAGGTCGGCGAGGTGCACCGCGCGGACGCGGCTGCGGCGCCGACGCAGCCCGGTGTCGAGCTGGCGCAGGCAGCCCGGGTTGACCGCCACGACGTAGTCGACGCCCGCCGCCTCGACGGCGTCGAGCTTCGGGTCGAGGATCCGGCGGCTGTCGCGGGGCCGCAGCATCGAGTAGGTGCCCGCCGCACCGCAGCAGGACGCCTCGCCGGGCACCGCGACGAGATCCGCGACGGCGGAGATCAGGGCCCGGGGCTGCGCGGAGACGCCGAGGCCGTTGCGCAGGTGGCAGGAGTCCTGCAGGGCGACCCGCGCGCGGCGGCCGTCGACCCGCACCTCGCCCGTCGGCGTCACCCCGGTGGCGACGAGGTGCTCGCTGAGCTCCTGCACCCGGTCGCGGCCGAGCACCGAGGCGAGGTGCGCGGCACAGCCCCCGGAGGTCGTGACGACGACGCCGGGAAGCTGCTCGCCGAGCCGCCGCGCCATCTCCTCGCCCTCGTGCGACTGCCCGTTGTGGGCGTGCAGGGCCCCGCAGCAGCCCTGGTCGGCGGGTACTGCGAGACCCGGGAGCAGACGCCGCGCGGCCCGGCTGACCCCGGGGAACAGGCCGCGCTCGAAGCACCCGAGCATCAGCGAGGTCGCCGCCGTGGCGGGTCCGCGGGCCGGGCGGCGGACCAGACCCATCAGGCGCAGCAGTGACGTGCGGGCCGCGGCCGTCATCAGCGCCCACGCGATCACGGGCCGGTTGCGCCCCGTCCACTGCAGGTCGCGCCAGGTCTCCAGCAGTTGCCCGTACTGGACGCCCGCCGGGCAGACCGGTTCGCACGCCCGGCAGCCGAGGCAGAACGACGCCTCCTCCTTCACCCGCGGGTCGTCGACGTCGAGGACGCCGGTGTCGAGCGCGCGCATGAGGTTGATCCGGCCGCGGGGGGACGAACCCTCGTCACCGGTGAGGGCGTAGGTCGGGCAGGTGGGGAGGCAGAAGCCGCAGGAGATGCAGCGGTCGAGCAGCTCGGGATCGAAGAGGTTGGTCACGAGCCGAGCTTCCCGGGGTTGAGGATGCCCGCCGGGTCGAACGCGGCCTTGATCCGCCGCAACAGGGCCATCTGGTCGGCACCGAGCCGGGCCTGCAGGTACGGCAGCTTCGCCGCGCCCACCCCGTGCTCGCCGGTGATGGTGCCCTCCAGCTCGATCGCGGTGGCGAAGATGTCGCCGAACGCCTTGTGCGCGCGGTCGGCCGCGGCGTCGTCGTGCCGGTCGACCACGCAGGTCGGGTGCAGGTTGCCGTCGCCCGCGTGGCCGAACGTGGCGATGCTGACGTCGTAGCGCCCGGCGATCTCGTCGATGCGCCCGACCATCTCGGCGAGCCGGGGCCGGGGGACCGTCGCGTCCTCCAGGATCGTCAGCGTGCCCAGGCGCGACAGCGCGGGCAGCGCACAGCGGCGGGCGGCGAGCAGGGCTTCCGACCGGGCGACGTCGGGGGCGAGCGTCACCTCCAGTGCGGAGTGCCGGGTGCTCAGCTCGCCGATGCGGTCGAGCGACCGGGACACCGCGTCGGCGTGGCCGTCGTCGCCGAACAGCAGCAGCGCCCCGGCGTCGCGGCGCAGCCCGAGGTGGGCGTAGTCCTCCACGGCGCCGATGCACTTGGCGTCGAGGAACTCCAGCGTGGCGGGCACGATCCCGTCGGCGATGACCGCGGTGACGGCACGACCCGCGTCGGCGAGCGAGGGGAAGTAGGCGACGCCGGTGTTGGTGGTGGCCGGCATCGGCAGGAGCGCGACGGTGATCTCCGTCAGCACACCCAGCGTGCCCTCGGAGCCGGTGAGCAGCCGCGTCAGGTCATAGCCCGCGACGTCCTTCCACAACCGCCCGCCGGTGCGGATGATCTCGCCCGTCGGGAGGACCGCGGTGGCGCCGAGGACGTAGTTGCGGGTGACGCCGTACTTGAGCCCGCGCAGCCCGCCCGCGCAGGTGGCGACGTTGCCGCCGACCGTCGACACCGTCCGGGATCCCGGGTCGGGGGCGTAGAGCAGGCCCTTCGCCGCGGCGGCCTCGGCGAGCGCGGCCGTGGTGACCCCGGCCTCGACGCGCGCGAGCAGCTCGTCGGCGTCGACCTCCAGGATCGTGGTCATCCGCGTCAGCACCAGGACGATCCCGCCGCGGTCGGCGAGCGTGCCCGCCGACAGGTTCGACCCGGCCCCGCGCGGGATCACCGGGACGCCGCGGCGCGTGGCCAGTCGCAGGATCGCGGCGACCTCCTCGGCGGTGCGCGGCCACACGACGGCGTCGGGCACGCCACGGAACAGCGGTGTGGCGTCGCGGGCATAGGGCTCGAGGTCGCCCTTCGTCGTCCGGACGTGGTCGGAGCCGACGATCGCCTGCAGCTCGACGATCACGTCCTGCCCGAGACTCATCCCGCCACCCTTCCACGTGGCCCCGCCGCGAGCCGTCTCAATAGTGGATCGCGCCCCGGGCTCCGCCGCCCGCGGCCACCGCGTCGCCGGTGACCGCGACGCTGCGCGGCGAGCAGAGGAACACCACGACGTCGGCGACCTCCTGCGCGGTGGGCAGGCGGCCGATGCTGGTGGCCGCCCCGAGGCCGGCGGCGACCTCCTCGGAGGTGGTGCCCTGCGCCTCCGCGCGGGCCGCCAGCAGGGCCGGGATGCGCTCGGTGACCGTCAGCCCCGGATGCACGACCGTGACCCCGACGCCCGAGGGCCCCAGCTCGTCGGCGAGGTTCTTGGTCAGCGCGGCGACGGCGACGTTGCGCACGGAACCGGCGATCGAGCCCGACTGGCGGGCGGCCAGGCCGCTGACGTTGACGATCCGGCCGCCGCCCTGCGCGATCATGTGCGGCGCGACCGCGCGGGCGCAGCGCAGGTAGCCGAGCACCTTGGTCTCGAACTCGGCGCGCATCGCGTCGTCGGTGAGGTCGGCGAGTGCGGGGACGGGCCCGCCCGCGGGGGTCGCCGCGGCGTTGACGAGCACGTCGACCCCGCCCCACTCCGCGACGACCCGCTCGACCATCGCGCGCACCGCGGCGTCGTCGGAGGTGTCCGCGACGACGGGGAGCGCCCGCACGCCGAGTGCGGTGACCTGCGCGGCCGCGGCGTCGAGCGCCGCGGCGTCGCGGGCCACCAGCGCCACGTCGGAGCCCTCCGCGGCGAGGCCGAGCGCCACCGCCAGGCCGATCCCGCGGCTCGCGCCGGTGACCACGGCGCGTTGCCCGGTCAGCAGGAGGTCCACGTCAGTCGTCCGATCGGTGCTGGGGGAGGCGGGTCGGGGTCTCGACGACGACGTTGGTCGACTTGACCACCGCGACCGCGAGCACCCCGGGACGCAGGTTCAGCTCCTCGACGGCCTCGCTGCTCATCAGTGACACCACGCGGTGCGGCCCGCACTGGATCTCCACCTGCGCCATCACGGTGTCCTGCACCACCGAGGTGACGAGCCCGACGAAGCGGTTGCGCGCGGAGCGCAGGACGTCGGAGGGGTCGGGGACGGAGCGGGCGTGGTCGCGGGTGAACTCGGCGAGCGCGACGCCGTCGACGACGCGGCGGTTCGACTCGTCGCGCCGCACCGGGAGCGTCCCCTGCTCGACCATCCGGCGGACGGTGTCGTCGCTGACCCCGAGCAGGCGGGCGACCTCGGAGATCCTGAACTGCGGCATCGCGCCACTCTAGGACCGACCGTCCGCACCCCTCGCCGCGGACGTCGACCGCGACCTCCCGGGAGGGCTCTCAGAGCTCGGCGGGCGCGGGTAGCCGCGCCGCGACGCGGGAGAGCAGCACGGTCAGGGCGGCCGTGTCGGCGGGCCCGAGCACCCCGGTGACGACGTCGGCGACCCGCACCATCAGCCCGTCGGCCTGGTCGAGCCGCACCCGCCCGTGCTCGGTGACGCGCCCGCCGTCGACGAGACCGGCGTCGTGCAGCCGGGCGAGGGCCGTGGGGTCGGCGCCGGGGGATCCGGCGGCGAGCGACCGCAGCGTCGTCAGTTCGGTGGCGGTCATCCCGAGCGCGGCCTCGACCTGCGCGATCACCGGCTCCAGCCGGACGCGCGTGCGGTCGAGCGCGTCGAGCAGGCGCAAGGTGTCGGCGACGGGTGCGAGGAGCACGGGCGAGCCGGTGAGGGCCGGGAGATCCACACCACGTCGACGAACGGCGCGGCCCCGGGGTTCCCGCCCGCGTTCGCCGGATGTGGGGTGGCCGGCCGCGGTCCCGCGGCATGATCGGTGTCGACCGCACGTCGGCGCCCTGGTGGGGACGCCGAGGTGCGGCTCGCGGTGATCAGGGGCGCGGGTCAGCGGTCGGTGTCGGCGGCACGGTGCCGCCCGCGCTCGAGACCCTGCTGGTAGACGGCGAGCCGCTCCCGCACCTTCTCGGGCTCGCGGTCGCGGGATCCGCCCTGCGGCGCGGGGTCGCCGTGCAGCGGCGGCGCCACCATCTGCGTCCCGGGGCGCCGGCGGGGGAGGCCGGCCGACGTCGACTGCGGCGGGGGACCGGCGGGCCGGGCCGCGCGCTCGGACGCGGCACGCCACTCGGCGTCGCTGGGGGTGTTCCAGTCCGGGGGCGGTCCGCCGGCTGCGCGGCCGGCGGTCGCCGCCCCGTCGTCGTCGACGAACCAGGCCGACGCCACCGCCTCGTAGATCGGGGTCGGCGCGCTCTCGCGCATCCGGTCGCGCAGCGACCCGGTGAGCGGGCCGAACAGCTCCGCGTCGCCGCTGCCGCGCGACAGCGGCGGCTCGTCGGTCCAGACCGGGCCGGCGGGCAGCACCGGCGGCTCGAGCGGGCGGACCGCACCGCCCGGCCGGAACGGGTCCTCCGGCCGGCGGGGCTCGTCGCGCCACAGAGGCTCCGGCCGGCGCTCGGTGGCGCGGGTGGCCTGGCCGCGGCGTGGCAGGCCGGGGTCCGTTCCGTTCCGGGGGCCGACGGGCCGGGATGTCTCGAACCGGGAGGTCTCGGGCCGGGAGGTCTCGGGCCGGGCGAACCCGCCCGGGGAGAGCTCCACACGAGGGGGCTCTCCACGGGGGGGCTCGGTCGGGGGCGTCCCGGGCCGGTGCGCGTCGGGGAGCGGCTCGGCTGCGCCGGTTCGCTCGGTCCGAGACCGGTCCTGACGGACCGGGTCCCGGCGGTCGGCATCGAGCCGCACGGCGTCCCGCTGTACGGGACCGGCCGAACCGGGACCGGACAGCCCGGGACCGGTCTGCCCGGGACCGGTCTGCGCGGCGTCAGGTCGACGGGTGTCGGTCGGCATCGGGTCGGACCGCATGGGGTTGGACCGCATCGGGTCGGGCCGGACCGGGTCGGGCCGGACCGGGTCGGGCCGGACCGGGTCGGGATCGCGCCGGGACCCGAAACCGGGGAGCGGGTCGGACAGCGGATCGGGCCGCCGCGAACGCTCGGGCGCCACGGGCGGCTCACCGAACCCGTCGTCGTACCCGTTGCGCTCGCCGACGGTGCCACGGGCGTCGACGGCGGGGCGCGGGTCGGAGGCGCCGTTGCCCGGGTGGCCGTTCGCCGGGTGCCCGTTGCCCGGATGGCCGGGTCGGCCGTTGCCGTTGCCGTTCGACCGCCCGGCGTGCCCGTTGCCGTTGCGGGTGGCCGGGTCGCGGTTCCAGGAGCGGGGGGCGTCGGGGGCGGCGAACGCGACGGCGTCGAGCAGGTCGGGCGGGCAGTGCACGACGACGACGATCCCGGGGCCGGCCAGGGTGCCCCGGCGCTGCTGCACCCGCAGCCCGACGCCGCTGCGCCGGGCCAGCCGGGCCGCGACGAACAGCCCGACGCGGTTGGACACGATGTCGTCGATGATCGGGCGGTCGCCGAGGCGACGGGTGAGCTCGTCGATCTCGCCGGGGCTCGGGCTCGGCCCGTCGACGACCACCTCGACGACGACGCCGCCGTCCTCGGACCGGTTGCTGGCGACGTCGACGCGGCTCAGCGGGGCGGCCGCGGTGACGGCGTGCGTCAGGAGCTCGGTGAACAGCGCGATCAGGCCCGCGACCGCGCGCGGGGCGATGCTCGCGTCGGGGGCGGGCCCGAGGCCGATCCGCGAGACGTCCTCGACGCCGGACCGGGCGTCGGCCAGCACGTCGGCGACCGACCGGGGGCCGCGGGACCGCGGGCCCTGCTGCGCACCGGCGAGGACCAGCACGTTCTCACTGCCGCGCAACGACCGCTGCAGCGACGTCCGGAGCTCCGCCAGGTCGGCCAGCGACTCGTCGCGGCCGTGCACCTGGAGGCGCTCGACGAGGGTGAGCTGCCGCTCGAGCTGGCTCTGCAGGCGTTGCGCCATGCAGACCAGTACCTCGTCGGTCTCCCTGCTCTCGCGCGCCACCCATGCCCTCCGACGGTTATCGGTCAACCCGGGCGAGGGTACTAGCCGGGAAATCGAACTCCCGGCGGGTTGCCTGGCCTGCGCCGGTCGGCCCGGTGCACGCGACGGTCGGTCGCCGTGGCCCGTTCACGTGTCCGGGCGACCCTCCCGCATGCGTGCGACGAGCCGGGCGGACTGACGAGCGGTCAGGTCGGGGAGGTAGGCGCGACCGAGGGCGACCCCGATCGCGGGCAGTGCGACCGGGTCGGGGTAGGCCAGGAACAGGGGTTCGTAGGTGGGCTGGAACTTCGCCTTGAACGCCAGCAGCGACCGGAACCCGTAGACGGGCTCGAGTGCGTGCCCGGCGACGTCGAGGACGCGCTGGAGCCCGTCGGCCTGCTGCGGCTCGAGCTGGGCCAGTGGCGCGCCGGACAGCGAGGCGAACCGCGCTCCCTCGTCGCGGAAGGTCTGGGCGGCCGAGGCGATGAGGAACTCCATGATCCCGTGGGTGCCGGAGCGGCGGCGCATGAAGTCCAGCGTCCAGCCGACGATCTCGCCCCCGTCGTGGACGGGGAGCCAGCTCGTGACGCCGAGCACCGTGCGGTCGGTGTCGACGGCGACCAGGCAGCGCACGTCGTCGTCGGCGAGTTCGTCGAGGCCACCGAGGGTGAAGCCCATCTCGGGCAGCCCCTTGTCGACGACCCACTCCTCGCTGATCGCCCGGATCTGCTCGGTGACGGCGAGTGGCGCGTGCCGGTAGGTGATCCACTCGGCGGTGGTGCCGTTCCTCGTGGCGCGGTTCAGCGCGCTGCGCACGTCCTGCCAGCGCTTCCCGGTGAACGCCAGGTCGGGCAGCGGGATGACGGTCTCCTCGGCGACCTGCACCGCGCTCCACCCCAGGGCCGCGCACGCCACGCGGGTCTGCTCGGTGACGCTGTAGAACGCCGGGGTGAGGCCCCGCCCGGCGCAGTGCGCGGCGAACCCGCCGACCGCGGCGGCCCGCGCGTCGGCCGGGCCGATCGGGTCACCCGTCGTGACCGCGACGCCGCCGATCACCCGGTAGGCGACCGCGGCGCCGTCCGCTGCCGTGGACGCGGCACCGAACCAGTAGGAGTGACCCGGCCACGTGGAGAGCCACCCGAGGTGGGATCCGCCGGTGCTGGTCAGCAGGTCGCGGGCGCGGGTGGCGTCCTCGGATGCGCCCTCGGGCCGCGACGCCACGAACGATCGCAGCAGCCCCGCCGCCACGACCAGCCAGAACACGACGCCGGTCCACTCGAACAGCAGCGTCGCCAGCAGTTCCTGCGGCAGGAAGCCCGGCTCGACCTCGCCGAGGTAGCCCGGCGGCAGGAAGCGCAGCGGCAGGTCGGCGGCCAGCTCACCGGTCGACGGCGGGCGGTCGAAGCCGTCGGCGGCGAGAGTGCCGCCGCCGACGTACGCCACCGAGACGACGACGAACGCGCCCGCGACGACGATCCCGAGCCGCCGGTAGGTGCCCGCCGGCGCACGCACCGCGAACCGCGCCCGCGTCAGGACGAGCAGGACGGCGACCGCGAGTGGCACCAGCGGGGGCAGGACCAGCGCGAGGACCTGCCGCGCACCGGGCGCGCCCCCGTAGACGACGAGCTGCTCGGCCGGGGTCGCGGCGACCTGCGTCGCGAGCAGCAGCCCGAGCACGGCGAGCAGCAGGTTCAGTGCGATCCCGGCGACCCACGCCGCGCGCCGGCCCCGTCGCAGCCCTTCCGCGGTGACGAGCAGCAGCAGCACCGGGATCGCCGACGCGATCGCCGGCCCGATCCCGGACAGGCGCAGCTGGGCCTGCAGCGACCGGCAGACGTCGGTGGCCGCGGTGGCGCAGATCTGCTGGACGGTCGCGGCGTCCGGCGGCGGCGACAGCACCACGAACTGCAGCACCGACAGCGGCCCGATCGGGGCCTGCGCGATCGCCGCGACGACCGGGCCCACCGCCGACGCCGCCACGACGAGCGCCACGAGCACGCGCCCCTCCGACCGCGACGAGGACCCGGTCCGGTGCGTCGCCACCCCGCGCAGCACCAGCGGACCGGCCAGGACGCCGGTCAGCGCGGAGGTGAGCAGCAGGGAGTCGGTCAGCTCCCCCGAGTAGGCGACGAGCATCACGACGCCGACGAGCAGCACCAACCGGATCCGGCGCCGCCACAGAGCGGACAGGGCGTGGCTCACGGCGAGCAGCAGTCCGACCGCGCCCGGCGCCCCGCCGACGGCCACCTGCGCCGCCAGCTCACCCGCCCACGCGCCGCCTGCGGCCGATCCGGCGGCGATCGCGCCCACCGACAGCAGCGTCCCGACGACCTGCGTCCCGACCAGCAGTGCGGCCGTCCGGAGAGCCCCGATCCGGCGCTCGGCTACCGCCCCGGCCCCGAGCACCAGCGCGGCTGTCACCAGGTGCCCGGCCGGGCCGCCCCAGAACGCGATCGCGGTGAGCGGGGTCCACCAGCGGCCCGCGCCGAGCGGGCCGACCCCGGTTCCGACGGCGTCGAGCACGCCCTGGCCGGGGCCGTTCGGGATGCTGCCGGTGAGGATCCCCGCGACGACGGCGATGACGGTGAACGCGATCGTCAGGGGAGCGCGGCGCACGAGTGTCTGCACGATGCTCACGAGGTGATCCCCAGTCGGGTTCCGAGCCAGGGGAGTGCGTCGCCGAGTCCAGGGCCCCAGACCTCCCAGGTGTGCTCGCCGGGGCGGGGACGGAACTCCACGTCCATCCCGGCCGCCTGGGTCGCCGCGAAGACCTCCTCCGCCTGCGGGAGATAGACGGTGTCCTGCAGCCCTCCGACCAGGTAGCCCGCGGTGGCCGGGAACCGCCGCGTCGCCAGGACGTCGAGCGGGTTGACGGTCCGGTAGGCGGCCTCGTCACCGCCGAACGCCTCCGCGATCGTCTGCGTGCGGTCGCCGAGGGTGGGTGCGTCCTCGCCGGAGATGTCGACGAACGTCGCGAACAGGTCGGGGGCGTTGACGGCGAGCTGCAGCGAGCAGGTGCCGCCGTTGGACAGCCCGCCCACGGCCCAGCCTCCCGGCGTGACCTGCAGCGTCGAGCGGATCCAGGCGGGGACGTCGACGGTGAGGTAGGTGAAGGCGTTGCCGAGCGGGGAGTCGACGCACAACGGGTTGGCGAGCGGGTCGCCGAGGTGGTCGGGCAGGACGACCACCGGGGCGAGCCCGTCGTGCTCGGCGGCGTAGGCGTCGGCGCGCTGGGCGAGCTCGCCGCTGGTGAGCCAGTCGTCGGGGGAGCCGGGCTGGCCGGACAGGAGCACGAGCACGGGCAGCTGCGCGCGCGTCGAGCCGAGGTAGGCCGGGGGCAGGTAGACCCAGGCGGGGCGGGCGGGGAAGCCGGACGTCGTCGCCGGGATGTCGACCTGGCTCACGACGCCCGCGTCGGGCATGTCGGCGGGCGGGCGCCACCCGTTCTCCAGCGGCGTGCCCCGGGTCCCGACGTACTGGCGCTGGCGCGCCGCGACGTCGGCGAAGGGCAGGACGTCGGCTGCCGCCAACCCGAGCGCGGTGCGCACCGTCGGGAACTCCTGGTAGTAGCCGTTGACGCCCTGCGCCGCAGCCAGGACCACGAGCACCGCGGCCACCGGAGACCACCACCGGAACCGGGCCACCGCCAGCCCCGCCGCGACCAGCCCCACCCCGACGGCGAGCACCACGAGCAGCGGGATCGGGTCGGGGAAGGGCTGCCAGACGACGTCGACGACGAACACCGCGGCGGCGGTGAGCGCGACCGCGGAGACGAGCACGACCGGCACGGCCCGCCCCCACCAGCGGCGCCCGCGGGCGGCGAGGAGCAGCACCAGCCCCGTGGCGCCGGCGACGAGGACCACCCCCGGCAGCGGGCCGCTCAGCAACGACCACTCGAGCATGCCGCTGATCATGCCCCCGCCGCGCGGGCCCCCCGCCCCCGGTTCCCCACCCGCGAGTCGCGCCATTCCCGCCCGCGAGTCGCTGTTCGTGCGCCCGCGAGTCGCTGATCGTGCGCCCCGCGAGTCGCTGTTGTTCCGCCCGTGAGTCGTCCGTTGTCGCTCGAGAGGTCCTCAGCCGGGACTCGCCGAATCCGCACCCGGCGAGTCGCCGAATCCGCACCCGCGAGTCGCTGAATCGGTGCCTGTGGCTGCTTCTCCTCCACGGCCGCCCGTTGAAGATCGTCACGACACGTGCGTCACGGCCCTCCGAACGGCGACACCGCACCTCTCGGAGCGATCATGAGCGGACGCCGACTCGACTCGTCTACGCGTCGCGCGCAGTCGGCCCGACCCGCCGGGGATGGTGCGGCCAACCGCAGGCGCAGGGACAGCGACTCGCTGGCGCGGATCCGGCGACTCGCGGGCGCGGATCCAGCGACTCGCGGGCGCAGGAACAGCGACTCGCGGGTCGGAGCGGGGGACACGCAGGGTGTGTACAGTTGTACATATCAGGTCTGTGGGGTGCTTGCGGTGGCGTACGCGTTGTTGGTCCTGGCCGTGGTGTCGGGGGTGGTGGGGTCGACCTCGCTGAAGCTGTCGCTGGGGTTCCGGCGCCCCTGGCCGGTGGTCGGCACGCTCCTCGGGTACGGGGTGGCGACCGTCGCGCTCGGGCTCCTCATGGAGTACCTGCCCGTCGGCGTCATCCACGCCGTGTGGGGCGGGGGAGCGGCGGTGCTGCTCACCCTGGTCGGGCGGGTGGTGTTCGGGGAGCGGATCACCGTCTCCCGCGTGGCCGGGGTGGCGCTGATCGTCGGCGGCGTGGTCCTGCTGAACCTGTCCGGCACGCTGTGAGGTCGAGTCCGTGGTGGCCGATGGCCGGCGCCATCGGGGCCGAGATCTGCTCGACGCTCCTGCTCAAGGCCTCCGACGGCTTCGCCCACCCGTGGATCGGGGCGGCGGCGCTGGCCGGGTTCGGCGTGACGCTGTTCCTGCTCTCCCGTGCCCTGCTGACACTCCCGCTGGGCCTCGCGTACGCGGTGTGGGTGGGCGTCGGCAGCGTCGTGGTGACCCTCGGTGGGGTGCTGCTGTTCGGCGACCACGTCGGCCCGGGCGGGGTCGTCGGGATCGCGCTGGTGGCGGCGGGGGTCGTGGTGATCAACCTGTGAGCCGGGGTCCCAACGACCCGGGCCGCCGCGACCGGATCGTCGCCGCCGCCGTGGACCTGATGGGCCGTGACGGCCTGCACACGATCACCCACCGGGCCGTCGCCGCGCACGCGGGCGTGCCGTTGGGGTCCACCACCTACTACTTCCGCGACCTCGACGACCTGCTGCTCGCCGCCGTCGCGGTGGCGCTGGAGCACTCGCGCGGGCGCATCGACGACTGGGACGCCGACCTGCCGACCGGGGCCACCGCGGAGCAGGTGTGCCGTTCCCTCGCGGAGATGACCGTCGGCTACCTGACCGAGCACACCGCCCGCACGGTGCTCGACTACGAGCTCTACGCCGCCGGCCTGCGCCGCGAGCAGCTGCGGGCGCGCAGCGCGGAGTGGATCGGGCTGCTGCGCACCGCCCTGCACGGCCGGTTCGACCCCCTCACCGCCGACGCCCTCACCGCCGCCGTCGACGGCTTCACCCTGCAGGCCCTGCTCGCCCGCGGCACGCCGACCGTCGACGCGTGCGAGGCGCTGCTGCGCCGCGTCGTGGCAGGGTGAGGCGCGTGAGCTTCGACGTCGCCTCGGTCCGTGACCACTTCCCGTCCCTGAAGGCCGGGTACGCGCACTTCGACGGGCCCGGCGGCTCGCAGGTGCCCGACGTCGTCGCGCAGGCCGTCGCCGAGACGATGACCTCCCCGCTGGCCAACCGCGGCACGATCACCGCCGCCGAGCGCACCGCCGACGCGATCGTCCTCGCCGCGCGGGCCGCGATGGCCGACCTCCTCGGCGCCGACCCGGGCGGGATCGTCTTCGGCCGCAGCATGACGGCGTTGACGTTCGACCTCGCCCGCACGCTGGCCGCGGGATGGGGCCCGGGCGACGAGGTCGTCGTCACCCGCCTCGACCACGACGCCGACATCCGGCCCTGGGTGATCGCCGCGGAGGCCGTGGGCGCGACCGTGCGGTGGCTCGGCTTCGACCCCGCCACCGGGGAGCTCGACGACGTCACCCCGCTGCTGTCCGACCGCACGAGGCTCGTCGCGGTCACGGGTGCGTCGAACCTCATCGGCACCCGCCCCCCGGTCCGGGAGATCGCCGACCGCGCGCACGGCGCGGGCGCGCTCGTCCACGTCGACGGGGTGCACCTCACCGCGCACGCCCCGATCGACGTCACCGAACTCGGTGCCGACTTCTACGCGTGCTCCCCGTACAAGTTCCTCGGCCCGCACTGCGGGGTGCTCGCCGCCGAACCGGCGCTGCTGGAGACGCTGCGCCCCGCGAAGCTGCTGCCGTCCTCGGACGCCGTGCCGGAGCGCTTCGAGCTCGGCACGCTGCCCTACGAACTGCTCGCCGGCACCACCGCGGCCGTCGACTTCCTGGCCGGTCTCGTTCCCGGCGACGGCACCCGGCGCGAGCGGCTCACCGCGTCGATGACGGCGGTCGAGGCCCACGAGGACCGCCTGCGCCACCGGATCGAGGACGCACTCGCCGCGCTGCCCGGCGTCACCGTGTACTCACGTGCGGCCCGGCGCACGCCCACCCTGCTGGTCGGGTTCGACGGGCGGGACCCGGCGGAGGCCTACCGCTTCCTCGCCGAGCGGGGCGTCAACGCTCCCGCCAGCTCGTTCTACGCGATCGAGGCGTCGCGGCACCTCGGCCTGGGCGACGGCGGGTCGTTGCGGATCGGGCTCGCGCCCTACACCGACGACTGCGACGTCGACCGTCTGATCGCCGCACTGGGCGAGTTCGTGTCGGCGCCGCCGGCGGAGTCTCGGAACAGCGGCGGCAGGTAGCGCAGCATCAGAGACGACCAGGTCAGGTGCGTGAGCAGCGGCGCCTGGATCCCGCCGGACGATCGGCGCTGCAACCCGAACAGCGCCCCCATGACGCCCGACGCGAGCACGAGCGCCGGGTTGCGGGTGGCGACGGTGGCGAGCATGTACACCCCGGTCGAGGCGACGATCGGCCGCCGCTCGCCGACCGCCGCGTACAGCGCACCGCGGAAGAAGACCTCCTCGGCCGCGCCGTTGGCCAGCGTGGTGAGCACGACGAGCCCGTTGCTGCCCTGGTCGGCGTACTGCAGGATCGAGGAGATCGCCCGGTCGAGCACCGGGATCCGCTTGGCCACGAGCGCGGCGGCGTAGAACGCACCGAACGCGCCGACGCCCAGCAGCACCGGCGTGACGAGCGGGCGGCGCAGGTTCTCGCCGTACTGCATCCAGCCCAGGTGCAGCTTGCCCGAGGCGAGCCCGCCGATCAGCCAGGTGGCCGCGGTGCCGAGCGTGATGCCGTAGAAGGCGGGGGAGTCCGGCTTCGTCGACAGGCCGGCGCCGAGCATCCCGGCCCCGGCCAGCGACGTAGCCGCGACGACCCGGCGGCGGCGGCGGAACTTCGCGTCGGACTCCCGGTGGTCGCGCGGCACCTTCTCCGCGAGCCAGTGCGGCAGGAACCGGGTGACCGTCACTTCTTCTCCCGCGCGGCTCGTGCCCGGTCGCCCAGTGCGGCCAGCACGGCGTCGTCGTAGTCCATCGGCTCGAACGGGACGAGCTCCCGGATGGCGGGGTCGCGGACGACCACCTCGTTGGACATGGAGTCGATCAGGGAGCGGCCGGTCTGCACGTCGACGTCGGTGACCAGCGACAACCACCGCGACGAGAGCTGCGGCGACAGCAGCGGCACCGGCACGACGATCATCGTGCGGCCCTCGATGACGGCCACGCGGCGCATCATCTCGACGTACTCGAGGACCTCGGTGCCGCCGATGTCGAACGCGCGGCCCTCCGTGGCGGGTACCTCCAGCACCCCGACGAGGTAGCGCACGACGTCCGCGACGGCGATCGGCTGCGTGCGGGTGCGGACCCAGCGCGGCGTGATCATCGCCGGGAGGTGCTCGACGAGCTGGCGCGTCATCTCCCAGGAGATCCCGCCGTGCCCGACGATGATCCCGGCGCGCAGGACGGTGACCGGCACCCCCGCCTCGCCGAGGATCTTCTCCACCTCGCGGCGGCTGCGCAGGTGCTCGGACAGGTCGTCGGCGTCGTCGCCGAGCCCGCCCAGGTAGACGATGCTCGAGACCCCGGCGTCGGCGGCGGCCTTGCCGAACGTCCGCGCGGCCTCCGCGTCGCGCTCGGCGAAGTGCGGGTCGTCGAGGGAGTGCACCAGGTAGTAGGCGACGTCCTGCCCGGACAGGGCCTCGGCCAGCGATGCGGCGTCGTGGACGTCGCCCGGCACGGCGGTGCCCGCGCCGCGGTAGCTCTCGGGGCGCCGGGTCATCGCCGAGACCTCGTGGCCGGCCTCCTCGAGGGCGGGACACAGCCGCCCACCCACGAACCCGGACGCACCGGTCACCAACACGCGCATGGTGTCACCTTCCCGCGCGGGCGGGGATCCGGCGACTCGGGGGCGGGTGAGAAGCGACTCGCGGGCGTGGATACCGCGACTCGCGGGAGGGGGGCGTGTTCCGCGAGTCGCGCCTTCTCCGCCCGCGAGTCGCTCCGTTACCGCCCTCGAGTCGGGTGTTCCGCCCCGGGTCGCGGGCTCAGCTCCGGCGGGCCAGTGCCACCAGGTAGCGGCAGTCGTGGTCGGTCGGGTTGACGTAGGCACACGGCTGCGGCGAACCGAGCTGCAGGCAGTCACCCACTCCCAGCTCGTGCAACACCTCGCCCTCCTCGAAGTGCAGCGTGCCGGTGAGCACCCAGATCTGGTGGTGCAGGAACGCGTAGGACTCGGTGGGGTAGGCGATCCGGGCGCCGGCGGGCAGGTGGATCTCGACGAGCTCCAGCGGCCCGCCGGGGTCGGGCGAGACGGCCCGCCGTCGGTAGCCGCTGTCCGGGTCGGTCCAGGTGGGTTGGTCGGCGGCCCGGACCAGCCGCCCACCGGTGCCCTCCGCCCTCGCCACCAGCTCGGACAGCGTCATCCCCAGCGCCCCGGACAGGCGCCCGAGCAGGGCTGCGGTGGGCTGCGCCTCGCCGCGTTCGATCTTCCCGATCATGGTGCGGGACACCCCGGACCGCTCCGCGAGGGCGGCTGCCGAGAGGTCGCGGGAGGTGCGGGCCGCGTAGAGCACGGCGGCGAGCGCGAGAGAGAGCCGGTCGGACACGGGTGTCACCATAGTGCCTTGATGGCTACTATCGGGCCATGACCGTGCGTGATGCGATCGAGGACGACGCGGCGGCCTGCGCCGCGATCTACGCCCCCTACGTCACGGGTACGGCGATCTCGTTCGAGTCCGATCCGCCCACCGCCGCGGAGATGGCCGGGCGGATCGCCGCCGCGCAACGGACGCACGCCTGGCTGGTGCTCACGGACGGGTCCGGCGTGCGCGGCTACGCCTACGGCGGCCGGTTCGCCGCGCGGTCCGCCTACCGCTGGTCCTGCGAGGTCAGCGTCTACCTGGAGACCGGGCTGCGCCGCACCGGTGGCGGCCGGGCGCTCTACGCGGAGCTGCTCCCGCGCCTGGCCGCCCGCGGCTACCGCACCGCGTTCGCCGGCATGACCCTGCCCAACGCCGCGAGTGCCGGCCTGCACCGGGCGCTCGGGTTCGAGCCCGCCGGGACCTACCGCCGGGTGGGGTGGAAGGCGGGGCAGTGGCACGACGTGGCCTGGATGCAGTGCCCACTGGGCCCGCCGGACGAGACCGCCCCCGACGACCCGCGCTGACTCAGGGACGGTCCCCACGGGTGTGCTCGAAGATCAGGCTGGTCTCCGTGCCCGCGACGGCGGGGTCCCGGTTGAGCTGCTCGCCGACGAACCGCCGCAGCTCGTCGGTGCTGGCCGTGGCCACATGCACCAGGAAGTCGTTGGCCCCGGCGAGGAAGTAGACCTCCAGCACCTCGGGGTAGCGGGTGAGCCGGGCGGTGTACTCGACGATCGCGTTGCGGGCGTCGGGCTGCAGCCGGATCGCGATCATGGCCTGCAGGTCGTGACCCAGTGCCCGGGGGTCGATGTCGGCGTGGAACCCGCGGATCACCCCGCGGGTGCGCAGGGCGCGGACGCGGGCCAGGCAGGTCGACTGCGCGATGCCGACGAGGTCGGCGAGGTCCTTGTTGGACACCCGCGCGTCGGCCCGCAGCGCGGCGACGATCGCGCGGTCGGTGTCGTCGAGCCGAAAATCCTGCGGCGAGCCGGGCTGTAGGGGCCGCGGGACGGCAGAAGGCAGTGGCACGGGGACCTCTGTGAGAATGATCTGCGGTTCGGTTGCAGCGTACTGGCAGGATCCTCACTCTGGAACGATGAGAATCGGTGTGCCCCGCGAGGTCAAGAACCACGAGTACCGCGTCGCCCTGACCCCCGGCGGGGCGCACGAGCTCACCCGGCACGGGCACCACGTGCTCGTCGAGCGGGGCGCCGGGCTCGGCAGCTCCCTCTCCGACGCCGACTTCGAGGCCGCGGGCGCGCGCATCGCCGCAGGAGCCGACGAGGTCTGGGCGGCGGCCGACCTGCTGCTCAAGGTCAAGGAGCCGATCGAGCAGGAGTACCACCGGCTGCGCAGCGGGCAGGTGCTGTTCACCTACCTGCACCTCGCCGCGTCGCGGGAGTGCACGCAGGCGCTGCTCGACTCCGGCACCACGTCGATCGCGTACGAGACCGTCCGCACCGCCGACGGCGCGCTGCCGCTGCTCGCCCCGATGAGCGAGGTCGCGGGCCGCCTCGCCCCGCAGGCCGGCGCGGGTGCACTGATGCGCGCCGCGGGCGGCCGCGGCGTCCTGATGGGCGGGGTCCCCGGGGTCCGCCCGGCGAACGTCGTCGTCCTCGGCGCCGGGGTGTCCGGGCAGAACGCCGTCGCGATCGCCGTCGGGATGGGCGCGGAGGTCACGGTGCTCGACCTCGACATCGCGAAGCTGCGCGACCTCGACGACCGCTTCGCCGGGCGCGTGCGCACGGTCGTGTCCAACGCCCACGAGATCGAGTACGCCTGCCTGGCCGCCGACCTGGTGATCGGCGCCGTCCTGGTCCCCGGCGCCCGCGCGCCGCGGCTGGTGAACAACGACCTGGTCCGCCGCATGAAGCCCGGCTCGGTGCTCGTCGACATCGCCATCGACCAGGGCGGCTGCTTCGAGGACTCCCACCCCACCACCCACACCGACCCGACCTACCGCGTGCACGACTCGGTCTTCTACTGCGTCGCGAACATGCCCGGCGCGGTGCCGCACACGTCGACCTACGCGCTGACCAACGCGACGCTGCCCTACGTCCTGCGCCTCGCCGACCTGGGCTGGGCCGACGCCGTACGGGCCGACCCCGCGCTCGCGCAGGGTCTGTCCACCCACGAGGGCGCGCTGACCAACCTGCAGGTCGCGCACGACCTCGAGCTGCCGTTCTCCGACCCGGCGACGCTGGTCACAGCCGGACTCTCCGGCTGATCGGGGGCGGACGCGGGCGAATACAGTGCGCCCGTGTCCACCTCCGGGGCGACCTGGCTGGTCGTCGTCATCCTCTTCGTGCTGCTCCTCGGGACCCTGCTAGCTTTCGCCGTGCGCAACCGCCGTTCCGAATCCCCGGCCGAACCCTTCGCGGCCGATCCCGAGGACCGGCCCCTCGCCGCGGTCGTGGCCAACCCCACCAAGGTCGAGTCGGACACCCGTGAGCTCATCGCCGGGCTGTGCATCGAGCTGGGCTGGGCCGAGCCGCTGTGGATCGAGACCACCGTCGACGACCCGGGCACGGGGCAGGCGCGCAAGGCCGTCGAGCAGGGTGTCGACGTCGTCATGGCCTGCGGGGGCGACGGCACCGTGCGGTCGGTCGCGGAGGCGCTGGCCGGCACCGGGGTGGCGATGGGTCTGCTCCCCGCCGGCACCGGCAACCTGCTCGCCCGAACGCTGGGCACGCCGCTGGAGATGGCCGCCGCCGCCCGGGTCGCGCTCACCGGTGACGACCGCGCGATCGACATCGGCCGTGTCCGCGTCGACGGCGAGTCCGACGAGCGGGTGTTCCTCGTGATGGCGGGGACGGGCTTCGACGCCGAGGTCATGGGCAACACCCCCGAGGCGCTCAAGGCGAAGGTCGGGCCGCTGGCCTACGTCGTGTCCGGGCTGCGGGCGATGCGCGGGCGGCGCACGAAGGTGACGATCCGGCTCGACGGCGGCGAGGACCTGCGTCGCCGCACCCGCACCGTGCTCGTCGGCAACAGCGGCACGCTGCTCGGGGGGCTCGTGCTCATGCCCGAGGCCGAGGTCGACGACGGGGTGCTCGACATCGTCAACCTGGCCCCCAAGGGCATCCCCGGCTGGGTCGCCGTCGCCGCGCGCGTGATCAGCCGCAGGCGCCGTGGCCACGAGCGCGTGGAGCACTGGACGGCGAAGGAGGTCCTCATCACCGCGGAGGACCCGCAGGCGTCCCAGATCGACGGCGACCCGATCGGCGACGTCACCGAGATGTCGGTCCGCGTCGACGCCGGAGCACTCGTCGTCCGCGTCGCCGAGGGCAGCCCGGCCGCGGAGCTGCTGCCCGGGAAGTAGGCCCGGCTCAGAACTCCGCCCGCACCCCGACGAGTCGCACGGCGCGGCGGGTCGGGAACCGGTCCAGCACCCCGGCCGCGGCCGCGGCCAGCACGTCGGCGTCCAGCGTCGGGGCGGGGAGCGTCGCGCTGCGCGTCCGCGTGGTGAACGGGACGAACCGGACCGTGACGCCGACCCGGCGCGCCGGCCGCCCCGCCAGCTCGCCCGCGACCGTGCGGGCCAGTCCGGCGACTTCGGTGCGCACGTCGGCCCAGTCCTCGAGGTCGGCCTGGAACGTCGTCTCGCGCCCGTGCGAGCGCGGCACCCACGGCGTGCCGTCCACCCGTTCCCGGCCGATGCCCCGGCCCAGCTGCACGTGGTAGGGACCCCTCGCCGGGCCGAGGTCGGCGGCGAGCGCGGCCGGGTCGGCCGCGGCGAGGTCGGCGACGGTGTGCAGCCCCCGGTCGGCGAGCTTCCGCGCGGTCTTCACCCCGACGCCCCACAGCGCGCGGGTCGGCCGGTCTCCCATCACGGCGAACCAGTTCCCGCGGGTGAGCCGGAAGACCCCGGCGGGTTTCCCGAACCCGGTCGCGATCTTCGCCCTCAGCAGGTTGTCGCCGATCCCGACCGTACAGCGCAGGGACGTGGCCGCGTACACCTGCGCCTGCACGTGCGCGGCGAACGCCTCGGGGTCGTCGGTGTCGACGCCGAGGAACGCCTCGTCCCACCCCATCACCTCGACGACGACGCCCGGCAGGGCACGGAGCGCGTCCATCACCCCGGCGGAGGCGACGTCGTAGGCGGGGTTGTCGGCGGGCAGGAACACCGCGTCCGGGCAGCGCTTCACGGCCGTGCGCAGCGGCATCCCCGAGCGGATCCCGTGCTCGCGCGCGGCGTAGGACGCCGTCGCGACCACGCCCCGCTCGGTGGGGTCACCGCGACCGCCCACCACGACCGGGAGCCCGACGAGGCCGGGCCGCCGCAGGACCTCGACCGCGGCGATGAACTGGTCGAGGTCGACGTGCAGCACCCACGGGGCCGCCACCTAGCCGCCCCGGGGGGCCGGTGGGTCGAGCAGCGGCGTCACCGCCGCCGCCATCCGCAGCGACCCGACCCCCGTCGGGTGGAAGGGGAACGGGTCGGCGAGACCCTGCAGGTCCGGGCCGAGCCCCGCGCGCACCGATCCGCACAGCGGGCGCAGTACCGGGCGGGCCACGTCGAAACCGTACGCCTGCGCACCCGCGGTGAGGATCTCGTTGACGGCCCGGTTGCGCTCGTCGAGCAGGGCGATCTTCTCGGCGTCGAGTCCGGGGAACTCCTCGGGCCCGCGGCTGTCCGGGCACGGGACGTCCGACGGGACCCCGTCCGGGGGGAACGCGTCGTAGGAGGTCATGACGATGATCTGCGGTCGGCCGGGTAGGTCGTTGAGGTCGATGAGCAGGTCCCCGTAGACGCGGTCGAACGCGGCGAGGCGGTAGTCGAACTCGCCCTGGGTGAGGTTGTCGGCGCAGTCCGGCACTCCGTAGCAGTAGAGCAGGAAGTCGATCCAGCCCACGTCGTTCGGTCCGACGGTGACCACCACCCAGTCGAGCCCCTGCAGCTGCCTGAGCAGCCCGACCTGCGGCGACAGCGTCCGCCCGCCCTCGTCCTGCGGGCCGCGCAGGCCGGCCGTCACGGTCGCCGACGGGCAGGCGAGGTTGAGCACGCGGTCGCCGCGCAGCGCGGCGATCTGCTCGGCGAGCGAGTCGGTGCTCCGCCGGCACGCGACGTCGTCGGGTGATCCGTCGGGCAGCGGCGGGCCGCCGAGCCGGGCGGCCCGCGAGTCGCCGATCACGGCCCCGTCGAACCCGGCGATCGGCGGACCCACCGGCTCGGGGGGCAGGTGCCGGGCGCCGACCAGCTGCGACAGCGACGCCACCGAACCCAGCCCGCCCGCCGCCCCCGCGTAGGCCAGCGCCCCGGCCGTGCCCCAGGCCAGCACGGAGGCGACGACGGCGGCGGCGGTCATCCGCCCGGCCCCCCGTACGCAGTGCGACCAGATCTCCGGGAGCGTCCGCTGCCCGCCGGGCAGGCGGCTCTCCGCGCGCAGCACCAGCAGCGTGCGCAGCCCCGCCGCACCGGCGGACGCGGCGAGCGTGAACGCGACCAGCAGGACCGCGCCCCACAGGTACCAGGCGAGGAACCCGCCGGTGACGGCGTCGACGGCCTCGCGCCGCAGCCGCGGTCCCGCCTCCGGGTCGAGCGCGGCCTGCGCGGCGGCGTTGCGCTGCACCGGGCCCAGCGTGAGCTGCGGCCGCAGCGGCCCCCACACGCGCAGGCGCTCGACGTCGAACGCGGTGTTGCCGACCTGCACCACCTGCGCGGGACCGGCGACGCTGAGGTCGGGCGACCGCGCTCCGACGGTGATCTGCTGCCCGAACGCGACCAGGTCCTGGCCGGGCGTCAGCGCGACGGTGGCGGGCACGCCGACGGCCAGGCAGAACAGCACCAGCGCGACGGCGGGACCGGACCGGATCCGCGGGGACGTGGACAGCTCTCCTCCTCGGGTCGGCGGCCGTCGTGGCTCCAGGGTGCCCCCTGTACCGCGCGGGGCCGACCGATCCGGGCGGTGAGCCCCGCCACGCCCGCCTATGGGAGTGCCCGGACCGCCAGCAGCGCGATGTCGTCGTCGCGCGGGTCGGAGGAGAACCGTTCGACGGCGGCCCGCGCGGCCTCCACCAGCTGCGCGGCGGGCTGCCCGGCCGCGGCGGCCGCGGCGGCGAGGAGGCGGTCGGAGCCGAACTGCTCGCGTCCGCGGCGCCGCTCGGTGACCCCGTCGGTGTAGACGAGCAGCGTGTCGCCGGGTGCGAGGCGGTGCCGGGTGGCGGTGAGCTGCACCTGCGGCACCAGCCCGACGGCGGTGCCGAACTCCCCGATCAGCTCCGCGGTCCCGCCGCGGTGCACCAGCACCGGCTGCAGGTGCCCGGCCAGCACGAGGTCGACGTCGAAGCCCGGGGCCTCGCCGGGGCCCGGCCGGCTGACCTGCGCCGCGGCGAGCGTGCAGAACTGCAGCGGATCGTCGGCGTCCATCATCACGTCGTTGAGCAGCTCGACGGCGCGCGAGAGCGTCCGCCCGTCGCGGACGAGCACCCGCAGGACGTCGCGGACCAGCCCGGTGCGCGCCGCGGCCCGCGCGCCCTTGCCGCAGACGTCGCCGATGGAGACCAGCCAGTGGGCGGGGTCGATGGTGAGGACGTCGTAGAAGTCGCCGCCGACGTCGGTGCCTGCGGTGGCCGGGAGGTACTGCGCGGCGAAGTCCAGACCGGGTGCGACGGGCAGCGCGCGGGGGAGCAGCGCCTGCTGCAGCGCCTGGGAGACGTCGACGTGCGCCGCGGTGCTCTGCGCGTTGTGGATCGCGAGCCCGGCGCGGCGGGCGATGTCACCGATCAGGACGACGTCCTCGGGGGAGTGCGGACGCCCGTCGGGCCGGCCGACGACGAGGGTGCCGAGCGTGCGGCCCCGGGCCCGCAGCGCCACGGCGACGCCGTCGGTCGGCATCGCGAACCGCATCGTCGACCCGTCGTCGCGCAGCAGGGCGGTGAGCCGGTCGCTCAGCTCCCCGCCGAGGCCGGGACGCCCGCCCGGGTCCAGGACGGCCCGCAGCTCGGGCAGCTCGTCCTCGTCGGCGTGGGTGAGGGCGGCGAGGCGCAGCCGGCCCAGGGGGTCGGCGAGGTGCACCGCGCACCACTGGCCCAGCCGCGGCACGACCACCTGCGGGACGACGGCGACGGCCAGCTCGACGTCGAGGGACTGGGAGAGCAGCTCGCTGGTCTCGGCGAGGTAGGTCATCCAGGCGCGCCTGCGCTGGTCGACCCCGCGCAGCCACGCCGACTCCACGGCCATCGCGACGCGGTGCGCCACCAGCTCGGCCAGCTCGCGGCCCGGCGCGTCCGAGCCCCCGCCGGTGACGCGCAGCAGCCCGCGCAGCGGTGCGGTCGTCGGGAGCACGACCTCGAGCCCGCCCTCGGGGCCGGGGACGCCGGAGCGGGCGAGCTCGCTGAGCCCGGTGCCGTCCCCGTCGTCGACCTCCACGACGACGGATCGCGCGTCGAGCACCTCGCGCAGCCGCCGCGCCAGCTCGGCGACCAACTCCGCGGGTTCGAGCCGGTCGGCCAACCCGGTCGGGACGTGCAGCAGCCAGCGGGTGCGTTCGGGATCGGACCCGACCGGGACCGGGCCGGACCCGCCCGTCTCGGCGGGCCGTGCGGGCGCGGTCCGCGCCGGGGTGCGCAGGACGCTGAACCAGGTCCGGTGGGTGCCGTCGGCCTCGTGCCGGGTGCCCCACACCGAGGCGAGCCGCTGCAGCATCGTGAGCCCACGACCGTGCGTCGACGCGCGGCCGTACAGCCGCCGCGGGCGGGCGAGGTGCACCTCCAGCGGGCCGGCCCCGCGGTCGCTCACCGTGACCGTCACCTCGGCTTCGGTGACCCGCAGCTCCACCTCGTACTCGGTGCCGGCGTGCAGGACCGAGTTCTCGCACAGCTCGCTGGCCAGGAGCACCGTGGTGTCGACGACGGCCTCGAACTCGGGGGCGCCGAGCGCGTCGAGGAGCATCCGGCGTGCCTGACCGGGGGAACGCGGGTCGGGCGGCAGACGGATCCGCCGCTCGGTCGGTCCGGGCATCCGTGCAGTGTGCCCGGCGGGCCGAGACGGTGCTCCGTGGGGCGGATGGGTCTGCACTAGGGTCGTCGTCACCGATGACGGCCGCGCAGGGAGGACGTCGTGACGGCGAAGAGGACCCGGGCTGATGCCCCGGGATCGACGGGGCCGGGGGACGGCGACGACCTCCTCCGGGAGCTGGCCGACGCACTGGGTCAGGTGCGGCGCGGCCGGTTCGACGTGCGGCTCCCGCGGCGCGAGGGGGCAGCGGGCGAGGTCGTCGACCAGTTCAACGAGATGGTCGGGATGCAGGAGCGGCGCAACCGCGACCTGCTGCGGATCGGGCGGGTCGTCGGGCGCGAGGGCCGGATGTCCGACCGCCTCGACGAGGAGTCCTACGACGGCGGCTGGGCCACGGGCGCGCAGGCCGTCAACTCCCTGATCGACGACCTGGCGCGGCCCACCGCGGAGATCGCGCGGGTCATCGAGGCCGTCGCCGAGGGCGACCTGTCCCAGCACATGGCCCTGGAGATCGAGGGCCGCCCGCTGCGCGGGGAGTACCTGCGGATCGGCCGCACGGTCAACACGATGGTCGACCAGCTCTCCAGCTTCGCCGTCGAGGTCACGCGCGTGGCGCGCGAGGTCGGCACCGACGGGCGCCTGGGCGGCCAGGCCGACGTGCGCGGGGTCGCGGGCACCTGGCGGGCGCTCACCGACTCGGTCAACACGATGGCGTCGAACCTCACCGACCAGGTGCGCTCGATCTCCACCACCGCCACCGCGATCGCCCAGGGCGACCTGTCGCGCAAGATCACGGTGACGGCTGCGGGTGAGGTCGCGGCACTCGCCGACACGATCAACTCGCTCACCGACACGCTCGCGCTGTTCGCCGACGAGGTCACGCGCATGGCGCGCGAGGTGGGCACCGAGGGGAAGCTCGGCGGGCAGGCCGAGGTCGCGGGCGTCGCGGGCACCTGGAAGAACCTCACCGACGCGGTCAACCTGATGGCCACGAACCTCACCGACCAGGTGCGCGGGATCGCGCAGGTCGCCACGGCGGTCGCGCAGGGGGACCTGTCGCAGAAGATCACGGTCGATGCGCGGGGGGAGATCCTGGAGCTCAAGTCGACGGTCAACACGATGGTCGACCAGCTGCAGAGCTTCGCCGACGAGGTCACCCGGGTGGCCCGCGAGGTGGGCACGGAGGGCAAGCTCGGGGGGCAGGCGCAGGTCCGGGGCGTGTCGGGCACCTGGCGCGACCTGACGGAGAACGTCAACCAGCTGGCGTCGAACCTGACGGGTCAGGTGCGCAACATCGCGCAGGTCACCACGGCGGTGGCGCGGGGGGACCTGTCGCAGAAGATCACCGTCGACGCGCGGGGGGAGATCCTGGAGCTCAAGTCGACGGTCAACACGATGGTCGACCAGCTGCAGAGCTTCGCCGACGAGGTGACGCGCGTGGCCCGGGAGGTGGGCACCGAGGGGCGTCTGGGCGGTCAGGCGCAGGTGCGCGGCGTCGCGGGGACGTGGCGCGACCTCACCGACAACGTCAACTACATGGCGTCGAACCTGACGGGTCAGGTGCGCAACATCGCGCAGGTCACCACGGCGGTGGCGCGGGGGGACCTGTCGCAGAAGATCACCGTCGACGCGCGGGGGGAGATCCTGGAGCTCAAGTCGACGGTCAACACGATGGTCGACCAGCTGCAGTCCTTCGCCGACGAGGTCACCCGGGTGGCCCGCGAGGTGGGCACGGAGGGCAAGCTCGGCGGCCAGGCGGAGGTGAAGGGCGTCGCGGGGACGTGGCGGGACCTCACCGAGAACGTCAACGAGCTGGCGTCCAACCTCACCCGCCAGGTCCGCAACATCGCGCAGGTCACCACGGCCGTCGCGCAGGGGGACCTGTCGCAGAAGATCACCGTCGACGCCCGGGGCGAGATCCTGGACCTCAAGACCACCGTCAACACGATGGTCGGGCAGCTGCAGTCCTTCGCCGACGAGGTCACGCGCGTGGCCCGGGAGGTGGGCATCGAGGGGAAGCTCGGCGGCCAGGCGGAGGTGAAGGGCGTCGCGGGGACGTGGCGCGACCTGACGGAGAACGTGAACGAGCTGGCGTCGAACCTGACGGGTCAGGTGCGCAACATCGCGCAGGTCACCACGGCGGTGGCGCGGGGGGACCTGTCGCAGAAGATCACCGTCGACGCGCGCGGGGAGATCCTGGAGCTCAAGTCGACGGTCAACACGATGGTCGACCAGCTGCAGTCCTTCGCCGACGAGGTCACCCGGGTGGCCCGCGAGGTCGGCACCGAGGGGAAGCTCGGGGGGCAGGCGCAGGTCCGGGGCGTGTCCGGCACCTGGCGCGACCTCACCGAGAACGTCAACCAGCTCGCCTCGACGCTCACCACGCAGCTGCGCGCGATCTCCGCGGTCTCCACCGCGGTCGCCAGCGGCGACCTCACCCAGCAGATCCGGGTGGCCGCGCTCGGCGAGGTCGCCGAGCTCAAGGACACGATCAACATGATGATCGGGGCCCTGCGCGAGACCACCACGACCAACGCCGACCAGGGCTGGCTCGACTCCAACCTCGTGCGCATCGGCGGCCTGCTGCAGGGTCAGCGGGACCTGCGCGCGGTCTGTCAGATGATCATGAACGAGGTCGCGCCGCTGGTGGGGGCGCAGGTGGGGGCGTTCTTCCTGGCCACGCCGCGGAGCGAAGGTGCGGCGCGCGTCGACGCCGACCGGTCGGGCCCGGACGGACGGTGGGTGCTCACCGGTGGGTACGCGATGGCCGTCGACGACCCGCCGGTCGCGGTGCGCTCGGGCGACGGGCTGGTCGGGCAGGCGGCGGCGACGGGCGAGACCGTGCTGATGACCGACGTCCCCGACGACTACCTCCCGGTCCGCTCGGGCGTCGGGGTCGCGGCACCGCGCGCGGTGGTGGTGCTGCCGGTGCCGTTCGAGGGCGAGTCGCTCGGCGTCATCGAGTTCGGGTCGGTCACCCCGTTCTCCGCGCTGCACCTGGCGTTCCTGGAGCGGCTCGTCGGCGCGATCGGCGTCGCGCTGGCCACGATCCGGGCCAACCGCCGCACCGAGGAGCTGCTCAAGCAGAGCCAGGGGCTGGCCACGGAGCTGCAGGACCAGTCGGCGGAGCTGCAGCGCGCCAACGCGGAGCTGGAGGAGAAGGCCGAGCAGCTCTCCGAGCAGAACCGCAACGTCGAGATCAAGAACATGGAGATCGACGCCGCCCGGCGCGGAGTGGAGGAGAAGGCGCAGCAGCTCGCGCTGGCCAACCAGTTCAAGTCGGAGTTCCTGGCCAACATGAGCCACGAGCTGCGCACCCCGCTGAACTCGCTGCTCCTGCTCTCGCGCCTGCTCGCCGACAACGCCGACGACAACCTCACCGCCCGGCAGATCGAGTTCGCCAGCACGATCCACGGGGCCGGGTCCGACCTGCTGGTGCTCATCGACGACATCCTCGACCTGTCCAAGATCGAGGCCGGGCGGGTCGACGTCGACTCCGCGGTCGTCGACCTGGCGGAGGTGCGCGGCCACGTCACCCACGCGTTCGGGCCCCAGACCGAGGACAAGGGCCTGGAGCTGCGGGTGCGGGCCGCCGCCGACCTGCCCGACACGATCACCACCGACGCCCAGCGGCTGCAGCAGATCCTGCGCAACCTGCTGTCGAACGCGATGAAGTTCACCGCGGCGGGCAGCGTCACGCTGACGATGTCCCGCGCCCCGTCCGGCACGGTCTACGGCGTCCCGCCGCTGGACGCGGCCCGGCACGTGATCGCGTTCTCGGTACGCGACACCGGCATCGGCATCCCCGAGGACAAGTTCGCGATGATCTTCGAGGCGTTCCAGCAGGCCGACGGCACGACCAGCCGCAAGTACGGCGGCACCGGCCTGGGCCTGTCGATCAGCAAGGAGCTGGCCCGGCTGCTCGGCGGGCGGATCGACGTGTCGTCGGAGGTGGGGCGGGGATCGGAGTTCACCCTGTACCTGCCCGACGAGCTGCCCGCCGTCACCTCGACGGCGCGGATCGCGCCGCGGCGCACCGCACCGGACCCGGCGCCGCCGGGGGAGGGGACCCGGCCGGACGGCAGGGCCCCGATCCTGCGCTCGGCGGGCCCGACCGCCCGGCCGGTCGCCGGGCTGGCCGGCGTCACCGTCCTGATCATCGACGACGACGTGCGCAACGTGTTCGCGTTGACCAGCGCGCTGGAGCTGCACGGGCTCACCGTGCTGTACGCGGAGAACGGCCACGACGGGATCGCGATGCTCACGGAGCACCCGGATGTCGACGTCGTCCTGATGGACGCGATGATGCCCGACATCGACGGCAACGAGACCACCCGACGCATCCGCGCCCTGCCGCAGGGCCGCGGCCTCCCGGTCGTGTTCCTGACGGCGAAGGCGATGCCGGGCGACCGCGAGTCCAGCCTGGCCGCGGGAGCCACCGACTACGTGACGAAACCGGTCGACCTCGACGAACTGCTCGTGCTCATGGCGTCGTGGGTGGCGGGGCGGGTGGCATCGTGAGCCCCGTCGACGTGATCTCTCCGGCGGAGGCGTCATGAGCATCGCGCGCGTGCTCGCGGTCGACGACCGGCGGGAGAACCTGCTGGCCCTGCAGGCGATCCTGGAGGGGCTGCCGATCGAGATCGAGTCGGTCACCAGCGGGGAGGACGCCCTCAAACGGCTGCTCACCGGCGACTACGCGGTGATCCTGCTCGACGCCCACATGCCCGGCATGGACGGCTTCGAGACGGCCGGGCACGTCAAGCAGCGGGAGCGGACCCGCCACATCCCGATCCTGTTCCTCACCGCCGTCGACTACGACCCGCACCTGGCGTTCCGCAGCTACCAGGCCGGGGCGGTCGACTACATCACCAAGCCGTTCGACCCGTGGGTGCTGCGGTCGAAGGTGGCGGTGTTCGTCGACCTGTGGTCCATGCACACGGAGCTGGCCCTGCGCGCCGCCGAGGTGGGCCGGCTGCGCCGGGCCGTCGACGACGCGGTGGAGCTGCTCGACGGCACGGGCCGCGACCGGACCCCGGACCCCGCGGCGGCGCGGGCCCGGCTGGACGCGGTGCGCGAAGCCCCGTAGGAGCGCGCTGAAAGCTCGGCCGCCGGCTACGGCCGGAGCTTCTGCGACACTCCTAGAGGTTCTGCCGGTAGAGCCCGTCGGCGTAGGCCGGGCTCTCGTAGTAGCTCGTGACCTCCTCGAGCGAGTCGGACCGTCGCTCGAGGGCCTGCACGATCTGCGCGCGCGACGGCAGGTCCTCGGGGTGCCAGTGGTCGGGCTGCCACAGGTGGGAGCGCAGGAACGACTTCGCGCAGTGGTAGAAGATCTCCTGCACCGTGACCTCGGCGGCCAGGAGCGGCCGGTGGCCCTTCACGACCATGTCGTCGAAGTACGGCGCGTCGCGGATCACGCGCACCCGCCCGTTGACGCGCAGCGTGTCGGTGCGCCCCGGCACCACGAACAGCAGGCCGACGTGCGGGTTGGTGACCATGTTGCGGTAACCGTCGATGCGCCGGTTGCCCGGGCGCTCCGGGATCGCGAGCGTGCGGTCGTCGAGGACGCGGACGAAGCCGGCGGGGTCGCCCTTGGGGGAGACGTCGCAGGTGCCGTCGGCAGCGCTCGTGGACACCAGGCAGAACGGCGACGCCCCGATCCACGCCACGTCGATCGGGTCGAGCCGGTCGCGGGCCTTGTCCGCGATCCACGGCAGCGGGGTGCCGATCAGCTCGTCGAGCTCCTCCAGCGTGGTGATCTCGGTCGTGCTCATGCGAGCACCAGGCAGAACGGGTGCCCGGCCGGGTCGAGGTAGACCCGGAACGTCTCACCGGGCTGGACCTCGTGCCTGCGGGCGCCGATCGCGAGCAGGCGCTCCTCGGCGGCGTCGAGATCGGGCACGTCGAAGTCGAGGTGGGCCTGCTGGGGGTGCTCGGTGCCCGGCCACTGCGGGGGCCGGTGCCCGGGGACCTTCTGGAAGGCGATGGTGGCCCCGCCGCCGGGGGCGCTCAGCTGGACCCAGCCGTCGTCCTCCCCGACCAGCTCGGGGGGCCTCCCGTCGACCTCCCAGCCGGTGATGGCCCCGTAGAACCGGGCCAGCTCGGACGGGTCCGGGCAGTCGAGCGCGACGAGGGAGAAGGTGGCGATCGCGGTCATGGCGCCGACGCTAGCCCGTCACCCCGACGGCTCGCCCGCGGAAAGGGGCCCCGGTCGTGTCGACCGGGGCCCCTCCCGCGTGCGGACGCTCAGCTCTTGAAGGCGTCCTTGACCTTCTCGCCGGCCTGCTTGAGGTTGCTCTTGGCCTGGTCGTTACGGCCCTGGTTCTCGAGGTTCTCGTCACCGGTGGCGCTGCCGACGCCCTCCTTGACCTTGCCCTTGAGCTCCTCGGCCTTGTGGTCGACCTTGTCGTCGGCTGCCATGGGGTTCTCCCGTCGTCCATCGGATGTCGCCGAAGGGTTACCCCGGTCCCGCGGTGCCGACACCTCGCGTCGCGGCGATCACCCCGGGGACGGTCCGAGCCGGCCCACCAGGCCGGCCAGCAGCGGGGCCACGAGCAGCATGAGGAGCACCCGGATCACCTGCACCGCCACCACGAACGTCACGTCGCCGCCCGCGGAGATGGCGGTGGCGAGCACCGCGTAGACCCCGCCGGGGGTGGTCGCGAGATAGCCCTCCAGCGGGGTGACACCGGTCAGGGCGGACAGCAGCAGGCCCAGTCCGGCGCAGGCCACGACGACGGCCGCGATGAGCGCCGTGGCCAGCGGCAGTGCGCCGAGGACCGTGCGCAGGGCGGTCCGGGTGAACCGCACGCCGGCCTGCCAGCCGATCACCGCGTAGGCGATCTCGACGACGAGCACGGGTGGGGCGGCCCCGAACGTCACGCCGGTCAGGCTCAGCGCGAGGGCCACCGCCATCGGCCCGAGCAGCCCGCCCGCCGGCACGCGGACGAGACGGGCGATCCCCAGCCCGGCCGCGACGCACACGGCGAGGAACCCCAGGTCGACGGCCCACGGCGCTCCCGGGCCCGTGCCGGGGTCGGCGCCGCCGGTGACGGTGGCCCCGAACGCGAGCGCGGCCACGACCGGCATCGTCGCGGTGACGATCCCGACCCGCAGGTACTGCACGACCGCGACCATCCGCTCGTCCCCGCCGAGCTCCCTGGCCACGGCCACCAGTCCGGACGCGCCGCCCGCGGTGAGGGCGAGCATCCCGGTGAGCGGGGTGACGCCGCGCCGCACGCCCATCAGCAACCCGGCGGCCATGCTGACCGCGAGCGTGCCGACGGCCACCAGCAGCACCGGCAGCCAGCTCTGCGCGACCGCCCCGAGCGTGCCCGGCCGGGCGAGCAGGCCGATGACCACGCCGATGACGGCCTGCGCGACGGTCGTCGCACCGCCCGGGACGTGCTCGGGTGCCCGTCCGGCCAGCGCCAGCACCGTGCCGACGAGCAGCCCGCCGAACAGCGCGGGGGAGGGGACGCCGAACGCGGCGATCCCCAGCGTGACGGCCGCGGTGAGCCCGACGAGCAGCCCCCAGCGCGTCCACCCGTCCCGGTCCGTCCCGTCACATCTCATCACGGCCGAGCCTCGATCATGTCGGGGTGGACGTGCACACTGGGCGGGTGAGCACCGACACGAACACCGCAGCCCCGGCCGGCGCGGCCATGACCGGAGCGGGCGGGCGCAGCCTGTACATGGCCCGGCCGCAGGAGTTCGCCACCGTCGAGGAGGAGCGGGCCCACCGCAAGGCCAAGCTGGCCGCGGCGTTCCGCATGTTCAGCCGGGCCGGGCTCGACGAGGGGGTCGCCGGCCACATCACGGTGCGCGACCCGGCGGAGCCCGACACGTTCTGGGTCAACCCGTTCGGGATGCACTTCGCGATGATCCGCAGCAGCGACCTGGTGCGCGTCGACGAGGACGGGCAGGTCGTGGAGGGCGACCGGGCGGTCAACGGGGCCGCGGTCGCCATCCACTGCGCGGTGCACGCCGCGCGGCCCGACGTCCTCGCCGCCGCCCACGCGCACGGCCCGGCCGGGAAGACGCTGTCCAGCCTGGAGGTCGGCATCGAGCCGCTCACCCAGGACGCCTGCGCCTTCTACGACGACGTGGGCGTGTTCGACGACTTCACCGGCGTCGTGCTCGACCGCGAGGAGGGCCGCCGCATCGGGGTCGCCCTGGGCGGCCACAAGGCGGTGATCCTGCGCAACCACGGGATGCTCACCGTCGGCACCAGCGTCGACAGCGCGGCGTGGTGGTTCCTCACCCTGGAACGCACGGCCCGCTGCCAGCTCGACGCGTACGCCGCGGCCGCCGGCCTGAGTCGCCCGCCCCGGCGGATCGGCCGGGAGGAGGCGGAGCTGACCCGCGGGCAGGTCGGCTACGAGGGTGCCGGTTGGTTCCAGTTCCAGCCCATCTGGGAGCGGATCAGCGCGGAGCAACCGGAGCTCTTCGACTGATTGTCACGCCGGCCCGGCCAGGCGGGAGAGGCCGGACAGCGCGAGGGCCCGGCCGATGGCACCCGACGCGGTGACGTCGAGGCGCAGGGCCCGCCGGGCCTGCGTGGCTGTGTCGACCACCTCGGCGAGCAGCGCGATCCCGGCGCTGGACAGGTAGGTGGTGGCGCGCAGGTCGAGCACGAGCGCCGGGCCGTCCGCGCGGGCCGCGGCCAGCAGGGCGGGCCCGACCGACGCCGCGCCGGAGGGATCGAGGTCGCCCGCCACGGCGATCCGCTCGGCGGCCGCGGTCCGCCGGATGCGCAGGCGGGTCGGCCCGGCGCCGTCGGCGACGGCGCCCGGCGGCGGCGCCGGGGCGGGCGGGTCGGGCGGCCGGGGCACCGCGGGCACGCTGAACCGGATCTCCGTGCCGTCCGCGCCGTGCTCGAGGTGCACGTCGTCGCCGATCTCGCTGATGAGGGTCAGGCCCCGGCCCCGGTGGCCGGGATCGGTGGGTGGGGGTCGCCACACGCCGCCGTCGCGCACCGTCACGGCGATCCGGGTGGCGCCGTCCCGGGCCAGGCGCACCTGCATGCGGCCCGGTCCGGCGGCGCCGCGGTAGGCGTGCTCGACGGAGTTCGCCGCGGCCTCGCCGAGCGCGAGCTGCAGGTCGTAGGACTCGTCGGGGTCGAGCCCGATCTCGGCGGTCCACCGGGCGACGGCGCGCCGCAGGCCGCGCAGCTCATCGCCGTCGGCCGGCAGGTCCAGCAGCAGCGGCGCCGGGGTCAGCCGGGCGACGATCAGGGCGACGTCGTCGGTCGGACCGTCGTCGAGGCCCGCGGCGAGGAGTGCCTCGGCGAGGGCGGCGGGCGGCAGTGGGTGGGCCTTCTCCCCGGCCGCGCACAGCCGCTCCAGCCCGTCGTCGACGACCTCGCCGCGCCGCTCCACGAGCCCGTCGGTGTAGAGCACGATGCTGTCGCCCGGGGCCAGCCGCGCGGTCCCGGCGACGTAGGGCGGGCGGCCGCGCACGGCGAGCACGGTGCCGGTGGCGTCCTCCAGCAGCCGCGGCCCGCCGGGCCCGAGCACCAGCGGCGGCGGGTGCCCGGCCCGCGCCCACGTCAGCACGCCGTCGACCGGGTCGAGGACCAGGCAGGTGACCGTGCTGCCGGCGGCGCCGGGGACGCGGCGGGCGAACCTGTCGAGGTGACCCAGTGCCCCGGCCGGGTCGTGCCCCTCCAGCAGGTAGGCCGCGAGTGCGCTGCGCAGCTGCCCCATGACGGCGGCGGCCCGCGTCCCCTGCCCGACGACGTCGCCGACCGCGATCGCGACCCGACCCCCGTCCAGCGGCAGGACGTCGTACCAGTCGCCGCCCGCCCGGGTGCCCTGCGCGCCGGGGAGGTAGCGGGCGGCGAGGGAGAGCCGGTCGAGGTCGGGCAGCGTCGGCGGGAGCAGGCTGTTCTGCAGGGTCTCGGCGATGACCCGGCGCTCGTCGGCCGCGACGGCACGTTCCAGGGCCGGGGCCGCCTGCGCGGCCATGGCCAGCGCGAACGCCTGCTCGTCGGCCGGGAAGATGCGGGGCGTCGCGAAGCTCAGGTAGACCGCGCCGACGGCGATCCCCCGGGAGAGCAGCGGCAGCGTGGCGCACGCGTGCCGGCCCCCGGCGACGGCGGGGCCGAGCAGGTCGGGGAACCGGAGCGCCCACTCCTCCCGGTCCCGGATCCAGGACGCCTGGCCGGTCCGGGTCGCGAGGGCGAGGGGTACGTCGGCGTCGGCGCGGATCGTCGCGTACTGCGCGCGGAGCTCGTCGGCGTAGCCCACCGCGATGACGCTGCGCAGGACGCCGTGCTCGGCGTCGACCCGGTACATGCTCGCGGCGTCGGCCCCGAGGATGTCGCGGAGCCGCTCCACCAGCCGCCGACCGGCCTCGTCGACGGTGTCGGCGGTGGCCAGGTCGGCGGTGACGCGCTGGAGCTGGCGTTCGCGGGTGCGCCTGCGGTCGGCCTCCAGCATCAGCGACGTGCGCCGCCCGAGCTCGGCGGCGAGTTCGAGGACGGCGTGGTCGTGGTGGCGCACCGGTCCGAGCGCGAGGAAGGACAGCACGCCCGCGAAGCGGCCCTCGATGCGCAGCGGCACCGTGAGCGCGTGGTGCCCCTCGGGGGCGTCGGCGGGCGGCAGGACGACCGGGACGCCGTCGGCGGCCACCTCCAACACCCGCGGACCGGGGGCGGCCGGGGGGAGCCGCAGCAGGGCGCGTTCCCCGGCCGGGTCCTCGGGGTGGGCGACGGCGGCGCGCCGGAGCAGCCCGTCGGGCCCGGCCAGCGAGACGACCGCGGCCTCGCCGAAATCGTGCGCGACGAGCCGGACCAGCGCGTCCAGCTTCTGCTCGACGGACCCGGTCTCGGCCATCAGCCGCCCGGTCTCGGCGAGGATCTCCGAGGACCGCTCGGCGCGCCGCTGCTCGGTGACGTCGACGGTGAGGCCCTGTGCGCGCACCGGCGACCCGCCTCCGCCGACCACGTGCACCACCTGGTGCAGCCAGACCGTGCGGCCGTCGGCGGTGCGGGCGCGGTAGGTCAGGTCGTGGTCGAACCCGCCCGCGGTGCGGTCCGCGGTGAACGCGAGCGTGTCGGCCCGGTCGTCGGGGTGGATCACCCCGGGCCAGAAGCCGGGGTCGTCGAGCCAGCGCGGGGAGGGGTGTCCGAGCAGCTCCTCGGCGCGGTCGGAGACGAAGGTGAACCGCAGCGCGGCCGCGGCGGGGTCCCAGTCGGCCTCCCACACGATGGCGGTGAGCCCGCCGATCATCGCCCGCAGCCGGGCCGCGGCGGCGTCGGACACCAGGCGGGCGGCCTGCTGGCCCGCGGCCTCGCGTCGGTCGTGCTCTGCGGCCCGCTGCTCGGTGACGTCGGTGGTCGTGCCCAGGAAGCCGGTGACGGTACCGACCGCGTCGTGCAGGGGCCGGGCGGTGGAGGTCACGGTGCGGACCTCGCCGGCCGGGGTGACGATGCGGAACTCGTCGCGCCACGCCGATCCGCGGGTGACCGCGCCGGACCAGCTGTCGGCGAGGGCCGCCCGGTCGTCGGGGTGGATGTGGTCGGCGCCGGCGAGCCCGGCGGCGTCGCGGCCGGTGATCTCGGCCATGTGGTCGTTGACGAACGTCGTGGCGCCGGTGCGGTCGGCGACCCAGATGCCGACCGGGGCCTGCGCGACCAGGATGCGGTAGCGCTCGCGCTCCTGCTGCAGCGCGGGCTCGCCGCCGCGGCGCTCGCGCAGGTCCTGCGCGACCGCGGAGTAGAAGGCGGTGCGCCCGCTGTGGTCGGGGTGCGCGGCCGCGGCGAGCCAGACCGGGATCATGATGCCCGCGGTGTCGACCAGGCGCATCGAGCCCGACCAGGTGCCCGTGCGGTCGACCTCGGCGATCACCCCGGCGAAGCGCTTGCGGTCGGCGGGCGCGACGGTCCTGGGCATGGTCAGGCCGTCGAGCGGGTGCTCCCCGGGGAAGCCGAGCATCTCCCGGCCCGCGGGGTTGAGGTAGAGGACGGTGCCGTCGGCGGCCGCGATGCCGATCAGGTCGGCGGCCCGGTCGGCGAGCCCGCGGAACCGCCCCAGCTCCTCCTGGGCGAGGAGCTGGTCGGTGACGTCGCGCAGGGACGTGTGCACCTCGACGGCACCGGTGCGGTCGTTGCGGACCCGCCGCGCGTGTAGCGCGAACCAGCGGTGCGTGCCGTCCGAGCAGCGCAGCCGCAGCGTCAGCTCGGCGGGCTCGTCGTCGGTGAGGGCGGTGAGTGCGGCGTCGAGCCGGCCGGCGTCGTCGGGGTGCACGAGGTCGCGGGGGTGCAGGCCGATCACGTCATCGGGCCGGTACCCGACGACCCGCTGCACCGACGGGGAGATCCACAGCCACCTGCCGTCGGCGGTGTGCCGCCCGATCACGTCGTCGGCGTGCTCGGCGAGGAGCCGGAACGCGGCCCCCGTCGCGGCCGGGTCGGCGCCGTCGGTGTCCGGCACCACGACCCCGGCCCAGGAGCCGTCGACGGCGACGGCGTGCTCCCGGACGGCCTGGACGGTGCCGCCGGTGTGCAGCAGGCGGTAGGTCGCAGTCCAGCCCGTGCCGGCGGCGCGGGCGGCCGCGGTGCGGTCGAGGTGCCCGGGCAGGTCCCGGGGGTGCACCCGGCGCTGCCACCCCGACCCGAGGTCACCCGCCGGATCGGCCCCGGTGGCGCTGCGCCAGGCGGGGGAGAGCGCCGTCCGCGCGCCGGTCGGGTCGCTCACCCAGGTGATCACGTTCCCGCCCGGGTCGTCCGACACGGGAAGAGTCTAGGAGGCTCCCGCGTCTAGCGCGTGCGGCGCTTCCAGTCGGAGAAGCCGGCGGCCTCGGCGTCGGCGGTGCTGGTGAACCACACCTCCGCCTTGGTGCGGCCGTAGTAGGGCGACTCGGGGGTGTGGTAGAGCATCGAGTCGGCGTTGCCCTTGATCGTGTGCTCCGGTGTCGGGGCGGCGCCGCCCTCGCTCGGCAGGGCCGAACCGGGGAACCGTCCGGGACTGACGACGGGCACCGTCCCGGCCGCCTGCGCCGTGTCCGGCGTACCGAGCAGACCCTGCGGGGTCGCCGGGACGGAGGGGGAGTGCGGAATGCGGCCGCGGGTGTTCCAGGCGACGAACCCGGCCTCCTCGGCGTCGCGCCCGGTGCGGAACCACACCGCGGCGCGGGTCCGCTCGAAGTACGGCGAGGTCCGGCCGTGGTAGCGCATCGTGTCGACGTTGCCCTTGATCCCGAACGCGGGGTCGGGGGAGGCGCCGTCGGAGGTGGCGCGGGCCGAGCCCGGGCCGAAGGGGGCGTCGTCGGGGTCGGGGGTGGCCGACGCGGGGGTGTCGGCCGGGGTCCCGGCGAGCGCCCCGGCCCCGACCGCCCCGGCGCCCACGGCTCCGGCGGCCGGTGCGGCGGTACCCGTGGACGTGCCGCCCTCGTCGGCCGTGCTCTCGCCGACAGGGTCCCGTGCGGGGGTGTCGGCGACGCTGGACACGATGTCGGAGCCGGTGACCCCGGTGGGGGCGTCGGTGGCGGGGTCACCGGTGCCGGTCGTCGTGGCCGCGTCTCCGTCGGTCGTCTCGCCGGCGGCGTCGTGGGAGACGGCGGCTGCGGTCACCGCACCCGCGCCGAGCCCGGCCACGCCGACGGCCGCGGCGGCGCCGGCCCCGGGGCCGGTCTCCGGGTCGGCGGTGGGGGCGTCCGCGGTCACGGCGCCCGGTTCCGCTGTGTCCGCGGTGTCGGTGTCCGCGGTGTCGGTGTCCGCGGTGTCGGTGTCCGCGGTGTCGGTGTCCCCGGTGTCGGGAGCCGCGGTGTCGGTGTCCCCGGTGTCGGGAGCCGCGGGGTCGGCGGTGGAGGGGTCGACGGTCGTGACGGCCGGGGTGACGGGCTCCGCGGCGGGGGCGTCGGTCGTGCCGGCGTCGGCGGTGGCCGTGCCGGTGGCGGAGGTGTCGCCGGCGGAGGTGTCGCCGGCGGAGGGGTCGGCCGGGACCGCGTCCGAGGCGGTGGCGTCGGCGGAGGTCTCCTCGGACGAGTCGCCGGACCCGGCGACGGCGGCCGCGCCGACCGCCGTGGCGCCCAGTGCGGCGGCGCCGAGGCCCGGGGACCCGTCGTCGTCCGTGGTGCCCACGGCACCGGCGTCGGTCGCGCCCGCGTCGGCGCCGGTGGAGCCGTCCGTGGTGGCCTCGTCGGTGGCGTCCGCAGCAGGCTCGTCGGTTGCGGCCTCGGGGGTCTCGCTCTCGGGGGCCGCGCTCTCGGGCGCCGGGTCGACGGGCGCCGGGTCGACGGGCGCCGGGTCGACGGGGGCATCCGCCGTCGCGTGGACCGCGGTCGCGTCCGGGTCGACGGTGTCGCTCCCCGCGTCGGTGGTGGTCCCCGCGTCGGTGGTGGTCGCGGCGTCGGTGGTGGTCGCGCTGTCGGTGGTGGTCGCGCTGTCGGCCCGGGTGCTGTCGGCCGGGGTGGCGTCGTCGTCGGAACGGTTCGACGCGGCGACCGCCGCCCCACCCGCGGCGAGCCCGGCGACGCCGAGTCCGGCGGCGGTGGCACCCGGGACACCTGCGGCACCCGGGACACCTGCGGCACCCGAGTCGCCCGGAGCCGACTCGGCCGGGCCGGTCGGGCCGGCGGGGGTGGTGTCGGACGGGGTGGTGTCGGACGGGGTGGTGTCGTCGCCTGTCGGCCGCTCGATCACGGTCGTGGCGTCGGTGTCGGCGGGCGGGACGACCGGGAGGACGGTCGTGGCCTCCCCACCGGAGAGGTCGATCTCACGGGTGTCGTCGTCCGGGGAGACGCGCGGGATCTCGCGGGTCGTCTCGGAGTCGTTCGCCGCGGCGATGCCGGCCGCGCCCAGCCCGGCGGCCCCCAGCCCGGCCGCGGTGGCGCCCGCGGCGAGGTCGGGGCGGGAACGGGAGGTGTCCAGCGTGCTCAGCGCCGGGTCGACCGCCGGGATCTGCTCGGTCACGGCGTCGTCCACCGCGGGCCGTTCGCCCTTGCCCATCGCGACGGGAGTCGCCGCAGCGGCGGCGGGTGCGGGCCGCTCCTGCTCACCGGACGCCGCGACCGGCCGCCCGCGCTCCAGCTCCCGCAGCCGCCGCCCGGCGGGGAGCACCAGGAGCAGCCAGGCCAGCAGCACGCCGACCAGGAACGCCAGCAGGTACCAGAGCCAGGTCTGCCCGTAGAGCCAAGACACGGAGTTCCTCCAGAGAGCGGTGCGGGAGCGGGTAGAGCGGGCGGGTCAGGCGGCGGAGCGGGACGGCGGCGCCGCCTGCCCGCGGGAGGCCTCGAGCTCGGCGACCCGGCGGCGCAGCGGGCGGGCCCAGAACAGCCAGCCGGCCAGTACCCCGAGGGCCAGCGCGACGATCAGCCAGACCCAGACCTGGGCGAACAACCAGAGCACGACGACTCCTCCTCGGTGCGGTGTGCGGGACTCAGACGACGGTGATCTCGACGCGACGTCCCGCGGCCTGCGCCGCAGGGGAGTCGCCCTCGCCGAGACCGCGGGCGGTGATGTTGTCGGCGGGCACCCCGCCGGCCACCAGCGCGTCCCGGACGGCGGCGGCGCGCTGGTCGGACAGCTCCTGCGCGCTGAGCACGCCGTTGCCTGGGCCGGTGGCGACGTAGCCGTCGACCTGCAGCTGCGCGCCGGGCACCAGCGCGACGAGGGTCACGATGCCGTCGACGGTGGCGGCCCCGCTCGCGGTGAGCGCCGGGCTGTCCGGCTCGAACGTGACGGGCGCACCGGCGACGAGTGCGTCGATCGCGCTCTGCAGCTCCCGCTTGCCCGCGTCGTCGAGCTCGCCCGACGGGGCCGCACCCCCACCGGCGACGGTGAGCCGGTTGTCGACGGTCGCCCCGGGCACCAGCGCGGACAGGGCCGCACCCGCGGCCTGCGCGGACGCGGAGTCGGGCGCGTTACCGGTGAGGGTGACGGTGTCGCCGTCGACGGAGGTGGCGATGTCGCCGGGAACGGTGCTGAGCAGCGCCGCGATCGCGCCGACGCTCGACGTGGTGACGCCGGGCTGGGGGAGTGCCCCCTCGGTGACGGTGAGCTCGTCGACGACGGGGCTCCCGCCCGCCTGCTCGGTGGCCGCGGCGACCAGCGCCGCGCGTTCCGCCTCGGAACCCACCACGCCGGTGAGGACGATGTCGCCGCCGCGGCGCGCGATCCCGAACGGCCCGCTCGCGGCGGCGTCCGGCTCGGCGCCCGTGCCGTCACCGGTCCCGTCGCCCGTTCCCGCCCCGTCGGCGGGGAGCTGCGCGATCCGCACCCCGGGCACGCCCTGCACGATCTCGACCGCCCGAGCCGCGTCCGGACCGGTCAGTCCGGAGACGACGGCGTCGCGGCCGCTGAACGCCACCCCGGCACCGGTGATGCCGGCCGCGGCGAGCGACTCGGAGGCGGTGCGCGTCAGGTCGCCCTCGATCTGCGGCCGCGGCCACAGCAGCGTCAGGCCGGCCAGCGCGGTCGGCACCACCAGTGCTGCGGCGGCCAGGGGCAGCCAGGCCGGGCCGGGGCGGCGGTCACGGGATCGATCGGCAGAGCTCACGGGCCCTCGCATTCCGCTAGCGGTGGGAACTCACGGGGGAGGGCGGCCTGAGGCGCCCCCCGACACCGAGGGCGAACGGTCGACCATCCAGGTCACGGAACGGTGACGAGCGGGATACGTGTCGCCCTCGCGGGGGTGATCATGCGGCCAGTGGTCGTGTGGGGAGGACCGGCGGTAGCGCAGTGCTCCGGACGGGTCACCCGAGCTGCGACATGCGGCCCCATGACGGCCCGATCCGACGACACCTGCGCCCGCGACCCGCGCAGGTGGAAGGATCGGGGCCGACCGAGTGAGCGTGACGAGGGGTGCAGTGATGACGAACGACCAGCGGGTGGCCATCGTGACCGGCGGGGCGCGTGGCCTGGGTGCCGCCACCGCACTGCGCCTGGCGCGCGACGGGATGGCGGTCGCTGTCCTCGACCTCGAGGAGTCCTCCGCGAAGACCGTCGCCGACGCGATCGCCGCGGAGGGCGGCCGGGCGCTCGCCGTCGGCGCCGACGTCTCCGACGCCGCCGCGGTGGAGGCCGCCGTCACGCGGGTCGAGGCGGAGCTGGGCGCTCCGACCGTGCTCGTCAACAACGCCGGGATCACCCGCGACAACCTGCTGTTCAAGATGACCGAGCTCGACTGGGACTCGGTGATGGGTGTGCACCTGCGCGGCGCGTTCCTGATGAGCAAGGCCGTGCAGAAGCACATGGTGGCAGCGAAGTGGGGCCGGATCGTCAACCTGTCGAGCACCTCGGCGCTGGGCAACCGCGGCCAGTCCAACTACGCCACCGCGAAGGCCGGCCTGCAGGGCTTCACGAAGACGCTCGCGATCGAGCTGGGCAAGTTCGGTGTCACCGCGAACTGCATCGCCCCCGGCTTCATCGTCAGCGACATGACGAGGGCGACGGCGGAGCGGATCGGCGAGGACTGGGAGACCTACGTGTCCGCGCGCGCCGCCCAGATCCCGGTGGCCCGCCCCGGGGAACCCGACGACATCGCGCACACCGTGTCGTTCTTCGTCAGCGAGGGGGCCGGCTTCGTGTCGGGGCAGGTCGTCTACGTCGCAGGCGGACCGAAGGCCTGATGCGCTTCATCTTCCGCCCTCCGGCGGCGCACGCGGCGGGCCTGCTGTCGTTGCCGTGGGCCACGCCGCTGGAGGAGTGGGACGACGACCACATGCTCGAGGTGGCCCAGCGCGGCATCTCGCGGCACGTGGTGCGGTTCGTCGAGGTCGACGGGATGGTCTACGCGCTCAAGGAGATCGACGAGCGGCTCGCCCGTCGGGAGTACCGCCTGCTCGGCGAGCTGGAGGCGATGGAGATGCCGGCGGTGTCGGTGCTCGGCATCTGCGTGGAGCGCGGGCCCGCCCCCGGCCAGGACGGCCCGGACCAGGACGCGATCCTGGTGACCCGCTTCCTGGACTACTCCATGTCCTACCGCTACGTGTTCTCCCACGGGCACACCCAGCAGCCCACCGACCAGCTGGTCGACGCGATGGTCGAGCTGCTCGCGCGGCTGCACCTGGCCGGGCTGTTCTGGGGGGACTGCTCGCTGTCGAACACCCTGTTCCGCCCGGACGCGGGCAGCGTCGCCGCCTACCTGGTCGACGCCGAGACCGCGGAGCTGCACCCCTCGCTCACCGACGGCCAGCGCGGGTTCGACATCGACTACGCCGTGGAGCGCGTCGGCGGCGAGCTGCTCGACCTGCAGGCGGGCGGGTTGCTGCCCGAGGACGTCGACCCGATCCGGATCGCCGCGGAGCTCCCGGCGCGCTACCACGCGCTGTGGGACGAGCTGACGCGCGAGGAGCTGATGCGCCCCGACGAGCAGCGCTACCGCGTCGCCGAGCGGATCGACCGGCTCAACGAGCTGGGCTTCGACGTCGACGAGATCGAGCTCGTCACCACCGCGGAGGGCACGCGGCTCAAGGTGCACACGCGTGTCGCGGAGTCCGGGCGTCACCGGCACCGCCTGTTCGCGCTCACCGGCCTGCAGGTCACGGAGAACCAGGCGCGCCGCCTCCTCAACGACGTCGTCAGCTACCGCGCGCACCTGGAGCAGAAGGAGGGGCGGGCGGTGCCCGAGACGGTGGCGGCGCACCGCTGGCGCGCCGAGATCTACGACCGGGTCCTGGCGATGGTGCCGCCGGACCTGTCCGACCGGCTCGCCCCCGCGGAGGTGTTCCACGAGATCCTGGAGCACCGCTGGTTCCTCTCGGAGCAGGCCTGCACCGACGTCGGCACGACCGCGGCGGCCCGCTCCTACGTGCAGCGGATCCTCCCCGGCACCCCGAAGACCCTCACCGTGCTGCCGGAGGGGCCCGGCTCACCGAGCTAGGTCGACCACCTCGTCGAGCGCGTCGAGGCCCGCCGGATCGTGGGTGATGAGCACCAGCGACCGGCCGCGGGTGACGTCCAGGACGTCGGCGAGCACGGCGTCGCGGGTCTCCGGGTCGAGGTGCGCGGTCGGTTCGTCGAGGACGAGTACCCGGGGGTCGGCGAGCAGGGCGCGGGCCAGCGCGAGGCGGGTGCGCATGCCGCCGGAGAGCCGGTCACCGTGCGGGCCGGTCTCCGCGTCGAGGCCGCCCGCCGCGGCCAGTGCGGCGGTGAGGCGAACGCGGTCGAGGACCGTCGACAGCTCCGCGTCCGTCGCCCCGGGGCGGGCGAGCAACAGGTTGGCGCGGACCGTCGCGTCGAACACGTGCGGATCGGCGGGGACACCGCCGATCGCCCGGCGGACGTCGTCGGGGTCCTGCGTCGTGACGTCGACGCCGTCGAGGTGGACGGTGCCGCCGTCGGGGTCGCGGAACCGGAACAGCACCGACGCGAGCGTCGACTTGCCCACCCCGCTGGGCCCGACGACGGCGATCCGGCGCCCGGGCGGGAGGTCGAGATCGAGCCCGTCGAGCACCCACGGCCCGTCGGGTCCGTAGCGGACGCGCAGGCCCCGGATCCGCAGCCCGGGCTCGTCCCGCACAGGGACCGCCGGGCGGCGGGTCACCGCGGGCGGGGTGTCGAGGACGTCGAACAGGCGGGTGGCGGAGGCCCGCAGTCCGCCGAGGCGGGCGGCGACGGCCGGGAGCGGGGCGACGACCTCGAACGCGGCGAGAGCGGTGAGCACGAGGACCGCCAGGCCGACGGTGGACAGCGCGCCGTCGCCGACCGCGGCGACGCCCAGCAGCAGCGTGCCCCACAGGGTCAGGCCCGCGACCAGCGCGGACGCACCGGCCCCGAGCCCGAGCAGTGTCGCGTCGCGGCGGGCGACGCGGGTGAGCGCGGCGTCGGCGGCCTCGACCCGGGCCACGGCGGCGGCCATCGCGCCGTGGGCGTGCAGGTCGGGGGCGCCGTGCAGGGCGTCGACGAGGGCGGTCGCCAGCTCCGCGCGCGCCGCCGCGGCCCGGCGCCCGGGCCCGCGACCGGCCGCGGCGGCGAGCAGCGGCACCGCGACCCCGCCGAGCAGCAGGCCCGCAGCGAGCAGCACCCCGCCGGGGACCAGCACCGCCGTCGACAGCACGACGACCCCGGCCCCCGTGACGAGCGCGGCCGCCGGCGGGGTGAGCCCACGGATCAGCAGATCCTGGGTGGCGTCGGTGTCACCGACCAGCCGCGTCACCAGGTCACCCGAGCGGAACCGGCGCACCGGCTCGGTGCGCGCGAGCCGCTCGTAGACCCGCACCCGCACGTCGGACAGGGTCCGCAGCGCGGCGTCGTGGGTGACCAGCCGCTCGAGGTACCGGGCCACCCCGCGCGTGACGCCGAGGGCCCGCGTCGCGACGACTGCGACACCGAGCGCAGTGATCGGCGGGTGCGCGGCGGCGGTGGCGATCAGCCAGGCCGCGGTGGCGAGCAGGGCCACCGCCGACGCGGTGGCCACGGCGCCGGCGAGCACCCCGAGCGCGAACCGGGCGCCCCGCGGCCGGGCGAGGGAGACCATCCGCAGCAGCGGGTCGCGAGCCGGTCCGGGTGATCGTTCCGAGCTGCGGCTCGATGCGACCGGCCCGACCGGGAGCCCCGTCTCGCGGCGATCACCGTCGGGGTGACCGTTCCGAGGTGCGGCTCGAGGCGGTCCGCTCGATCGGGAGGCCCGTTTCGGAACGATCATCGGACCGGCTCCGGCACGGGGGCGCCGGGGACCGCGTCCGGGACCCCGGCGCCCGGAGCTGCGGTGTCCGGAGCTGCGGTGTCCGGGTGTGCGGCGGGGTTCGCGGCGGTGGGATCGGCGGTGGGGTCGGCGGCGGCCGGGTCGAGCCGGACGACCGCGTCGGCGAGCTCGGCCCACCCGTCGTCGTGGGCGACGATCACGGCGGTCGTGCCGTGCACCAGGTCCGCCACCGCCGTGCGGATGCCTGCGGCGGCCTCCGCGTCGAGGTGCGCGGTCGGCTCGTCGAGCAGCACGATCGGGGCCCGGCGCAGGAACGCCCGGGCCAGCGCCACCCGCTGACGCTGCCCCGACGACAGCCGCGTGCCGCGCTCGCCGAGGCGCGTGTCGTAGCCCTCGGGCAGGTCCGCGACGACGTCGGCGAGCCCGGCCCGCTCGGCGGCCCGCGCGACCTCGACGAGGGGCGCGGTGGGGGAGCCGAGGCGGATGTTGTCGGCGAGCGAGGCGTCGAACAGGTGCGGCCGCTGCGGCACCCAGGCGACCAGGCGGCGCCACTGCTGCGTCGACAGGTCGGCGAGGTCGCGGCCGTCGACGGTGATGCGCCCGGAGTCCGGCGACGCGAACCGCAGCAGCAGCGCGAGCAGCGTCGACTTGCCGGCCCCGCTGCGCCCGGTCACGAGGGTCGTGGTGCCCGCGACCAGCTCCAGGTCCAGGCCGTGCAGGGCGGGGACGTCGCCGTAGGACAGCGCGACGTCGTCGAACCGGACGACCCGCGGGACGGCGATCGGGGGACCGGTCACCTCGGCCGGCACCGGCCGCTCCAGCACCTCGAACACCCGCTCCGCCGCCGCGACCCCCTCGGTCGACGCGTGGAACCGCGCCCCCACCTCGCGCAGCGGCAGGTACGCCTCCGGCGCGAGGATCAGCACGAGCAACGCGGTCTCCAGGTCGAGGTGGCCGTAGAGCAGCCGCAGCCCGACCTCGACGGCGACCAGCGCCACCGCGAGCGTGGCCAGCACCTCCAGCACGAACGCCGAGAGGAACGCGATCCGCAGCGTGCCCAGCGTCGCGTCGCGGTGGGCGTCGGTCGCCGCGCGGATCTGTGTGGCGGCGGCCCGGGAACGGCGGAACAGCGCGAGCGTCGGCAGCCCCTCGACGACGTCGAGGAAGTGCCCGGCGAGGCGTTCGAGCAGCCGCCACTGCCGCTGCGTCCGGGCCCGGGTGTGCCAGCCGACGAGCGCCATGAACAGGGGGATCAGGGGGAGTGTCAGCCCGATCACCAGAGCCGAGATCCAGTCGGCGCGCGCGACGACCACCAGCACAGCGGCCGGGACCAGCACGGCGAGCACGAGCTGGGGGAGGAAGCGGGCGACGTAGTCGTCGAGGGCGTCGAGGCCGCGGGTGGCCAGCGTGACGACCTCGCCCGCGCCGTGGGGGTCGTGCACGACGTGGCGGACCAGCCGACGGCGCAGGGCCGACTTGATGGTGGCCGCGCTGCGCAGGGCGAGCGTCTCGCCGCCGTACGCGATGCCGGCCCGGGCCAGGGCGAACGCGGCGAGCGCCCCCACCGCGACGGCGAGGTCGCCGGTCGCGATCGTCCGCGCGAGCAGCCACGCCTGGACCAGGACGAGCCCGGTCGTGGCGACGCCCAGGACCACCACGACGACGAGGTGCACCCGCACCGCCGCGACACTGCGCACCAGGCGGGGATCAAGCGGCGTCAACGTGCACCCGCCTGCGGAACACCCAGTAGCTCCACGCCTGGTAGCCGATCACCAGCGGCAGGAACACCGCGCCGACGACGCTGAGGATCCCGAGCGTGTACGGCGCCGACGACGCGTTCGCCACGGTCAGCCCGAACGCGGGGTCGATGAGCGACGGCAGCAGGGCCGGGTACAGGCCGCCGAACACCATCACCGACACCGCGACGATCGATGCCGCGGTCGCCGCGAACGCCCATCCCTCGCGCCGCTGCGCCGCGCACCCGACGGCCGTGAGCAGCAGCGCGACCGCGGCGACCGCGGCGGGGACCCCGGTGCCCCGGTCGTGCGCCGTCCAGGCCAGGAACCCGCCGACCACCGGCACCGCGACGAGTGCGGCCCGCCGCGCCGCCGCCCGCGCCCGGTGCCGCACCGGTCCGTCGGTCTTCAGACCCAGGAACAGGGCGCCGTGCAGGACGAACAGCGCGGTGGTCGCCAGAGCGCCGAGCAGGGCGTAGGGGGAGAGGAGGTCGAGCAGCGACGAGCGCACCACCCCGTCGGCACCGATCTCGACGCCGCGCAGCAGGTTGGCGAACACCAGCCCCCAGCCGAACGCGGGCACCAGGCTGCCGCCGACGATCGCGGCGTCCCAGCGCCGCCGCCACACCGCCGAGTCGATCTTGCCGCGGTACTCGAACGCGACGCCGCGGAACACCAGCGCCACCACGATCAGCAGCACCGGCACGTAGAAGCCGCTCAGCGTCGCGGCGTACCAGGCGGGGAACGCGGCGAACATCGCGCCGATCGCGGTGATCAGCCACACCTCGTTGCCGTCCCACACCGGTCCGATCGCGTTGATCATCGTGCGGCGCCCCGACTCGTCGCGCCCGACGGAGGGCAGCAGCATCCCGACGCCGAAGTCGAAGCCCTCCAGCACCAGGTAGCCGGTCCAGAGCAGGGCGATGGCGAGGAACCAGATCGTCGGGAGGTCCATGACCGGCTCCTAGTAGGTGAAGGCCGGGACGCGGGCGCCCGGTTCGACGGTCGGGGTGACGTGCGCGGGCCCGGCCTGCACGTAGCGCCAGAGCAACCGCACCTCGACGACGGCCAGCGCGCCGTAGAGCAGCGTGAACGTCGTCAGCGAGAACGCGACCTCGCCGAGCGAGACGCCGGGTGACACGCTCGCCGCCGTCAGCAGCTCGCCCGTCACCGTCCAGGGCTGGCGGCCGATCTCGGTGAGCACCCAGCCCGCGATGTTGGCGGCGAGCGCGGCGGGCAGCGCGAGCATCGCGACGCCGTACGTCCAGCCCCGCTCGGGCAGCCGGCCGCGACGCGTGATCCACAGCCCCAGGACCCCGACGCCGATCGCGGCCCCGCCCAGGCCCATCATCAGCCGGAACGCCCAGTAGAGGACGGGCACGTTCGGCACGTAGTCACCGGGCCCGAACTGCGCCTCGAACCGCTCCTGCAGCTCGACGATGCCCTCGACCTCGCCGGTGAACTCGCCCGTCGCCAGGAACGACAGCACGTACGGGACCTGCACGTTCACCACGTTGCGTGAGCCCTCGACGTCACCGACGGCGAACAGCGAGAACCCGGTCGGGGCCTCGGTGCGCCACAGCGCCTCGGCCGCGGCGAGCTTCATCGGCTCGTCCTGCGCCATGAGCTTGGCCTGGTGGTCGCCCGAGGCCGCCACGACGATCCCGGCGACGACGGTGGTGAGCAGCCCGGCGCGCAGGGCCTTCCGGAACATCTCGTGGTCGGCGTCGCGGTGCCTCCAGAGCCGGTACGCGCTCACGGCGACCACGAACAGGCCCGCGACGACGAACGACGCCCCCAGCACGTGCGTGTAGGTCGACCACGCCTGCGGGTTGGTCAGCACCGCACCGATGTCGGTGAGCTGCGCGCGGCCCGTCGCCTCGTTCACCTCGAAGCCGACCGGGTGCCGCATCCAGGCGTTCGCGGCGAGGATGAAGTACGCCGAGAGGTTCGACCCGATCGCCGCGGCCCAGATCGTCGCCAGGTGGACGCGCTTCGGCAGCTTGTCCCAGCCGAAGATCCACAGTCCGATGAACGTCGACTCCAGGAAGAACGCGAGCAGTGCCTCCAGGGCGAGCGGGGCGCCGAAGACGTCGCCGACGAACGTCGAGTAGGTGCTCCAGTTCATCCCGAACTGGAACTCCTGGACGATCCCGGTGACCACGCCCATCGCGAAGTTGATCAGGAACAGCTTTCCGAAGAACCGCGTCGCGCGCAGGTACTCGGTCTTCCCGGTGCGGTGCCACGCGGTCTGCAGGGCGGCGACGACGACCGAGAGCCCGATCGTCAGCGGCACGAACAGGAAGTGGTAGATCGTCGTGATCCCGAACTGCCACCGGGCCAGGTCCAGGGCGTCCACGGGCTGCCTCCAGGCTCGAACTTCTACGTCCTGTAGTAGTTCTACACCCTGTAGAAGTCGAGGCTCGCCGTTAGTGTCCCGGGACATGCGCATCGGGGCGTTCCTGTTGGCCGCCGGGTTCCCGGGACGCACGCACGCCGACGTGCTCGACTCCTGCGTCGCCACCGCCGTCGCCGCGGAGGAGGCCGGGTTCGACGACGTGTGGGTCGCCGAGCACCACTTCATGAGCTACGGCCTGGTGCCGTCGGCGATCACGATGGCGGGTTACCTGCTCGGCGCGACCAGCCGGATCGCGGTGGGCACGGCCGTCAGCGTCCTGTCCACGACCCATCCGGTGGCGCTCGCGGAGCAGGCGCTGCTGCTCGACCAGGTCTCCCGCGGCCGGTTCCGGCTCGGGGTCGGGCGCGGCGGGCCGTGGGTCGACCTGGAGGTGTTCGGGACCGGGACCGACCGGGTCGGCGACGGCTTCGCCGAGTCCCTCGACCTCCTGCTGCGCGCCCTGCGCGGCGGCCCGGTCGCGGCGGCGGGGGAGCGGTTCGCGTTCCGGGAGGTCGACGTGGTCCCTGCACCGCACACCGCCCCGCACCCGCCGGTCGTGCTCGCGGTGACCTCGCCGCAGGGCCGCGCACTCGCCGCGGCCCACGGCCTGCCGATGCTGCTGGGGATGCACGCCGACGACGTGGAGAAGGCGGCGTTCGTCCGCGGGTACCCGGCCGCCGTCCCCGACGGCCGCGTACCCGGTGCGGCCGGGACCGGGTGCGGTATCGGCGCACGCGGGCACGTGTCGGTCGCCGTCGCGCACGTCGAGGACACGACGGCGGGGGCGCAGGCCGTCCTGCGGGAGGCACTGCCGCGCTGGCTCGGCCCCGGCCTGGCCGGCCACCGCCGCGTCGACGACGCGCCGCACCGCCCCCGCGACCCCGTCGCCTACACCGACCTGCTCTGCCGCCTGCACGCCGTCGGCACCCCCGACGACGCCGTCGCCCGCCTCGCGGGCAGCGCCGCCCGCACCGGGATCGACCACGTCCTGCTGATGGTGGAGGGCAGCGGCGACCGCGGGCGGGTGCTGGAGAACGTCCGCCGGCTCGGGGCGGAGGTGCTGCCCCGGCTGCGGCGCGTCAGACCGGCAGGGTGATCAGGTCCGTCCCGCCCTCGTCGCGGATCGCGACGGCGAGCACGTCGTCGGGATCGATGATCGTCGACCCCTGCACCGTCCCGCCCTCGACCTCCCACGCGGGGGAGACCAGCCAGCTCCCCGCGACGTTCTCGGTGCCGTCGCGGCCGACCACGATGATCGTGCAGCGCTTCCCGGCCGCGATCCCGCGCACCGTCGTCGCCACCCGCACCCAGCCCGCGGCCGGCGTGACCGTGGCGGACATGACGATCGGGCCCGCGGTGCCCTCGACGGTGCGGGAGTCGGCGGAGACGGTCGTCGAGGGGGCGAGCGTCCGACCCGCCACGGCACCCCCGCCGACCAGCGCCACCGCGACGGCGACGGCGACGGCCACCAGCGCCAGCCGGGTGCGGCGCCGGGACCCGCCGCCCTCGGTGCGGACCGCGCGGACGGTGCGGCGCAGCAGCAGTTCGGAGTCGGGCGGGCCGTCGAGGAACATCTCCGGCGGCACCTCGCGCAGCGCGAGTGCGGTGTCGCGCAACGACTCCCACTCGTTGCGGCAGTCTGCGCACGTCGCGAGGTGGGCCTCCAGGGCGCGGGCCTCGTCGGCGTCGAGCAGGCCGAGGGCGTGGGCGCCGAGGTCGCCGCGGTCGTGGAGGGTCATCGGGTCGCCTCCATGGCCGAGCGCAGGGAGCGCAGTGCGTAGAACGACCGCGACTTGACCGTGCCCTTGGCGACGCCGAGCGCGGTCGCGGCCTCGTCGAGGTTGCGGCCGTGCAGGTACACCTGCTCGAGGACGGCGCGGTGCTCGTCGGACAGGGACCCGAGCGCCGCGTGCACGGTGACCGACGCGCTCACCGCGTCGGCGTGGTCGCGCGAGACCGGCGGCCGCTCGGGTTCCTCGGCCACCTCGCGCGGGCGGGCGTCGCGGGCCCGGACCCGGTCGATCACGATGTTGCGCACCACCGTGAGCAGCCAGCCCCGCACCGACCCGCGGCCGTTGGTGAGCACGTCGGGATGGCGCCAGGCCCGGATGAGGGCCTCCTGCACCACGTCCTCGGCCGCCGCGCGGTCGTCGAGCAGTCGTGTCGCGTACACCAGCATCGCCCGTCCGTGTTCGGAGTAGACGGCGTGGACCAACGCCTCGTCCGCCCTGTCTCGACGGTCACCACCGGTGCGGTCCACGGGCGGGGACCCTACTCAACGTCCGACCGCCTCATCCCCACACGGAGCGCGACCGGGGACGGTTCAGCTGAACCGCCGCCGTCACTCGTCCGTGTAGCGGTCATGACCCGCACCGCTCCCCTCCTCACGCTGCTGGCCGTCGCGGCCCTCGGCGGTGGCCTGTTCGCCACGAACCACCTGAGTACCCCGGCCGATCCGCCGGTGGTCGAGGCGGTGCCCGTCGCCGACAGCGCGCCCGCCCCGCAGACCGGCACGGTCCCCGCCCCCGGGGTGGCGGGCTCCGTCCCGGCGCCCGCCGCCGCACCCGCGCCCGCCGCCGAACCGGGACCCGCGGGGGCCCCGCCGGCCGCCGAGGTCGCCTACGCCGGCCGGACCGAGGGCCGTCGGATGACGGTCGCGATCGTCGTCACCGGGGACGAGGCCGTCGCCTACGTCTGCGACGCGCGCGACGAGGTGTGGCTGCGCGGCACCGCCGCCGACGGCGAGCTGAGCCTGGACGACGCCGACGGCACCGCAACCCTCACCGGCACCGCCGACGCCGACGGGGCCACCGGGACGTTCGCCCTCGACGGCGACGAGTGGACCTTCTCCTCCGACGCGACCGACGTCGACGACGCGGTCGCGGGCGGCCGCGAGGACGTCGCCGACGTGGCCGACCGCGCCGGGATGTCGTACTGATGGCGACCCCGACGCACGCCCCCGCCGAGCCCGAGAGCGTCTGGGAGGCCGAGGGCCCGGCGCACTCCGCGGTTCCCGCCGTCCGCACCGGCCCCCTGCTCGGGGCGGTCGCGATCGGCACGCTCGTCTCGGTGGGCCTCGGTGTCTACGGCCGTGTCCACGAGCCCACGTTCTTCGCTATCAGCGTCGCCGGGTTCTCCAGCGGCCCCGCGGTGAAGAGCTGGCTGGGGACCCTCGCGTTCGTCCTCGTGCTGGTGCAGCTGATGTCGGCGCGGCGGATGTACCGCGGCGGCGGGCGGGTCGCCGCCGGGCTGCACCGCTGGTCGGGCCGGGCGGCGGTGCTGCTCACCGTCCCCGTCGCGGTGCACTGCCTCTACGCACTCGGCTACCAGGACACGACCGTCCGCGTGCTCGTGCACTCGCTCGCCGGGTGCGCGGTATACGGCGCGTTCGTCGCGAAGATGCTGGTGCTCGCCCGTCCGGGCGGCCCGCGGTGGGCCGTCCCGGTGCTGGGCGCGCTGCTGTTCGTCGCGCTGACCGCGCTGTGGCTCACCTCGTCACTGTGGTTCTTCACCACTTCCGGCCTCACGTTCTGAGGGGACACCGATGACGACCACGCCCTCCACCACCCGACGTTCCCTCCTCGCCGCCGCGTGCGGCACCTGCGCCGTCGCGCTGACCGGGTGCGCCGCCTACGGCGCGGGCCGGCCCGCGGCGCCGGCCGATGCCGACCCCGCCGCGCCCGACCCCGCCGCGCCCGATCCCGCCGCGCCCGACCCCGCCGCGCCTGCCGCCTCGATCCCGGTCGCCGACGCCCTCGCCGCGGCGGCGACCATCCCCGTCGGCGGCGGGCGGGTGTTCGCCGACCTCGACCTGGTGGTCACCCAGCCGACGGCGGGGGAGTTCCGGGCGTTCTCCGCGACCTGCACGCACCAGGGCTGCGCGGTGACGGAGGTGACCGACGGCCAGATCGTGTGCCCGTGCCACGGCAGCACGTTCTCCGCCGTCGACGGCAGCCCCACCGCGGGCCCGGCCGCACAGCCACTGCCGCGTCGGACCGTCGCCGTGCGCGACGGGTCGGTGGTGCCGGCCTGACTCGCGGCCGCTACGACGACGGGGGACGTGAGCGGAACCACCCACGGCGGATCCGGCCACGGCCGCGCGTACTCACTAACATCCGGGGATGCCCGAGACAGAGCCGTCCGAGGTCGCCACGCTGTCGCTGGCCGCGGAGTTCCCCGCCGCCACCGAGGCGCAGTGGTCCGCCCTGGTCGACGGGGTGCTGCGCAAGGCCCGCCGGATCGGCGACGACGCCCCCGCGGGCGCCGGCGTCGAGAAGCTGGTGCGCACGAGCCCCGACGGGATCGCGGTCCGCCCGCTCTACACCGCGGCCCCCGACGCCCCGGTCGGCGTGCCCGGGGCGGCCCCGTTCGTCCGCGGCGGCACCGCCGACGGCCCCGTCCCCGACGGCTGGGACGTCCGCCAGCGCCACACCGACGTCGACGCCGACACCGCCCGCGCGGCCGTGCTCGCCGACCTGGAGAACGGCGTCACCTCGGTCTGGCTCACCGGCACCGCGCCCGCCGACCTCCCGCACGTCCTCGGCGACGTGCTGCTCGACCTCGCCCCCGTCGTCCTCGACGGCCCCGACCAACCGGCCCTCGCCGAGGCGTTCCTGGCGCTGGCCGCCGAGCGCGGCACGGGGGAGGCGCTGCGCGGCACGCTGGGCCTCGACCCGATCGGTCTGCGCGCCCGCACCGGAGACGGCCCGCCCGTCGACTCGGTCGTCGCACTCGCCACGCGGGTCAGCGCGGACCATCCGCTGGTCCGCGCCGTCGTCGTCGACGCCCTGCCGGTGCACTCCGCGGGCGGCTCCGACGCCCAGGAGCTCGGGTTCGCCCTGTCCGCGGGGCTGGAGTACCTGCGGGTGCTGGAGGGCCTCGGCATCGCGACGGCGTCGCGGCTGCTGGAGTTCCGCCTCGCCGCCACCGCCGAGCAGTTCCCGACGATCGCGAAGCTGCGGGCGGCGCGGCGGTTGTGGTCCCGGGTCACGGAGGCGTGCGGGTCACCCGAGCCGATGGCGCAGCACGCCGTCGCCTCGCCCACGATGTACACCCGCCGCGACCCCTACGTGAACCTGCTGCGCGGCACCCTCGCCGGGTTCTCCGCGGGCGTCGGGGGAGCCGACGCCGTCACCGTCGCCCCGTTCGACGCGGCACTCGGCGCCTCCGAGCCGTTCTCCCGCCGCATCGCCCGCAACACCCAGGCGCTGCTGGTCGAGGAGTCGCACGTCGCCCGGGTGATCGACCCGGCGGGCGGATCGTTCTACGTCGAGTCCCTCACCGACGAGCTCGCGCAGGCCGCCTGGGCGTTCTTCCAGGAGATCGAGGCCGCGGGCGGGGCCGTCGCGGTGCTCGACTCGGGATGGCTCGCCGAGCGGACCGGGGAGGTGCGGGCCCGCCGCGAGCGCGACGCCGCCACACGGAAGCGCCCGCTCACCGGCGTCAGCGAGTTCCCCGACCTCGACGAGAAGCCCGTCGAACGCGGCCCGCTGCCCGAGGCGCCGACCGGGGGCCTCCCGGTCTACCGCCCCGCCGGCGTGTACGAGGAGTTCCGCGACCGCTCCGACGCCCGGCTGGCCGAGTCCGGGGCCCGCCCCCGCGCGTTCCTCGCCACGCTCGGCCCGCTCGCGGCCTACACCGCCCGCGCCGGGTTCGCTCGCAACCTGCTGCAGGCCGGCGGGATCGAGCCCGTCGAGGCGGGCCCGACCGAGACGGCGTCCGACGTCACCACGGCGTTCGCCGATGCCGACACGACCGTCGCCGTCCTGTGCTCCACCGACGACCTCTACGCCGAGCGCGCGGCCGAGACCGTCGCCGCGCTGCGCGACGCGGGGGCCACGCACGTCCTGCTCGCCGGGAGGTCCGACCTCGACGGGCTGGACGGCACCCTGTACGCGGGCTGCGACGCCGTCACCGTGATCGACGCGATCTACCAGGAGGCCGGCCGATGATCCCCGACTTCACCCAGGTCCCGCTCCGCTCCGACGCGGCCCCGGCCGACGCCTGGGCGGGGTCCGGGAGCCCGTGGGAGGCCCCCGAGGGCATCGCGGTGAACCCGCTCTACACCGCGGCCGACCTCGACGACGTCGACTTCCTGCACACCTACCCGGGCATCGCGCCGTACCTGCGCGGGCCGTACCCGGCGATGTACGCGACGCAGCCGTGGACGATCCGCCAGTACGCGGGCTTCTCCACGGCCACCGAGTCCAACGCGTTCTACCGCCGCAACCTCGCCGCGGGGCAGAAGGGCCTGTCGATCGCGTTCGACCTGGCCACCCACCGCGGCTACGACTCCGACCACCCCCGCGTCGGCGGCGACGTCGGCATGGCGGGCGTCGCGATCGACTCGATCTACGACATGCGCCAGCTCTTCGACGGCATCCCGCTCGACCGGATGTCGGTGTCGATGACGATGAACGGCGCCGTGCTGCCCGTCCTCGCGCTCTACATCGTGGCCGCGGAGGAGCAGGGGGTGGAGCACAAGGCGCTGACCGGGACCATCCAGAACGACATCCTCAAGGAGTTCATGGTCCGCAACACCTACATCTACCCGCCCGCCCCGTCGATGCAGATCATCTCCGACATCTTCTCCTTCACCTCGCGGGAGATGCCGAAGTTCAACTCGATCTCGATCTCCGGATACCACATCCAGGAGGCCGGGGCGACGAACGACCTCGAGCTGGCCTACACCCTCGCCGACGGCGTGGAGTACCTGCGGGCCGGGATCGACGCGGGGCTCGACATCGACACGTTCGCCCCGCGCCTGAGCTTCTTCTGGGCGATCGGCATGAACTTCTTCATGGAGGTCGCGAAGCTGCGCGCGGCCCGGCTGCTGTGGAGCAGGCTCGTCAGCCAGTTCGACCCGAAGAACGCGAAGTCGCTGTCGCTGCGCACGCACTCGCAGACCAGTGGCTGGTCGTTGACCGCGCAGGACGTCTACAACAACGTCATCCGCACCTGCGTCGAGGCGATGGCCGCCACCCAGGGCCACACGCAGAGCCTGCACACCAACGCCCTCGACGAGGCGCTCGCGCTGCCCACCGACTTCTCCGCCCGGATCGCGCGCAACACCCAGCTGCTGCTGCAGCAGGAGTCGGGCACCACCGACGTCATCGACCCGTGGGGCGGCAGCTACTACGTCGAGAAGCTCACCTACGACCTGGCCCGCCGGGCGTGGGGGCACATCGAGGAGGTCGAGAAGGCGGGCGGCATGGCGCAGGCCATCGACGCGGGCATCCCGAAGCTGCGCGTCGAGGAGGCCGCGGCCCGCACCCAGGCCCGCATCGACTCCGGCCGCCAGCCCGTCATCGGCATCAACAAGTACGTCGTGGCGCAGGACGAGCAGCTCGACGTCCGCAAGGTCGACAACGCCGGCGTGCGCGCCGAGCAGCTCGACAAGCTGCGCCGGCTGCGCGAGGAGCGCGACTCCCGCGAGGTCGACTCCGCCCTCGACGCCCTGACGAACGCCGCCGGCCAGGCCACCCGCGGCGACGACCAGAACCTGCTGCTGCTCGCCGTGCAGGCCGCCCGGGCGAAGGCGACCGTCGGGGAGATCTCCGACGCGCTGGAGAAGGTGTACTCGCGCCACGCGGGCCAGATCCGGATCATCTCCGGGGTGTACTCCGAGGAGACGGGGAAGAACCCGACGTTCGACCACGCCCGCGAGCTCGTCGACGCGTTCGCCGCCGACGAGGGCCGCCAGCCGCGCATCCTCGTCGCGAAGATGGGCCAGGACGGCCACGACCGCGGCCAGAAGGTCATCGCCACCGCGTTCGCCGACCTCGGCTTCGACGTCGACGTGGGCCCGCTGTTCCAGACGCCCGGCGAGGTCGCGCGGCAGGCCGTCGAGGCCGACGTGCACGTCGTCGGCGTCAACTCCCTCGCCGCAGGGCACCTCACGCTGGTGCCCGAGCTGCGCGAGGAGCTGGCCAAGCTCGACCGCGCCGACATCATGGTCGTCGTCGGCGGCGTGATCCCGCCCGCCGACGTCCCCACGCTGCTGGAGATGGGCGCGGCCGCGGTCTTCGGGCCGGGCACCGTGATCGCCGAGGCGGCGGTGGACCTGCTGACGAAGCTGGGGGAGCACTGAACCGCCCGTGCGCGGAGACGGGGGCTCCGGCCCTCCTCTCCGCGCACGATGTCCGGAGGCCCCGTGGCTGAGCGGCCGCCGGTCGACGTCGCCGCTCTCGCCGCCGGTGTCCGCGACGGGTCGCGGTCGCTGCTCGCCCGGGCGATCACGCTGGTCGAGTCGAACCGCCCGGACCACCGCGCCGCCGCCCAGGAGCTCCTGCTCGACCTGCTCCCGGACAGCGGGGGAGCGGTGCGCGTCGGGATCAGCGGCGTGCCCGGCGTCGGCAAGTCGACGTTCATCGAGGCGCTCGGCACCCGCCTGACCGGCGACGGGCACCGGGTCGCGGTCCTCGCGGTCGATCCGTCGTCGACACGGACCCGCGGCTCGATCCTCGGCGACAAGACCCGCATGGCGAAGCTCGCGGTGGACGACAACGCGTTCGTCCGGCCGTCGCCCAGCGCCGGTACGCTCGGCGGCGTCGCCCGTGCGACGCGGGAGACGATCGTGCTGATGGAGGCCGCGGGCTACGACGCGGTGCTCGTCGAGACCGTCGGGGTGGGGCAGTCCGAGGTCACCGTCGCGGGGATGGTCGACACGTTCCTGCTGCTCACGATCGCCCGCACCGGCGACCAGCTCCAGGGCATCAAGAAGGGCATCCTCGAGCTCGCCGACGTCGTCGCGGTGAACAAGGCCGACGGCTCCCACGAGCGCGACGCGAAGGTCGCCGCCCGCGAGCTCGCCGGAGCGCTGCGGATGATGACGCCGACCCACGAGTCGTGGCGCCCGCCCGTCCTGGCCTGCAGCGGGCAGACCGGCGCCGGGATGGACGAGGTCTGGGCGGCGGTGCAGGAGCACCGCTGCACCCTGGAGGCCGACGGGTCCCTCGGCCGCCGCCGGGCCGACCAGCAGGTCGAGTGGATGTGGGCGATGGTCCGCGACCAGCTCATGGACCGCCTGCAGAGCAGCGCCAAGGAGACGCTGGGCGAGGTGGAGGCCGGGGTCCGCAGCGGCGACCTCACCCCGACCCTGGCGGCGACGAGGCTCCTCGCGACGCTCGGCCTGCCCGACCCGCGCTAGCCGTCGCACCGGTCGTGGTCCCTCGCACAGGGTGCAGCCCGTGCGAGGAGCCGGACGGTGTGCGACGAGCGGGCGGCGCGCCTCACCCGCGCAGCCCTGGTGGTTGCGTAGCGTCACCACGTGCTCGGGGTCAGTCATGCCACGTCCGGTGCCGTGCTCGGGTTGGCGGTGGCCGGGTACGCCCCGCTCGCCTTCGGCGTCGAGCCCTCCGCCGGGTCCATCCTCACGTTCGCCGCGGTCTGCGCCGGGGCCGCGCTGCTGCCCGATCTGGACCATCCGAGCTCGACGGCGACGAAGCACTTCACCGCGGCGTCGTTCCTCGCCTCGCAGGTGGTGCGGCCGCTGTCCGGGCTGGTCTACCGGCTCACCCGCGCCCGGCGCGACACCGGGAAGGGCACGCACCGCGGCCTCACCCACACCGTCGTCGGGGCGGTGCTGCTCGGGCTCGGGATCAACCTCGCGTCCGCGGCCTGGGGCACACCGGTGCTGCTCGGCACGCTGTTCGTCTGCCTCGCGCTCGCGATCAAGGGACTCGACGCGATCGTGCCCGGCCCGCCGTCGTTGGTGATCGCGGCGGGCCTGACGTCCGCGGTCGAGGTCTGGGTGCCCGGCGGCACCGCGGGGACCGCGGGCTGGCTCGGCACCGCGGTGACGATGGGGATGGTCGTGCACTCCGTCGGCGACGCGATCACCGAGTCCGGGGCGCCGCTGCTGTGGCCGCTCCCTGTCCGGCAGCGCCGCTGGTACCCGATCGGCAGCCCGCGCGCGATGCGCTTCCGCACCGGCGGGAAGGTCGAGGCGTGGCTCGTCGCTCCGGGCCTGACGGTCGCGACGTTCGTGCTGGTCGCACTCGTCGTCCCGGGGGTGGCGCCGGTCCTGCTCGACCTGCGCGACCGGGTGGAGCAGCTGATCTCCGCAGCGGCGATGATGACCCCATGAGCGTTCTCCCGCCCCGCCCGGTGATCGGGATCCTGCACCCCGGCGTGATGGGTGCCGCGCTGGGTTCGGCGCTCAAACCCGTTGCGGGCGCGGTGATCTGGGCCGCGGCCGCGCGCAGCGTGCCGACGTCCAAGCGCGCGGAGACCGCCGACCTGATCGCCGTGCCCGACCTCGCGGAGCTGGCCCGACGCAGCCACGTGATCATCTCGATCTGCCCGCCGGACGCGGCGCTCGACGTCGCGTCGCAGGTCACCGACGCGCTGTCCGACCGTGCCGAGCGGCCCCTCTACGTCGACGCCAACGCGGTCTCCCCGGCCACGGTCGAGGCGATCGCGGGCCTGCTCGGCGCGGAGCACGTCGTCGACGGGTCGGTCATCGGGCCGCCCGCGTGGGAGCGCGGCACGACGGTCCTGTGGCTGTCCGGGGCCCGGGCGGGCGAGGTGGCGGCGCTGTTCGCCCGCTCCCCGTTCGACGCCCGCGTCCTCGGTGCCGACCTCGGCGCGGCGAGCGCGTTGAAGGCGTGCTTCGGCCTGCAGAGCAAGGCGATCCCCGCCCTGTGGCTGGCGCTCGCGCAGGCCGCCCGCGCCCACGGCGTCGAGGACGCGCTGCGCGCCGAGCTGGCCCGCGACGGGATCGACTACGGCGCGCGGATCGACGAGGTCACCGCCCGGTCGTCGGCGAAGGCATGGCGCTGGGCGGGGGAGATGGAGGAGGCGGCGGACGCGTTCGCCGCGGCCGGGGTGCCGGACGGGTTCAGCCGCGCCGCCGCGCAGGTGTACCGGAACCTCCCGGGGCCGGACCCGTCGGTCTGACCCGGTGAATCAGAGGGTCAGCACCATCCGGCCACGGACCCTCCACGTCCGGAGGACGCCGTGAGCGACCCGGGAGGAGTGCCGGCTACTCGGAGCGGTCCGCGAACTCGTCGGCCGTGCCGACCGGGGCGGTCCATCCGCGGTTGCCCGGTGAGTCCGCGGCGAACGCGACCGTCGCACCGCCGATGGCGAGGACCATCGCGAGCGCGCCGGCCAGGACGTATCGGGTGAGCTGCATGGCCCCAGCTTCCCCACGGACCGGCCCGCCGTCAGGTTCCGCACGGCGATCGGCCCCGAAGGTGTGGTCAAGGCGTCACTCGACCGGGGCCGGCGTCACGGAGTGGAACGGCGGAACCCGCCCTCCGCGTCGAGGACCTGCCCGGTGATCGATCCCGCGTCCGGCGACAGCAGCAGCGTGCGTGGTCGACGACGAGGGTGTCGAGCTCCCCGAACCGCTCGACGGCCGCGGCGACGAGGGCCGCGGGGGCCGCCGGGTCGGCCAGGTCGACCTCCGCGTGGGCGGACCGCGACCCCTCCCTACCGAGCTCGGCGACCACCTCGTCGATCGGGTCGGCGCCCCACGGCTCGGTGGCGTCGTTGGGGCTCAAGGACTGGGCGACGACGCGGTGGCCGTCGGCGAGCAGGCGCCGGGCCAGGGCGACCCCGATGCCGCGGCGGCTGCTGACGCCCGTGACCAGAGCCGTGCGACCGATCATGCCGCCAGTGTGGCGTAGCGGCCCTCGCGCGCGACCAGCTCGTCGTGCGTCCCGGACTCCGCGATCCGGCCGTGGTCGACGACCGCGATCCGGTCGGCGTCGCGGACGGTGGACAGGCGGTGCGCGATGGTGATCGTCGTGCGGCCGCGGGACAGCGCGTCGAACGCGGCCTGGACGGCCTTCTCGGTGGTCGTGTCCAGCGCCGAGGTGGCCTCGTCGAGGACCAGCACGCGGGGGTCGCGCAGCAGGGTCCTGGCGATGGCCAGGCGCTGCTTCTCCCCACCGGAGAACCGGTGACCGCGGGACCCGACCATGGTGTCGTAGCCGTCGGGCAGGGCCGCGATCAGCTCGTGCACCTGCGCGGCACGGGCCGCGGCCTCGATCTCGGCGTCGGTGGCGTCGGGCTTGGCGTAGCGCAGGTTCTCCCGCACCGTGGTGTGCAGCAGGTAGGTCTCCTGGCTCACGACGCCCACGACCGAGGCGAGGTCGGTGAGGCGCATGTCGCGCAGGTCGACGCCGTCGATCGTGACGCGTCCGGCGTCGGGGTCGTAGAGGCGGGCGACGAGCGAGGCGAGCGTGGACTTGCCCGATCCCGTCGCGCCGACCAGGGCCAGCGTGCTGCCGGCGGGGACGTCGAGGGTGATGCCCGCGACGGCCGCGGTGTCGGCACCCGGGTAGGCGAAGGTGACGTCGTCGATGCGGACGTGCCCGCGCATCCGGGCCGGGTCGATCTCCACGGGGTCGACGGGGTCGTCGACCTCGACGGGGAGGTCGAGGTATTCGAAGATCCGCGCGAACAGGGCGAGCGAGCTGACCAGCGAGACGCCGACGCTCATCAGGCCCAGCAGCGGCCGGAACAGCCCCGCCTGCAGCGTGGTGAACGCGACGAGCGTGCCGATCGACAGCGTGTTCGTGAACCCGGCGCCGAGGTAGATCACGGCCGGCACGGCGGCGAACACGACACCGGTGGAGGCCATCCGCCAGCGTCCGGCGAGCTGGCTGCGCAGCTCCAGGTCGACCAGGCGCGCCGACGAGCCGGTGAACCGCTCGACGAGCGCGGGGCCCGCGCCCATCGTCCGGGAGAGCTGGATGCCGCTGATCGACAGGCCCTCCTCGACGGTGACGTTGAGGTCGGCGAGCTCGCGCTGCTGGCGCGCGGTGATCGCGCGGCGCATCTGCGCGACCCGGCGGGTCAGGTAGACCGCGGGCGGCAGCACGACCAGCGAGATCAGCGAGAGCTGCCAGGACAGCACGGCCATCGCGACGGCGGTGGCGACCGCGGTGGTCAGGTTGGAGGCGACGGAGGTGGCCGTCGAGGTGACGACGGTCTGCATGCCGCCGATGTCGTTGGTGATGCGCGACTGCACCTCGCCGGTGCGGGTGCGGGTGAAGAACGCGATCGACTGGCGCTGCAGGTGGGTGAACACGTCGGTGCGCAGCCGGTGCATGACCTGCTGGCCGACGGAGGTGGCGATCCAGGTCTGCACGACGCCCAGGGCGGCGGTGATCGCGGCGACCGCGACCATCGCGCCGGCCAGCCAGGCGAGCAGCGGGACGTCGCGCTCCGGGAGGGCGGTGTCGATCACCGCGCGGAGCAGGAAGGGCGAGGCCAGCGCGACGACGGACGACGCGACGATGATCGCCGTGACGACCGCGAGCGCGCGGCGGTGGGGGGTGAACAGACGGCCGATGCGACGCAGCGAGACCTCGCGGGCCTGCGCCTTGTCGGCGGCGGTGACGGTGTCGCGACCAGCGCGACGGGACAGCTTCTGCATGTCGGCTTCCAAGTACGGATCCTTCCGAGGATTTTGTTGAGGTAACCTCACTATGAGGGTGCAACACGGGCGCTGTCTAGTCTGTTCCCCGTGGACGACTCCCTCTCCGACGGCTTCCGCGCGGTCGCGCGACGGATGCGCGAGGCCGCGCGCGAGGCGCTGGCGCCGTGGGACGTCACGCCCGCGCAGGCCCGGGCGCTGGGCACGCTGCTGCGTGCGGGACCGCTCCGGCTGGGGGACCTGGCCGACGCGCTGCGGATCGCGCCCCGGTCCGCGACCGAGGTCGTCGACGCGCTGGAGGGCGGCGGGCTCGTCGAGCGCGGGCCGGACCCGGCCGACCGCCGGGCGACCCTCGTCGCCCCCACCGAGCGGGGGCGGGAGGTGGGCGATGCCATCCGCGCGGCGCGGGCGGCCGAGGCGGAGAGCGTGTTCCGTCCGCTGTCGGAGGCCGACCGCGCCCACCTGGCCCGGATCCTGCGGACGCTCACCGGGCCCTGACCCGGGCCCCACGACCCCCGCCCACCCGCCCGACGGCGCGCCACAGCCCGCCCCCGGTTGTAGTGGGGTGGCTTCACTCCAACCCGGCTGGAGTGAAGCCACCCCACTGCAACGCACGGGGCGGCGCGGGTGGCGGGGTGTGGTCAGGCGGAGGGGCCGAAGCGCTCCGTGCGGATCGACGCCACCGGCACCCCGACGGCGGCGAGCAGGTCGGTGACGGTGTCGCAGAACGCGGGGGAGCCGCACACGAACACGTCCTCCCCGCCCCGGACGAGCGGGGCGAGGTCGGCCGCGGTGAGCCGCCCGCGCCCGGACCGGGTGAGGACCACCGTCGTCTCGGGGCCGGGCAGTTCGGCGGCGTAGTACAGGTCGGCCTCTGTGCGGGCCGACACCACCAGCCGCACCAGGTCCGGCCGGCCGATCGACCGGGCGTGCCGCAGCATCGCCATCAGCGGCACGACGCCGGACCCGCCGCCGACCAGCAGGGCCGGGGTGTCGCCGGGCCACGCGAAGAAGCCGCCACCGATCGGGCCGCGGACCTCGAGCTCGTCACCGATCTCGACGACGTCGTGCAGGAACTCCGAGACCTCCCCGTCGGGCAGCCGCTCCACCGTCAGCTCGATCTCGGGGTCGCCCGACGGCGCGGAGGCGATCGAGTACGCCCGGGACGCGGTGTAGCCGTCGGGTGCGGTGAGCCGCACGACGTAGTGCTGCCCCGCGAGGTGCGGGCGCGGGTCGGGCAGTGCGAGCCGGAACGTGCGGGCGCTCGGCGTCTCGTCGCGCACCGACAGGACGCGCGCGATCTGCCAGCGCAGCGTCTTGCGGTGGGTGGGGGCGGACATTCAGTCGCCCTGGTAGCGCTGCTCGGACCAGGGGTCGCCGCGGTCGTGATAGCCGTTGCGCTCCCAGAAACCGGGCTCGTCGTGGTCGAGCAGGCGCAGGCCCGACACCCACTTCGCGCTCTTCCAGAAGTACAGGTGCGGCACCAGCAACCGGGCCGGGCCGCCGTGCTCGCGGGTGAGTGGCTTGCCGTCGGCGTCCCACACCACCCATGCCTTCCCTCCGGTGAGGTCGGCGAGCGGCAGGTTCGTGGTGTACCCGGAGTGGGTGAGGATCTCCGCGTGCGTCGCGGCGGGCAGCGGTCCCGCGGCGTCGAGCAGCGTGTCGACCGAGACGCCGTCGAACGTCATCCCGAACTTCGACCACGTCGTGACGCAGTGGATGTCTCCGGCGTACCGGGACCGGGGCAGGGCGTGGATCTCGTCCCAGCTCCAGCTCACCGGGCGCTCGACGAGTCCCTCGATCCCGAACGTCCACCGGGCGGTGTCGAGCGAGGGTGTCGACTCGATGTGCAGCACCGGCCACTCGTCGCGCGCGTCGTACTGGCCCGGGGGCAGGCGCGGGTCGCGGGCGCGCCGTCCGGTGAAGCCTCGGGTGATCGCCATGCCGCCCTCAACCCCGGGCGGGGGGCCGGCATTCCGCCCGGGCCGGCGACTCAGCGGCGCCGGGCGCCGAGCCAGCCGAGCAGGGCGGCGAGCGCGTCCTCGGCCAGTGCACCCGGCAGGTCCGAGCCGAACCGGCGCGACGCCGCGGCGCGCGCCCGCACGCCGAGTACCGACGCCCCGAGCGCGGCCCCGAGGCCGATCACCCCGGCGAGCGTCGCGTCGTCGCCCTCGCGGTGGGCCACCGCGGCGGCGGACCCCGCCCCGAGCACGGCGCGGGGGACCAGACCCGGCCCGTCCGTGCGGCTGGGGGTCGACGGGAGCTTGTCGGCCACGGCCTCGCCCGCGGCGAGCAGCCCGGCGACCACCCCGGCCCCCCGGCCGCCGACGCGTGCGGCCACGCCACGGTCCCCGCGCGAGGAGGTGAGGGCGACGGCCGCCGCACCCGCGGTGCTCCGCGACCCGCTCGCGGCACCCAGGGCCGCGGCCCGCAGCAGCGCACCCACCCGCGGTGCGGGTCCGGCGTCCGGCAGCGCTGCGACGAGGGTCGCGTGCGTCGTCACGCCGTAGACGAGGTGCGGGACGGCGTCGGTCACCCAGTCCTGCGCCGTCCAGCGGCGGGGGTCGGAGATCCCCAGCGCCGCGATCGGGCCGTCGCTCGCCAGCATCGCGGCGATCCCCAGCAGCGGCCCACCGACGACCGTCGGCAGCCGGACCCCGGCGGCCCGCAGCGCTCCGGCGGCCGCACCCACCCCGACCCCGGTGGCCGTGCCGGCGAGCGGGGCGAGCGCGGCGAGCCGCCCGTCGGGGACGTCGACGCCCGCGCGGTCGGCCAGTGCCGCGACGACCTGCTCGGGTGCATCGGAGGCGGGACGGTCGCGCACGGCGACGTCGAGCGTGGTGACGGCGTTCAGTGCGGCTGTGCCGGCGGCGCCGGCCGCGGCCCCGCGCAGCAGGCCGCTCCAGGGGGAGGTGCTCATGGTCCAGCGGTACCCGGCGGGCGCGGCGCCGAACCGGGCGCCGGGATGTTCGGGTGACCACCCTGGCGCGGGGGGCAGGTCCTGTCGGGTACCGGTACGGGGCCTCACCTGGTGTTCGCGTGTGCGCCGTCGTCGGGCTGGTGTGCCGCCGTCCACCGCCTGCGCGACGCCGGTCGCCGGGGTGGCGGCCCCCGGACCGTCCCCGACGGCACGGGCAGCCCCGAGCCCGACGGCGTCCTCCCCATCGGCGCCGGGGAACTCGCCCTCGCCGACGCCGACCGCCGCGTCTGCTACGGCGTGGCGGGCGAGGCGGGCGGGGCGCTGCAGCAACCGCTGTGGCGGGCGCTCCCCGCGGTGGCGCAGGACCGGTCGGTCGTCGTCGACGACGACGTCCGGTACCTCGATGCCGGCCCCGTCGCCGCCGGCGCCGTGCTCACGACCGCGCTAGGTGGATGACCCGGCACTGATCAGCGCGTCGAGCCGGTCGACGAACTCGACCTGCGCGGCCACCAGCTTGTGCCGCGCGGCGTCGAGCTCGAACCACGCGACGCGGTCGATCTCGGGGAACGCCTGCATCGTGCCCGACTTCGGCGGCCACTCCAGGTCGAACGTGCCCGGGTGCAGGAACTCGGGGTCGAAGTCGCCCTCGCGCGCGAACACGGTGATCTGCTTGCGCCCGCCACGCTGGGCGACGGTGCCGAGCTCGTGCGAGTCGCCCGCGGGCGGGCGGTGCCCGAGCTCCTCGGCGAACTCGCGCTCCGCGGCGGCGAACGCGTCCTCGTCGGGTTCGTGCTCGCCCTTGGGGATCGACCACGCGCCGTCGTCCTTACGGGCCCAGTAGGGCCCGCCCATGTGCCCGAGGAGTACCTCGACCCCGGCCGCCCCCCGTCGGAACAGCAACAACCCCGCGCTCAGTACAGCCACGCCCCACAGCTTCCCAGATCAGGAACGTTCGTCGCGCCAGGCGATCCACTGCTTCAGCAGGCCCAGGTCGTAGTCCGGGCCTCCGACACCGACGGTGAACAGCGTGGCCCCGGCCGCGACCAGGGCGTCGGCGACCTCGCCGGGCGGCTTCTGGACGCCGATCGAGCGCTCGATCGCAGCGGGTTCGCGGCCCACGTCGGCGCAGTGGGCGTCGAGGATGCCGTTCTTGCGGGTGAGCACGTCGACGTCGCCGAAGCTGTGCCAGATCTGGGCGTGTTCGGCGGTGTAGCGCAGCGTCTTCTTCTCCCCGCCGCCGCCGATCAGGATCGGGATCTCGCGGGTGGGGGCCGGGTTGAGCCTGCTCCACCTGTCCTTGATCCGGGGCAGGGCCTGCGCGAGGTCGGCGAGCCGCGAGCCCGCCGTGCCGAACTCGTAGCCGTACTCGTCGTAGTCGCGCTCGAACCAGCCCGCGCCGATGCCGAGGATCAGCCGGCCGCCGGAGATGTGGTCGACGGTGCGCGCCATGTCGGCGAGCAGTTCGGGGTTGCGGTAGCTGTTGCAGGTGACCAGCGCGCCGATCTCGACGCGGCTGGTGGCCTCGGCCCAGGCGCCGAGCATGGTCCAGCACTCGAAGTGCTCGCCGTCGGGCTCGCCGTAGAGCGGGAAGAAGTGGTCCCAGTTGAAGACGACGTCGACGCCCGCCTCCTCAGCCGCGGCGACGGCGCCGCGGATCTGCGCGTAGTCGGCGTGCTGGGGCTGGAGCTGGACACCGATCCGGATGGGGTGGGTCATGATCCGATCCTGGCACTGCGCGCGTCAGCGCGCCGGGCCAGCACCCGGTCGACCCCGAGCAGCGCCGCGGCGAGCACGAGGAACAGCGCGGTGATCCCGAGCGAGTTGAGCAGCACCGTCGGGTAGCCGAGCCGGGAGACGTCGACGAACGGGTACGGGTACCAGTCGATCACCGCACCGCGGACGAGCGTGAACCCGAGCCACAGCAGCGGGTAGAGCAGCGACAGGAGCACCGCGCGGCGGTCGATCAGCCCCCGCGGGCCGAACAGCAGCCAGCCCAGCACCACCACGATCGGCGACACCGTGTGGAACAGCAGGTCGGCGAACGCCTCGGCGCCCCGCAGGTCGGCGAGGTCGGCGAGCAGCGTGTGGAACACGATCCCGGTGACCGTGATGCCGAGCACCGCGTCGAGGCGGAGCACCGACAGCAGCGTGGAGCGCCGGCGCGGGGCGAGCGCCAGCGCCACCCCCGTGAGGGCCACGAGGAGGTTGGTCAGGATCGTGAAGAAGGTGAACAGGTTGGCGACGCGCGCGGCCGGGGTGTCGAACGCGCCGCCCGTCGCCGCCGCGGTGATCGGGACCTGGATCACCAGCGCCACGACGACCACGAGTGCGCTCGTCGCGTGCCACGCACGGGCGGGCGTGCTCATGGACGGTCACGCTACGCCGGGTCACGCCCCGCGGCCCGGCGGAGGCCGCCGCCACCGGATCGGGTGGAACGGCGCGGCGTAGCGTGTCGTCATGACCGTGGAACGGGGACGCAACACGTTCGTCACGCGCTCCGGTCAAGGTCCCGGAATGCCTGAGCGTCCCGACGACACCGGCCCCGAGATCGGGCTCACCGGTGCCCGGTTCGGCGGGGCGTCGCGCAAGCGCCGGGAGAAGCGGCCCGAGCCCCCGCGCGCCGCGCCGCGACCCGACCTCCCCGTCGACGACGCCCCGGTCGGACTCACCGGCGCGCGCTTCGGCGGGTCCTCGCGGCGGCGCCGGGAGCAGGTCACCGCGGAGGCCGACCCGCCCGTCGTCGTGGCCGCACCGCCCGTTCCGAGCCCGACCCCTCCCGTCGCACCGCTCCCCGCCGCACCGCTCCCCGCCGCACCGCTCCCCGCCGCACCGTTCCCCGTCGCACCGGCCCCCGAGGACGACGTCGCCGGGGAGCCGTCGCCGTACACGATCGTCCGGCCCTATGTCCTCACCGGCGGCCGCACCCGCGCGGGCGTGAGCTTCGCGGTGGAGGCGTTGATCACGGCCACCGGCCCCGGCCGGGTCGGCGAACCGCTGGACCACACCCGGATCCGGCAGCTCTGCCGGGAGCCGCGGTCCGTGGCCGAGGTCGCCGCACTGCTCGGCGTCCCGCTCGGGGTCGCGCAGGTCCTGCTGGGTGACATGCTGGGCGCGGGGGCCGTGCAGGTCCACCGCACCGCCGACGCGGGCGGGCCCGACCTGGCCCTGATGGAGCGCGTGCTCGCGGGGCTGCGCCGGCTCTGACCGCCGGCCCCGCGGTCGCGTTCCGTTGCACAATGTGGCACAACTGCCGGGTGACCAACGAGGATCCGCTGCTGCCCCCCGTGCCCGTCGTCGCCCCTCCGTACCACACGCCCGAGCGCGAGGAGCTGCAGGCGCGGGCCCGCACCTTCGCCGCCGAGCGGGTGCTGCCCGTGGCCAACGAGCTCGACCCGGTCAAGGGTGAGATCCCGCGGTCGCTGCTCGACGCGATGGCGGGCGAGGGGTGGTTCGGCATCACCGTCGACCGCGAGTTCGGCGGGATGGGCCTCGGTGCGTTCGAGTACTGCATGGTCGCCGAGGAGCTGGCCAGGGCGTGGATGAGCGTCGGCAGCATCATCGCCCGCGCGCAGGGCGCGGGCACCGACGTCGCCGACCCGGCCCGGCGCGCGGAGCTGCTGCGCCGCAGCGCGAAGGGGGAGTGGATCGGTGCGATCGCGCTGTCGGAGCCCGACGCCGGTTCCGACCTCGCGGGCGTCGCGACCCGCGCCGTGCGCGACGGCGACGACTTCGTCGTCACCGGCCACAAGCGCTGGACCGGCAACGCCAAGGCGGCCGACTTCATCCAGGTCCTCGTGCGCACCGCCGACCCGGGCCCGGACGAGAAGCGCTCCGCCGGCCTCGCGTCGCTGCTCGTGGAGAAGGAGCGCGGTTCCTTCCCCGACGGCATCACCGGGAAGCCGATCGACAAGATCGGCTACCACGGGTTCGTCACCTGGGATCTCGAGTTCGACGGCTTCCGCGTGCCGGTCGCGAACCAGGTGGGGGAGAAGGGTTTCGCCGACGCCCAGAAGTGGCTCAACATCGCGCGCGTGCACACCGCGGCGCGGGCGGTCGGGCTCGCCCGCGCCGCCGTCGAGGACTGCATCGGCTACCTGCAGGACCGCGAGCAGTTCGAGCACCCGATCGGCGACTTCCAGGCGGTGCGGTTCACCCTCGCCGACATGGCCGCGCGGGTGGAACAGGCCCGGGCGTTCTACCAGCACGTCGCCCACCTGATCGACCTCGGCCACCCCTGCCAGCGGGAGGCCGCGATGGTGAAGCTGATGGCCACGGAGATGGCCGCCGAGGTCACCGGCGACGGCATCCAGCTGCACGGCGGCAACGGCTACACCACCGAGCACCAGGTGGAGCGGCACTGGCGCGACGCCCGGCTCACCACGATCTTCGAGGGCACCAGCGAGATCCAGCGCAAGATCATCGCCGACCGCCTGCTCCCGCGCAGCCCGCTCGGCTAGCCCACCCGGCCGGCCGACCCCGCCCGCAGCATCTCGGAGATGCGGGCGGGATCGGTGGCGGGGGAGAAGTGCCAACCCTGCCCCAGGTCGCAGCCCAGCGTGCGCAGCTGCTCCACCTGCCGCGCGGTCTCGACGTGCTCCGCGGTGACCGACAGGCCGAGGGTGTGCGCGAGCCGCACCACGTGCGCGAGCACCGCGACGGCGACGTCGTCGGGTTCCGCGCCGCCGGTGCCGGAGACGAACGGGCCGGCCAGCTTCAGCACGTGGACCGGCAGGTCGCGCAGGTACGCGAGGTTGGAGTAGCCGGTGCCGAAGTCGTCGATCGCGATGCGGACGCCGAGCGCGGCCAGCTCCCGCAGGACGTGCAGCGGCTCGCCCGTGGTGGCCATGACGTCGGTCTCGGTGAGCTCCAGCTGCAGCGACCGCGCCGGCCACCCGGTCGCGGAGAGGATCTTCTCGACGACGGCGACGAAGCCCGGCTCGCGCACCTGCCGGGCCGAGACGTTGACGCTGACGAACATCGGCCCCACGCCGTCTGCCCTGTGCTCGTCCTGCCACCGCACCGCCTGGCGGCACGCCTGCTCCAGCACCCAACGCCCGAGCGGGACGATCAGGCCCGACTCCTCGGCGAGCGGCACGAACGCGTCCGGCCCGACCAGCCCGCCGGGGCGGCGCCACCGGACCAGCGCCTCGACGCCGGTCATCCGGCTGTCCTCCAGCCGGACCAGCGGCTGGTACTCGACGACGAACTCGCCCCGCTCCAGCGCGTCGGGCAGCCGGGCGGCCACGGCGAACCGCTCGATGTCGGCGAGGTGGCGCTCCCGGTCGAAGAACGCGCGGCGGTTGCGCCCGTCGTTCTTCGCCCAGTACAGCGTGGTGTCGGCGGCCGTCATCAGCTCGGCGGCGGACGCCCCGCCGTCGCCGCGCTCGACGAGCCCGACGCTGGCGGTGACGGTCAGGTCACGGCCCCCGGCCCGGACCGGGCGGCGCACGGTCTCCAGCGCGCGCTCGGCGACCCCGGTCAGCACGTCGCGGTCCGCGCCGTCGTGGACGAGCACGACGAACTCGTCGCCGCCCATCCGCGCGACGAGGTGCCCGTCGGGGCCGAGCTCGGCGTCGAGCCGCCGCGCGAGGACCCGCAGCAGCTCGTCGCCGACGGAGTGCCCGAGCGTGTCGTTGACCGCCTTGAACCCGTCGAGGTCGAGGAAGCAGACGCCGACGGCGGCGGCGGGGTCGGCGAGCGCCGCGTCGAGCCGCTCGAAGAACACGGCCCGGTTGGGCAGGCCGGTCAGCGGGTCGTGCTCGGCCTGGTGGCGCAGCCGGTCCTCCAGCGCCCGGCGGTCGCTGACGTCCTCGACCATCGCGACGACGTAGCGGGGTTCGCCGCCGGGGTCACGGATCAGGGAGATCACGAGCTGGCTGCTGATCCGGCCCCCGTCGGCGCGGAAGTAGGACTTGTCGAACCGCAGGTACTCGATCTGCCCTGCGACCATCTGCTGCATCTGCTCCCACACGGCGGGGTCGTCGTCGGGATGGACGAAGTCGTAGAACGAGCGGCCCGCGAACTCCTCGGCGGTGAACCCGAACATGCGGCACAGGGCCTTGTTGACGTCGATGATGACGCCGTCGATCCCGCCCACCCCGATGCCGACCGGCGATTCGGCGAACACCGCGGCGAACCGGGCCTCGCTGTTCCACCGCTCCCGCTCGACGGACGCGCGCGCGTCGAACGCGGAGACGGTGATGCGCTCCAGCTCGTGGCGGGTGCGCTCCTGCAGCGCCCCGGCGAAGCCGACGGCGAGCGCGGACAGCACCGCGATGAGCCGGCCCGGCTCGGCGTGCGGCTGCAGGTGGGTCCCGAGGTGCTCGAGCGTCCGGTCGAGCGAGGCGATCTCGGTGAAGTGGGCGCCGACGAGCTCCCGCCCGGCCGCCATCACGTCCGCCCGGTCGAGCTCCGGGGTCCGCAGCGCGCGGAGCAGCCGCTCGGAGAGGCCGCGCAGCAGCACGTCGAGCTCGGACCGGCTCAGGGCGACGTGGCTGGTGCCGCGCACCGCCTGCCCCCACGACCGGGCCAGCGCCTCGGCATCCACATGGCCCCCCGACCGATCCGGCACACCTACCGGGGTGATGCTCTCACTTGCTGCGACGTCAGGTCCGGGCCACCCCGGCGTAACCGGGGTAGGCGTCCACGTCGGCCGGCACGTCGTCCGGGGCGTCCGGGCGCCACTGCGGGATCCGCACCAGCCCCGGCTCCAGCAGCTCCCGGCCGCCGAACAGGGCGGCGACCTCGTCGCGCGAGCGCATCCGCATCGGGTTCGGCGTCCGCTGCCGGTTGTAGACCCCCTGGGCGACGGCCGCCCCGGCCGTGCCGTCTGTGGTGGCGTGGCTGATCACCAGGTGACTCCCCGGCGCGACCGCGTCGAGGTACCGGGCGATGAACTCGGCCGGTCGCTGGTCGTCGGCGACGAAGTGCAGCACCGACACCAGCAGCACCGCGACCGGCCGGGACAGGTCGAGCCGCTCCTGGACGGCCGGGTCGGCCAGCACGGCCTCGGGCTTGCGGAGGTCGCCGGCGACCACCCCGACGCGGTCGTCGGAGCCGAGCAGGCGGGTGCTGTGGGTGACCGCGACCGGATCGTGGTCGACGTAGACCACCCGGACGTCCTGGTCGATCGCCCGGGCGACCTCGTGGACGTTGCCGACGGTCGGGATGCCGGAACCGAGGTCGAGGAACTGGTCGATCCCCGCCGCGCACAGATCGCGCACCGCGCGGCGCAGGAAGGCGCGGTTCTCCTGCGCCACCCGCGGCATGTCGGGCAACACCGCCAGCACGTCGTGCGCGAACGTGCGGTCGGCGTCGAAGTTGTGCGAGCCCCCCAGGTAGAAGTCGTACACCCGGGCCACGCTCGGCACGGTGATGTCGACCTCGTCCGGCGCCCAGCTCGGCCGTTCCCCCATGTGACCATCCCCCCGGATCGTGCCGGGGTCACACCCGGCGAACACGACACGACGATACCGGCTGTCACCGACCACCGTGCGTCATTGACCGTCGGGGGTCTGCTTCTTCCGGCCCCCGCGCTGCATGTCGCCGGTGGTGGTGCGCCGCCCCGGGTCGATCAGCCGCTTCCACTTGCCCTGCGCGGCCTGCCGGCTCGACAGCTGCGCCTGCACCGCGTCGGCGGTCTGCTGCCAGGTGAGACCGTCGGAGCGGAGCTTGCGGATCAGGTCGCGTTCGTAGTAGTCGGCGAGCCGGCGCATCTCCTGCACCAGGGCGTACCAGGCCGCGGCCCCGTCGTGGGTGAGCACGCCCGCCCTCGCCCGCTCCTTGAGCCCGTCGAGCTGCTGGGTGATCGACTCCCGCTGCTTCGCGATCGACGGGTCGGCCCGCTCCAGCCAGCGCTGCGCTTCTTCGTACTTCATTCGTCAATCATACATTGACGGCTTCGGATCGGCAATCGATCGTTGACGGTCGGATCCGTTGCGGTGTCCACCACGCCGACGACCGGGACCTCGCCGGCGCAGTAGGGGTCTGGGCCTCAGGCCCCGCCGAGGGGCTCCACGCCGGTGACCCAGAGGACCGGGGCACCCTCCTCGTCGGACGCCGCGAGGTCGACCTCGGCGGTGATCGCCCAGTCGCGGTCGCCGTCGGGGTCGTCGAGGACCTGGCGCACCAGCCAGCGCTCGGGCTCCGCGGTGATCGTGATCAGCTGCGGGCCACGGGCGTCGGGGCCGGTGCCGATCGCGGTCATCGTGTCGCCGTAGCGCTCCCAGTAGGGGAGCAGCGCCTCGCGCCACGCCGCGGCGTCCCAGCCGGAGGCGCCGTCGAGCTCGGCGAGCAGGTCCCAGCGCCGGAACGACGCCAGCTCGACGCGGCGGAACATCGCGTTGCGCACCAGCACCCGGAACGCCCGGATGTTGCGGGTGACGCCCGCGGGCCCGGAGTCCAGGGACGGGGGCACGATCTCGTCGCCGGTGCCGGAGCCGGCCGCGAGCGCCTCCCACTCGTCGAGCAGCGACGAGTCGACCTGGCGCACGAGCTCCCCGAGCCACTCGATGACGTCGGTGAGCTCCTCGGTGCGGGCCTGGTCGGGCACGGTCTGGCGCAGCGCGCGGTAGGTGTCGGCGAGGTAGCGCAGGACCAGTCCCTCCGACCGCGCGAGCTGGTAGTGCGAGACGTACTCGACGAACGTCATCGACCGCTCGAACATGTCGCGCGCCACCGACTTCGGCGACAGCTTCGCGTCCTCCACCCACGGCGCCCCGCGGCGGTAGGTCTCCAGCGCGGCGTTGAGCATCTCGTCGAGCGGCTTGGGCCAGGTGACCTCCTCGAGCAGCGCCATCCGCTCCTCGTACTCGATGCCCTCGGCCTTCATCGCCGCGACGGCCTCGCCCTTGGCCTTGTTCTGCTGGGCGTAGAGGACCTGGCGGGGGTCGTCGAGGGTGGCCTCGATGACCGACAGCACGTCCATCGCGTAGGACGGCGACTCCCGGTCGAGCAGCTCCAGCGAGGCGAGCGCGAACGGCGAGAGCGGCTGGTTGAGGGCGAAGTCGAGCTGCAGGTCGCCGACGACGCGCACGCGCCGGCCCTCCGCGTCCGGTTCGGGCAGCTCCTCCACCACCCCGGACGCCCGCAGCGCCCTGTAGATCGCGATGGCCCGCAGGATGTGGCGGCGCTGGCGGGGCCGGGGTTCGTGGTTGTCCTCGAGCAGGTGCCGCATGGCCGCGAACGCGTCGCCGGGGCGGGTGATCACGTTGAGCAGCATCGCGTGCGAGACCTGGAAGTGGCTGGTCAGCGGCTCCGGCTGGGCGGTCTGCAGCTTCTCGAAGCTGACTCCCGACCACCCGACGAACCCCTCAGGCGGCTGCGTCCGCACCACGCGCTTGAGCTTCTTCGCGTCGTCGCCGGCCTTGGCGACCCGGCGGGCGTTCTCGACCTCGTGGTCGGGGGCCTGCGCGACGACCGAACCGACGGTGTCGTACCCGGCCCGGCCCGCGCGCCCGGCGATCTGGTGGAACTCGCGCGCCTTGAGCGGGCGGGTGCGCGTGCCGTCGTACTTGGCCAGCGCGGTGAACAGCACCGTGCGGATCGGGACGTTGATGCCGACGCCGAGGGTGTCGGTGCCGCAGATGACGCGCAGCAGCCCGGCCTGCGCGAGCGTCTCCACCAGCCGCCGGTAACGGGGGAGCATCCCTGCGTGGTGCACGCCGATCCCGTGGCGCACCAGCCGGCTCAGCGTCTTGCCGAAGCCGGAGGTGAACCGGAAGTTCCCGATCAGGGCGGCGATGGCCGCCTTGTCCTCCTTCGACGTGACGTTGACGCTCATCAGCGACTGCGCCCGCTCCACCGCCGACTGCTGCGTGAAGTGCACGACGTAGACCGGGGCCTGGTTCGTCGTCGTCAGGTCGGTGATCGTCTCGTGGACCGGGGTGAAGACGTACTGGTAGAGCAGCGGAACCGGCCGCTCGACCGAGGTGATCACCGCGGTGGACCGGCCGGTGCGCCGCGTCAGGTCCTCCTCGAAGAAGGTGACGTCGCCGAGCGTGGCGCTCATCAGCAGGAACTGGGCCTGCGGCAGCTCGATCAGCGGGACCTGCCAGGCCCAGCCGCGGTCGGGGTCGGCGTAGAAGTGGAACTCGTCCATGACGACCGAGCCGACGTCGGCGTCGCGGCCCGAGCGCAGCGCGATGTTGGCCAGGATCTCCGCCGTGCAGCAGATGATCGGGGCCTTCTCGTTGACCGCGGCGTCGCCGGTGAGCATGCCGACCTTGTCGGGGCCGAACACGTCGATCAGGGCGAAGAACTTCTCGCTGACCAGCGCCTTGATCGGCGCGGTGTAGAACGTGCGCTGCCCGCGGGCCAGCGCGGCGGCGTGCGCCCCGACGGCCACCAGCGACTTCCCGGACCCGGTCGGCGTCGACAGGATCACGTTGCTGCCGGTCACCAGCTCCAGCAGCGCCTCCTCCTGCGCCGGGTACAGCGACAGGCCCCGCTCCTCGTAGGCCCAGTCGGTGAACGCCTCGACGAGGTCGTCGGGACTGTTGCCGGGAGGGAGGCGGTCGGTGAGCGTCATGATGTCCCTGATCGTCCTCTGTGTGCCGCTGCGGTGCCGGAGGTGGGGGTGGGCCGATACGGTGACGCCGTGACGGGGGCCGCATCCGACGACGGTGTGCCGCTCCTCGTCCCGCCCATGATGCCCGCGGTGACCTCCGGTGATCCGCCGACCGGCCCGGACTGGCGCGTCGAGGTGGCGTGGACCGGCCACCGCTGCGTCGCCTACGTCCACCCGCCGGGCCCCGGGCGCGACGGCCGGGTGCGACTGCTGTCCGGCGCCGACAACTCGATGACCCACGCCTACCCGGAGTTCTCCGCGCCGCTGCTGGCCCGCTGCCCGCCGGGCGGCATGGTGCTCGACGGCACGATCGTCGCGCGCGGGGAGGAGCACGCCGCCCGGCCGCGACTGCTCAAGCGACGGCACTCCCGCTACAAGCCCAGCGACCACGACATCGCGGCGGTGCCGGTCGACCTGCAGGTCGCCGACCTGCTGTTCTTCGACGGCCGCGACACCACCGGGCTGCCGCTGCGCGAGCGGCGCACGCTGTTGGAGGGGCTCGGGCTCGACGGCGCCCCGGTGTGGACGACGGCGCTGTTCCCGGCCACCGAGCTGGGGTCGATCATGCGGATCGCCGCGGCCGAGGGCATCGACGCCTTCCACGCGCGGCACCTGGGCGCCCGCTACCGCCCGGGCGGCCGGTCGAAGTTCTGGCTGCGGGTTCCCGTGCAGCGCACCCGCCAGGTCGTCATCGGGGGGTGGACGCCCACCGACCCGCACCGTGCGGACGCGATCGGGACGCTGCTGCTCGGCGTGCCCGACGGCGACCGGCTGCGCTACGTCGGCCGTGTCGGCATCGGGGTCGACGAGCGGCGCAGGCTCGACGCCGACCTGCGCGGCGGCGCCCGCGAGGACTCCCCGTTCACCGCCGACCTGCCCGCCGACGCCGCCCGGCACGCGGTGTGGGTCCTCCCGGACCTGGTGGGGCTCGTCGAGTTCACCGGCTGGGTCGGCGGCACGCGGATGCGGCTGCCGCTGTGGCGCGGGCTGGCCGACCTGGACGACCTCGACGACTCGCAGTGGGCGGTGCCGCCCACACCCGCTGCGTCCACGCCTTCCGCTGCGCCCGCGCCCGCTGCCGGCCCCGTCGGCCCGGCCCCCGCCCCCGTCGCTGCGGCCGACCCCGCGCCGCCGGTCCCCGCCCCGCCGCCGGTCCCCGCCCCGCCGCCGCCCGTCGACCCCGACGCCCGCCGCCTCGAGCAGCACTTCGTCTACAACTCCCTCAACACGATCGCCGCACTGATCCGCACCGACCCGTTCCGGGCCCGCGAGCTGCTGTTCGGCTTCGCCGACCTGACCCGCGCCGCCGACGGTCCGCCGGACAGCACCGTGTCCCGCGAGCTGGAGACGGTGCGCCACTACCTGGAGATCGAGCAGGCCCGCTTCGGGGCGCGGCTGCAGGTCGAGATCGATCTCGCCGACGACGTGGGGTCGGTCCCGGTGGCGACGATGCAGGTGCTGTCGGTGGTCCGCGAGGCGGTGCAGAAGGGGATCGAGCCGCGGCGCGAGGGCGGGCTGCTGACCGTCGCGGCCCGGCGCGTGGACGACGGCTGCGAGGTGGCCATCACCGCGGCGGGGGAGACGGCCCGGCTGCTGTTCCCCGCGCAGCCCCCCGGCGCTGTCAACGCTGGGTGAACTCCGGGCGGCCACCGCTCGGTGATGATCGACCCTGTGGGTACGGTTCGGCCATGTTAGGCCTCCCCGACGGCACCCGCGCGTGCCTCTTCGACCTCGACGGCGTCCTCACCGACACCGCGAGCGTCCATGCCGCCGCCTGGAAGCAGATGTTCGACGACTACCTGCGCGAACGCGACGGCGACGACTTCCGCGCGTTCGACGTGTCGGCCGACTACGGCCCCTACGTCGACGGCAAGCCGCGGCTGGACGGCACGGACTCGTTCCTGCGCTCGCGCGGCATCGAGCTCGACCACGACGAGCTGGTGCGCCTGTCGACGATCAAGAACGACCTGGTGCAGGAGAAGATCGTCAGCGTCGGGGTGGAGGTGTACCCGGGCTCGGTGCGCTACCTGAAGGCGGTCCGCGAGGCGGGCCTGGCGACCGCGGTCGTGTCGTCGAGCGCGAACGCCGAGCAGGTGCTCCGCGTCGCCGACCTCGCGCAGTACATCGACCATCGCGTCGACGGCGTCACGGCGAAGGAGCGGGGCCTGCCGGGCAAGCCCGCGCCCGACACGTTCCTCGCCGCCGCCGCCGACCTGGGCGTCGACAAGGCCGAGGCCGTGGTGTTCGAGGACGCCATCGCCGGAGTCGAGTCGGGGAAGGCGGGGGGCTTCGGCTTCATCGTCGGGGTCGACCGGCTCGAGCATGCCGCCAAGCTGAGCGCCGCGGGCGCCGACGTCGTGGTGAAGGACCTGGAGGACCTGCTGTGAGTCCCGATCCGAGTCGCGCGTTCACGGTCGAGCCCTGGGTCGTGCGTGAGCCGAACCTCGACCTCGCCGCGCTCGGCCAGGCCGAGTCGGTGTTCGCGCTGTCCAACGGTCACATCGGCCTGCGCGGCAACCTCGACGAGGGAGAGCCGCACGAGACGCCGGGCACCTACCTCAACTCGTTCTACGAGAAGCGCCCGCTGCCCTACGCGGAGGGCGGCTACGGCTACCCGGAGTCCGGGCAGACGATCATCAACGTCACCAACGGCAAGCTGATCCGGCTGCTGGTGGAGGACGAGCCGCTCGACCTGCGCTACGGCTCGGTGCACCGCCACGAGCGCGTGCTCGACCTGCAGGCGGGCACGCTGACCCGCGAGGTCGAGTGGGAGTCCCCGGCGGGGCGCGTGGTGACGCTGCGCACCGAGCGGCTGGTCTCGCTCACCCAGCGCGCGATCGCCGCGATCCGCTACGAGGTCGAGGTGCACGACGCGCCCGCCCTGCTCGTGGTGCAGTCGGAGCTGGTGGCCAACGAGGCCCTGCCCGCCCGCGACGACGACGACCCGCGCGTCGAGGCCGCGATGACCGACCCGCTGGTCGCCGAGCAGCACCGCCACGGCGACACCAGCGCCACGCTGGTGCACCAGACCCGCGCGTCGGGGCTGCGGGTGGCCGCGGCGATGGACCACGAGGTGCAGGGTCCCGAGGGCCTGCAGATCTCCTCCGAGGCCCACCCGGACGTCGCCCGCACCACCGTCATCTCCCGGCTCAAGCCGGGGGAGAAGCTGACCGTCGTCAAGTACCTGGCCTACGGCTGGTCCTCGCGCCGGTCGCTGTCGGCGGTGCACGACCAGGTGCGGGCCGCCCTCGCCGCCGCCCGCTACACCGGATGGCAGGGCCTGCTCGACGAGCAGCGCACCTACCTCGACGACTTCTGGCTCACCGCCGACATCGAGATCGACGGCGACGCCGAGCTGCAGCAGGCCGTCCGGGTGGCGATCTTCCACGTGCTGCAGGCCGGGGCGCGGGCCGAGCGGCGCTGCATCGGGGCGAAGGGCCTGACCGGCCCCGGCTACGACGGACACACCTTCTGGGACACCGAGACGTTCTGCCTGCAGCTGCTCAGCCACGTCGCACCGGAGGCGGCCGCCGACGCGCTGCGCTGGCGGCAGTCGATCATCCCGCTGGCCAAGGAGCGCGCTGAGCAGCTGGGACTCAAGGGCGCCGCGTTCCCGTGGCGCACGATCCGCGGCCACGAGTGCTCGGGCTACTGGCCGGCCGGCACCGCGGCGTTCCACCTCAACGCCGACATCGCCGACGCCGTGCGCCGCCACGTCGCGGCCACCGGCGACATCGAGTTCGAGCGCGAGGTCGGGCTCGAGCTGCTGGTGGAGACCGCGCGGCTGTGGCGCTCGCTGGGGCACCACGACTCGGCCGGGCAGTTCCGGATCGACGGCGTCACCGGCCCCGACGAGTACACCGCGATCGTCGACAACAACGTCTACACCAACCTCATGGCGCAGCTGAACCTGCGCGTCGCCGCCGACACCGCGGCCCGGCACTCCCGGGCGGCGGCGAAGCTCGGCGTCAACGCGGAGGAGATGGCGAGCTGGCGCGACGCCGCGACGTCGATGCGGATCCCCTACGACGAGACGCTCGGCGTGCACCCGCAGTCGGAGGGCTTCACCGACCACCAGGTGTGGGACTTCGAGAACACCAAGCCCGACATGTACCCGCTGCTGCTCAACGTGCCGTACTTCGACCTGTACCGGAAGCAGGTCTCCAAGCAGGCCGACCTCGTGCTGGCCATGCAGCTGCGCCCCGACGCGTTCACCCCCGACCAGGTGGAGCGCAACTTCGCCTACTACGAGGCGATCACGGTCCGCGACTCGTCGCTCTCGGCGTGCACCCAGGCCGTGATGGCCGCCCGGACCGGGCACCTGGACCTCGCGTTCGACTACCTCGCGGAGTCGGCCCTGGTCGACCTGCAGGACCTCGCGGGCAACTCCGACCACGGCGTGCACATCGCGTCGATGGCGGGCACCTGGATCGCGGTCGTGCAGGGCTTCGGCGGGATGCAGTGCGACTCCGCCGGGCTGCGGTTCGCCCCGCGGCTGCCCGCGGCGCTGACCCGCATCTCGTTCGGGCTCAAGTGGCAGGGCCGCCAGATCCGCGTCGAGATCACCCCGGACGGCACGGAGTACCAGCTCGTCAGCGGCCCTCCGATGCGCCTGACCCACCACGGTGACGCGCTCGCGCTGGCCGAGGACCCGGTGCTGCGCGCCAACCCGGACGCGCCGCGCGTCGAGCCCGTGGAGCAGCCGTTCGGCCGGGCCCCGAAGGCACGCCACCCCGGCGGCTGAGGCGCGGTTCCCGGGTGCGGCAACGGGGTATGCAGCCCTACTGATGTCTCCCCACCCGGAAGGAACCACCGTGGACCTCGACCACGCCCGCACGACCCTGACCGCCGAGCTGGAGTCGCTCGACGAGCGTGCCCGCTTCGCCGAGCGCACCCGCGCGGAGACCTCCGGGGACACCGAGGAGGGTGCGCTCGGCCAGCACCCCGGCGACTACGGCTCCGAGGTCGCCGAGGCGATGGACTCGGAGCTGCTCGTCGACACCGTCGCCGACCAGCGTCGACTGGTACAGGAGGCGCTCGAGCGCGTCGAGGACGGTACCTACGGGACCTGCGCCGTCTGCGGCACCACGATCGACGACGAGCGTCTGGAGGCCCGGCCCGAGGTGGCGACGTGCCGCGAGCACGCCGACACCCCGGTCGTGAGCTAGTCCGTCTTCTCCAGGGCGTCCGGTCGGTGCACCGCGTCCTTGCCGGACCTGTCGCTGCGCACGAGGTACTGCGGGTCGTCCTCCGAGGCCCGCACCGTGCGCCCGGCCGCCTCGGTGTCGTCGGTGATCTCCTCCTCGACGGTGCCCTCGGTCGTCGTGGCGTGCGTCCTCCAGGCGACGTGGTCGCCTTCCTCGATGTCACTCACGGGCTGCGAGTACCCCCGCCGCGGCGGGGGTAAGCCCGGGGCATGACTGACAGGTTGCACGGCAAGCGGATCGCCCTGCTCGCCACCGACGGGGTCGAGCAGGTGGAACTCACGGCGCCGCGTGACGCGGTGCTCGCCGAGGGGGCCGTCGTTCAACTCGTCTCGGTCGCCGACGGCGAGATCCAGGGCATGAACGGCGACATCGAGCCGGCCGACACGTTCACGGTCGACCGCGTCGCGGCGCAGGTCTCGGTGGACGACTACGACGGGCTGATCGTCCCCGGCGGCACCGTGAACGGCGACAAGCTCCGCCTCGACGACGACGTGCGCTACTTCGTGCAGGCGTTCGTGGAGTCCGGGAAGCCCGTCGCCGCCATCTGCCACGCCCCGTGGGTCCTGATCGACGCGGGGGTGGTGAAGGGCCGCACGGTCACGTCGTTCCCGAGCGTGTGGACCGACCTGCGCAACGCGGGTGCGACCGTCGTCGACGAGGAGGTGTCGGTGGACGGCAACCTGATCACCAGCCGCAGCCCCGGCGACCTGCCCGCGTTCACCGCGGCGGTCGTCGACGCGTTGGCCGGATAGCCTGCGCCGGTGATCGAACCCGACGAGCGCGGCGAGGGTCCGCTGCGGCGGGCCGACCGCAACATGCTGGAGCTGCTGCAGGAGCTGCGCGTCGCGCAGACCGGCGTGCAGATCCTGTTCGCGTTCCTGCTGTCGCTGTCGTTCACCGAGCGCTTCGGGCGCATCGACGAGGTGCAGCGCTGGACCTACGTCGTGACGCTGCTCCTCTCGGTGCTCACCGCCGGCCTGCTCGTCGGGCCCGCGGCGGCGCACCGGGTCACGTTCGGGCACGGCGTGAAGCAGGCGACGGTCGCGCTCGGGCAGCGGCTGTTCCTCGCCGGTCTGGCGACGCTGGCGCTGACCCTGAGCGGCGCGGTGCTGCTCGTCCTCGACGTCGCCGTCGGGCGGGGCTTCGCGGTGCCGACCGCGGCGGCCGTCGGCGTCGTGCTGGCGGGACTGTGGTTCGTCCTGCCGGTCCCGTTGCGGCGCAACGGGATCAGCCCGCCGCGTTGAGCTTCTCCCGCAGCTGTCGCAGGGTCTGGGCGAGCAGCCGCGACACGTGCATCTGCGACACCCCGACGCGGTCGGCGATCTGTGTCTGCGTCATGTTCCCGAAGAACCGCAGCACGAGGATCGTCCGCTCCCGCTCCGGCAGCTCCTGCAGCAGCGGGCCGAGGGTCTCGCGGTACTCGACGGTCGCCATGTCGACGTCGATGGCGCCGAGGGTGTCGGCCAGCGGGGTCTCGCCGCCGGCCACCAGCTCGTCGAGCGAGGTGTTGCGGTAGGCCTGCTGGGCGTCGAGGCCCTCCAGGACCTGGTCGACCGGCATGTCCAGGCGCGCGGCGATCTCGCTGGGGCGCGGGGCGCGGCCGAGCTCCTGGCTCAGCGGGCCGACCGCCCCCGCGATCGTCGCCTGGAGGTCCTTGAGCCGGCGCGGCACCCGCATCGCCCAGGTGCGGTCGCGGAAGTGCCGGCGGATCTCCCCGGTGATGGTGGGCACGGCGTAGGACAGGAAGTCGCTGCCGTGGGCGGGGTCGAAGCGGTCGACGGCGCCCAGGAGACCGATGGTGCCGGCCTGCTCCAGGTCGTCGGAAGGCTCGCCGCGGCCGGAGAAGCGCCGGGCGATGTGCCGGACCACCGGGAGGTGCCCGGTCACGAGGCGGGAGCGCAGCGCGGCGCGGTCGGGGTGGTCGGGCGGGAGCGCGGCGAACTCGACGAACAGCGGGGCCAGGTGGCCGTACTCGGAATCGCGTGAGGCCTCAAGGTCGGGCACTACGGGGCATACCCGCGGACCCGGCGCGGGAAACGCGCGTCAGGGTGCGCTGGTAGCTTGGACAGTCGCCGATTCTCGAGCCCGTGAAGGTGATCTGCCGGTGTCAGACAGCACGTCCTCCGGGCTCCCCGGTACCGAGAACGACGGCATCGCCGACGAGCGGCGGTACGTGGGGATGCTCTACGGCCGCCTCGACGCCCGCCGGGCGGAGACCGCGCAGCGGCTGCACGACGCGCTGCACGACGAGACCGTCGGCACGCCGCAGGCACTGACCGAGCGCGACGCGGCCGCGGCGATGTACACCGACCGGCTGGCCGCGCTGCGGGCCGCGGAGCACGGGCTGGCGTTCGGCCGCCTCGACGCCGCCGACGAGAGCGACGGCACGCCGGGGGAGCGCCGCTACATCGGCCGCCTGGGCCTGCTCGACGAGGACAACGACTACGAGCCGCTGCTGATGGACTGGCGCGCGCCCGCGGCGCGGCCGTTCTACACCGCCACGGCCGCGTCACCGGAGGGCATGCGGCGGCGCAGGCACCTGCGCACCCGGCGCCGGGAGCTGCTCGCGATCGACGACGAGGTGCTCGACCTCGACGACGCCGACGCGGGCAGCCAGTCCTCCGGCCTCACCAGTGAGGCGGCGCTGCTCGCCGCGGTCGGGGCGCGGCGGACCGGGCGGATGGGCGACATCGTCGCCACCATCCAGTCCGAGCAGGACGCGATCATCCGCTCCAAGCCGTCGGGCGTGCTGGTGGTGCAGGGCGGGCCGGGCACCGGCAAGACCGCGGTCGCACTGCACCGCGCCGCCTACCTGCTCTACACCCACCGCGACCGCCTGGCGCGGCGCGGCGTGCTCGTCGTCGGGCCGAACCCGACGTTCCTGCGCTACATCGGGCAGGTCCTCCCGTCGCTGGGGGAGACCAGCGTCGTGCTCGGCACGGTCGGGCAGCTGTTCCCGAACCTCGACGCGCGGCGGCCGGAGCCCGCCGCCACGGCGGAGGTGAAGGGACGCGTCGACATGGCCGCCGTCGTCGCCGCGGCGGTGCGCGACCGCCAGCAGGTGCCGCGCCGGGCCGTCGAGATCGACGTGGAGGGCCAGAAGCTCCGGCTCGACCGCGACCTCGCCAACTCCGCGCGCACCCGCGCCCGCCGCTCGCGCAAGCCGCACAACGAGGCGAAGCGGATCTTCCACAAGGAGGCCGTGCGGCTGCTGGCCGAGCAGGCCGCGCGCGGGCTGGGCGGCGCCGGGCTCAACTCGTCCCGGTTCCTCGACGCGGGCGACCTCGCCGACATCCGCGAGGAGCTCACCGAGAGCCGCGAGCTGGCCAGGGCACTCGACGACCTGTGGCCCACGCTCTCGGCCGAGCAGCTGCTCACCGACCTCTACTCCGACACCCGCCGGCTCAACTCGGTGGCCCGCCGTATCCCCGCCGAGGACCGCGCGCGCCTGGAACGGCCCGTCCCCGCCGACGACGTACCGCCGGGCCTGCGCTGGACCCCGGCCGACGTGCCGCTGCTCGACGAGGCCGCCGAGCTGCTCGGCGACGACGGCGCCGAGCAGGCCGCACGCGAGGCCGCCGCGCTGCGCGAGGAGATCCTCTACGCGCAGGGGGTGCTCGACGTACTCGACCTCGAGGAGGACCTCGACGACGAGCTGCTGCGCGCCGGTGACGTCGTCGACGCCGACCGCCTCGCCGAGCGCCAGGCCGTGCGCCGCTACGACTCCACCGCCGAGCGGGCCGCGGCCGACCGCGAGTGGACCTACGGCCACGTCATCGTCGACGAGGCGCAGGAGCTCTCCGCGATGGCGTGGCGGCTGGTGATGCGGCGCTGCCCGACCCGCTCGATGACCCTGGTCGGCGACATCGCGCAGACCGGTGACCTGGCCGGCGCGTCCTCCTGGGGCCAGGTGCTCTCGCCGTACGTGGCGAACCGGTGGCGCCTGGAGCAGCTCACCGTGAACTACCGCACGCCGTCGGAGATCGCCGACGTCGCCGACGACGTGCTCGCCGTGATCGAGCCGGGGCTGGCGGCGCCGAGTTCGGTACGCAGCACGGGGGTCCCGCCGCGCGCGGTGCCGGTCTCCGGTGACAGGTTCGACGACGTCGTCGCGAAGGTGCTCGCGGAGGAGTCGGGCGCGGTCCCCGACGGGCGCACGGTGGTGCTCGCGCCGTCTGCGCGGGTCCGGGACCTGCGGCTGCGGCTGCTGGGGGCGGCGGAGCCCGAGCAGGGGCCCGACACCCCCGACGGCCCGGCCGACCCGTCGGTCGACCTGGAGTCGCCCGTCGTGGTGCTGCCGATCTCGTCGGCGAAGGGGCTGGAGTTCGACGCGGTGGTGCTGGTGGAGCCCGCGGAGATCCTCGACGAGTCGCCGCGCGGGGCCAACGACCTCTACGTCGCCCTGACCCGTGCGACCCAGCGCCTGGCGGTGGTGCACGCGCGGGATCTGCCCGCGATGCTGCACCGCCTCGTCGACGGCTGATCCTCAGCGCAGGAAGGCGAGCACCCCGGCCGCGACGGCCTCGGCGTAGCGCTGCCGTCCGGCCTCGCTCGACACCAGCGCGGCCTCGCCCGGGTTGCGCATGTTGGCGCACTCGACGAGGACGGTGGGGCGGGTGGCGAGGTTGAGGCCGCCGAGGTCGCCACGCGGGGAGAGGGCCTGGTCGCCGATGTAGTCGGAGTCGGGGAAGCCCGCGGTGCGCATCGCGTCGCGGACGGCGAGGGCGAGGTCCCGGGCCGGGGTGCCCTGCGCGGCGTTGAGCGGCGGGTCGGACAGGGCCACGTGGAACCCGCTGTCGCCCGCGGCCGACCCGTCGGCGTGGATCGAGACCACCGCGTCGGCGTCGGCCGCCTCGCCCGCCCGGCCGCGCTCGTCGACGCAGGGGCCCACGCCGTCGTCGTCGGGGCGGGTGAGGACCACCCGTACCCCCGCCGCCTCCAGCACCGGCCGCACCCGCTGCGAGACGTCCCAGGTGAACGCATGCTCGGGGTAGCCGGCGTCGGTCCCGGTGCCGGTGGTGTTGCACGCCTTGGTGCCGCCGCGCCCGTCCGGCACCTGCCGTTCGATCACCTCCGGGTTCGCGCCGTTGCGCCCGTTGTGGCCGGGATCGAGGACGACGACGGGGACGTCCGTCGGAGTCGGTGTCGGGGTGGCGCTGGTGGTGGCGGCCGGACCGCCGCGGGTGAGCGGGGCGGCGGCCGAGGTGGGGGCGGCGGTCGAGGTGGGGGCGGCGGAGGTGGAGGCGGCCGGTACGGGAACCGGGGCGACACCGCACCCGGCCAGGACCACCGTCGCGGCGCACCCGGCGACCCACCCCACGATCCTCATCGCCCGAGCATGGCAGCACCGGATCCCCTGCCCGCCCCCGCCCGGTGATCGCGGCGGGTCGTGCGTCGTGGCAGCCGGGAGAGCCGCGACACGCGGATGATCACGATCATCCGGCGCCACACCGGGTGAGCGCCGCCGGGCGTACGTGGTCGCCCCCGGGAGAGGCGGGTGTCAGACCTCGGCCAGGGCGTCGAGGACGCCCTGGCCGTACTTCGCGAGTTTGTTCTCCCCGATCCCGCTGATGGTGCCGAGGGCGGCGAGGGAGTCGGGGCGGCGGGTGGCGATCTCCTCCAGAACGGCGTTGTGGAAGATCACGTACGCGGGCACGCCCTGCTCCTTCGCCGTGGCGCCCCGCCACGCCCGAAGGCGCTCGAACACCGGGGCCAGCTCGGGGGCGAGGGTGGAGGCCTCGCGGGAGGACCGGGAGCGGGTGCGGGTGGCCTTCACCGGGTCGCGCCGCATCGGCACCTCGCGGTCACCGCGCAGCACCTCGGCGCTGGCGTCGGTGAGCGCGAAGGTCTGGTACGCGCCCTGGACGGCCAGCAGGCCCTGGGCCAGCAGCTGCCGGACGACCGCGCGCCACTCCGGGTCGGACAGGTCGGCGCCCACCCCGAACACCGTCAGCTCGTCGTGGGCGAACTGCTCGATCTTCGCGGTGCGCTTGCCCGTGACGATGTCGATCAGGTGCCCGGCCCCGAAGGACTGGTTGCGCTCCTTCTTCAGCCGCCACACCGTCGAGAGGATCTTCTGCGCGGGGATCGTGCCGTCCCAGGACTCGGGCGGGGTGAGGCAGGTGTCGCAGTTGCCGCACGGATCACCGGATCCGTCGGACAGAGTCTGGCCGAAGTAGGCGAGCAGCCGCACCCGCCGGCACTGCACCGTCTCGCACAGCGCGAGCATCGCGTCGAGGTGCTGGCCGAGACGCTGCCTGTGGGCGCGGTCGCCCTCGGACTCGTCGATCATCTTGCGCTGCTGCACGACGTCGGCCAGGCCGTAGGCGAGCCAGGCGGTGGACGGGAGGCCGTCGCGGCCCGCGCGCCCGGTCTCCTGGTAGTAGCCCTCGACCGACTTGGGCAGGTCGAGGTGGGCGACGAACCGCACGTCGGGCTTGTCGATGCCCATGCCGAACGCGATCGTCGCGCACATCACGACGCCCTCCTCGCGCAGGAACCGCGACTGGTTGCGCGCACGGACCGACGCGTCGAGCCCCGCGTGGTAGGGCAGCGCCGGGATGCCCTGACCCACCAGGAACTCCGCGGTCTGCTCCACGGACTTGCGGGAGAGGCAGTAGACGATGCCGGCGTCACCGGGGTGCTCGGTGCGCAGCAGGTCGAGCAGCTGCTTGCGGGGCTCGTTCTTCGGCGCGATCCGGTACTGGATGTTGGGCCGGTCGAAGCTCGCGACCACCTGCTTGGCGTCGACCAGGTTCAGGCGCTGCGCGATCTCCGTGCGCGTGTGCTCGGTGGCGGTGGCCGTGAGCGCGATGCGGGGGACGTCGGGCCAGCGCTCGTGCAGGTCGGACAGGGCGAGGTAGTCGGGCCGGAAGTCGTGGCCCCACTGTGCGACGCAGTGCGCCTCGTCGATGGCGAACAGAGCGATCGTCCCGCGACCGAGCAGCGACAGCGTGGACGGCACCCGCAGCCGCTCCGGCGCGAGGTAGAGCAGGTCGAGCTCGCCGTCGAGGAAGGCGCGTTCGGTGTCGCGGCGCTCGTCGGGGTTCTGGGTGGAGTTGAGGAACCCGGCGCGGACGCCGAGGGCACGCAGCGCGTCGACCTGGTCCTGCATGAGGGCGATCAGCGGGGAGACCACGACGCCGGTGCCCGGCCGGACCAGCGACGGGACCTGGTAGCACAGCGACTTGCCCCCGCCGGTGGGCATGAGGACGAGGGCGTCGCCGCCCGCGCAGACATGCTCGACGACCTCCTGCTGCGGCCCGCGGAACGCGTCGTAGCCGAAGATCCGGCGCAGGACGTCCAGGGGTGCCGGGGCGGTGTCGGGGAGGGTCACCCGCGCGATCCTACGAGCCCCGCCGCGCCGCCGTGGCCGAACACCGTGTCAGGCCGTGAGCCGCTCGTCGGCAGCGGCGGAGGGGTGCAGGAAGGTCAGCGGCGCCGCGCCCTCGGCCGCCACCGCGCCACGCTCGGCGGGGGACAGGGCCCGGAAGGTGCGGACGGTGAGGGTGGCCGCGCCGCGGGCGCACCGCCTTCCAGGTCCCGGCCACGACGCCGTCGACGAGGCCGGAGCTGGGTTCCCCGCGGGACTCCGGGCCGAAGCCGTGCGCAGGTGATCGGCCTGCCCGATCACCCGCGTGCGGCCGGCGTGGGATCCAGCGCCGCCCCGACCGCCGCCGGATCGAACCCGCCCGCGTCCTGTCCACCCAGCCGTGACCAGGAGCCGGCGGGCCGGCGCGGCCCGGTTCAGCTCCCGCGACGACAGGACGCGCGTCACCGGTGCGGGCGCAGGGCCGCGCGCAGGTCGTCGACGATCGCCACGGGCTGCACCGACATGACCGCCGTCGGTGGCCGCGACCGAGGTGGAGAGGATCTGGGTGAGGTGCAGCGCCACGCAGTGCTCCGGGTCGACCACCCCCAGCTCGCGGGAGATCACGGAGCCGAGGTCGCCGCCGTGCGCGGCCGGATCGGTCAGCGGGCCGATGACGTCGAGGAACTCGACGATCGAGCCGGGCCAGCCGTGGGTGAGCACGAGCGCCGCAGCGCCGGGCTCGGCCGAGCGGACGTGCAGGAAGTGCACGGTGTCGCCGTCGATCTCCGTCGTGAACTGCGGGAACGCGTTGAGCCGCGCCTCCTGCGCCCGCCAGTCGTAGATGACGGTATCGGCGAAAGCGGCCGTTTCCCGGCCGCAATGCAGACCGGGCGGGGAGACGTCCGCGGTGCCACGCTGGTGCGATGACCGTCGACCCGCTGCCCGGTGACTTCTTCCGCTTCGCCGACGCCCTCACCGACGACGAGCGCGAGGTCCTCGGCCGGGTGCGCGCGTTCCTGGCGGAGGAGGTCGCGCCCGTCGCGCTGGAGCACTGGACGAAGGCGGAGTTCCCGCACCACCTGATCCCCGGGTTCGCGGGGCTGGACATCGCGGCGCTGCCCTACGAGGGGCTCGACGGACCGGCCGCGCGCCGGCAGCTGATCGGGTTCGTCTCGATGGAGATCGCGCACACCGACCCGTCGATGAACAGCTTCTTCGGCATCCACAACGGCCTCGCGATGGGCAGCATCGACCTGTGCGGCTCGCCCGAGCAGCGCGAGCGCTGGCTCCCCGCGATGGGCCGGATGGAGAAGATCGGTGCGTTCGGGCTGACGGAGCCGCACGGTGGGTCCGACGTCGCGCGGGGGCTGGAGACGACGGCCCGCCGCGAGGGTGACGAGTGGGTCATCGACGGCGAGAAGCGCTGGATCGGCAACGGGACGTTCGCCGACCTGGTGGTGATCTGGGCCCGCGACGTCTCCGACGACTCCGTGAAGGGCTTCGTGGTGGAGCAGGACAACCCCGGCATGACCACCACGAAGATGGAGAACAAGATCGCCCTGCGCACGGTGCAGAACGCCGACATCGTGCTCAGCGGCTGCCGCGTGCCCGAGGCCGACCGCCTGCAGGAGGCGCACTCGTTCGCCGACACCAACAAGGTGCTCCGCCGCACCCGCGGCGGCGTGGCCTGGGGCTCCACCGGCACGATGATGGCCGCCTACGAGCTGGCGCTGGCCTACTCGCAGGAGCGCGAGCAGTTCGGCCGTCCGATCGCCGGGTTCCAGCTGGTGCAGGACCTGCTCGTGCGGATGCTCGGCAACATCACCGCCTCGCTCGGCATGGCCGTGCGCCTGGCCGAGATGCAGGAGGCGGGGGAGGCGCGCGACGAGCACGCGGCGCTGGCCAAGGAGTACTGCACCACCAGGATGCGGGAGACGGTCGCGCTCGCGCGCGAGGTCGTCGGCGGCAACGGGGTGGTGCTCGACTACGGCGTCGGCAAGTTCTTCGCCGACGCCGAGGCGCTGTACTCCTTCGAGGGCACCAAGCAGATCAACACCCTCGTCGTGGGCCGGGCGATCACCGGGCACTCCGCCTTCGTCTGAGTCTCACACCTCGTCGATCCGCACCGGGCGGTGCTCGCGCAGCGAGATCGTGGCCGCCTCGGCCGCGACGGCCACGGCCAGCGCGTCGTCGACGGTGCACGGCGACTCCCGGGTCCCGGCCACCATTTCGACGAACGCGGCCAGCTCGGCCCGGAACGCCGACGCGAGCCGGTCCATGAAGAACGTGTGCGCCGGCCCGTCGACATCGAGCGCGCCGGGGCCCAGCGGCCGGATCGGCAGGCCGTCGTCGAGCCCGGCGGCGGCGCTGTCTCCCGCGCCGTGCACCTCCAGGCGCACGTCGTAGCCGCGGGCGTTGTAGCGGCTGTTGGAGATGACCCCGAGCGACCCGTCGGCCATCGTCAGGATCAGCGCGGCGGCGTCGACGTCGCCCAGCTCGCCGAACATCGCGTCGCCGCGGTCGGAGCCGGTGGCGTAGACCTCGACGATCTCCTGCCCGGTGACCCAGCGGACGGCGTCGAGGTCGTGCACGGTGCAGTCGCGGAACAGCCCGCCGGACCCGGCGAGGTAGGCGCGCGGCGGCGGCGCCGGGTCGAGCGTGGTGGAGCGGACGGTGTGCACGCGCCCCAGCTCCCCGGCCGCGACGGCGGCGCGCACGGCGAGGAACGCGGCGTCGAAACGGCGGGGGTAGCCGATCTGCACCCGCGCTCCGCGCACGGACCCCGCGGTGGCCCGGGCGTCGGCCAGGCCCGCGGCCAGCGGCTTCTCGCAGAACACCGGCAGCCCGGCGGCGACGGCGGCGCGCAGCAGCACCGGGTGGGCGTCGGTGGCGGCGGCGATGAGCACCCCGTCGACGCCCGCGGCGAGCAGCTTCTCCGGGGAGTCGGCGGCCTCCGCGCCGACCTCCGCGGCCACCGCAGCCGTGACGGCGGGCACCGCGTCGGTGACGACGAGCGAGTCGACCGCGTCCAGCGCGGCCAGCGTGCGGGCGTGGAAGGCGCCGATGCGCCCCAGTCCGATGAGTCCGAGTCGCATCAGTCCAGTCCTCCCAGGACGTTCTGGTCCCAGTCGATGACGGAACCGGTGACGACGCCGCTGCGCGGCGACAGCAGGAACACCACGAAGTCGGCGATCTCGTCGACCTGGCCGAGCTTGCCCATCGGCAGCCGAGCGGCCGCGTCGGACCGCCACGCGTCGTCGGCGTCGTGGAAGGCGCGCTGGGTGGCGTCCTCACCCTCGGTGTCGGTCCAGCCGATGTCGAGGCCGTTGATCCGCACCCGGTCGAAGCAGTGGGCGTGCGCGGCGTTGCGGGTGAGCCCGGCGAGGCCGGCCTTCGCCGCGACGTAGGGCGCGAGGAACGGCTGCCCGCCCAGCTCGGAGGACGAGATGACGTTGACGACCGACCCCGGCGCGCCGCGGCCCACCATGTCGGCGACCGCCGCCTGCATGGTGAAGAACGGGCCGCGCAGGTTGACCGCGACGTGCCGGTCGAACAGCTCCGGGGTGGTGTCGAGCAGGGTGCCGCGGTCGGTGAGCCCGGCCGCGTTGACCAGCGCGTCGATCCGCCCGTGCTCGGCGATCACCGCGGCGACGGACGCGAGTGCCTGCTCCGGGTCGGCGACGTCGGCGGCGACGAACCGCGCGCCGATGTCGGCGGCCGCCTTCTCCCCGACGTCGGCGCGGCGGCCGCTGATCGTGACCTGCGCGCCCTCCCGCACCGCGGCCCGGGCGACACCGGCCCCGACCCCCTGCGTGCCACCGCTGACCAGCAGCACCGTCCCGTCCAGCAGTCCCATCAGTGCGTGTCCCGTCGTGTCGTGTGGTCGGTGAGGGCGGCGTCGAACGCCTCGGCGGTCCAGCGCTGCGCGACCGCGCGGCGCACCAGGTCGGCCTGGGTGGGCGGGGCGAGGCCGTCGACCGGCGGGTCGCGGTCGAGGTTGGTCGGGAAGGCGTAGCCCTCGGCCGCGGCGGAGATCGCGTGCTCGTGGCCCGGACGCAGGTGCGGGTACACCGCGCGGCAGACCCGGGCCCGGTCGACCGACTCCATCGCCCGCCCGAACGCCGAGCTGACCTGCAGCAGGTTGGCGGTGCGCCGCACGTCGGAGCTGCGGTTGCGGCCCGCGCCGTGGATCACCGCGGGGTTGAAGAACGCGGCGTCGCCGACGGCGAGCGGCAGCTGCACGTGCTGGCGCTCGAAGTACTCCGCGAACTCCGGCAGCGCCGTGGCCAGGTAGCCGTCGCCGTACTTCTGCGAGTGCGGCAGATACAGCGTGGGCCCGGACTCCACCGGCATGTCGGCGTGCGCGACGGCCCCCTGCAGCGTGAGCACGGGGGACAGGCGGTGCACGTGCGCGGGGTAGCGCACGATCTCGGTCGGGGGCAGGAAGCCCAGGTGGTAGTCGCGGTGCCCGACCTGCGCCGTGCCGCCCGGGTGCACGACGTTGACCTGCGAGGTCACCTGGTAGCCCGGCCCGAGCCAGGCCAGTGCGACGAGCGCGAGGACGTCGGAGGCGTAGTAGTCGACGAACGCGGCCGGGGCACGGACGGCGAGCTTCTCCAGCGCGTTCCAGACCCGGTCGTTGGTGCCGCGACCGTTCACGTCCACGGCCGCGAAGTGGTCGCCCACTTGCCGCCCGGCCGCGTGCTGCTCGGCGACCATCGCGTCGAACTCGGCGGTGACCCAGCCGACCACGGCCCGCTCCAGCGCCCCGCGCACGACGACCACGCCGGGGCCGTCGGCGAACGCCCGCACCAGCTCCGACGGCGGCGCGGCGCGGACGCCGTCGGCGGAGTAGACCAGCACCTCCTGCTCCACGGCGTCGGCGTGCGGGTAGGCGCGCGGGTCGGTGCGGTCGGCGAGGACCGCGACGAGGTCGTCGAGGACGGGCGCACCCATGGGCCACTCCTTTAAAGCGCTTTAACGATCGCTGTGTACGATCCGCGACGTGACCGGAGCTGTCAAGAGGCCGCGGCTGGAGGACGTCGCGGCCGCCGTCGGGGTGTCCACGGCGTCGGTGTCGCTCGTGCTGCGCGGCGTCGCGGGCCCGAGCGCGGAGACCCGGGAGCGCGTGCTGGAGGCCGCGGCCCGGCTCGGCTACCGCGCCGACCGCAGCGCGAGCCTGCTGGCGCGGCGGCGCACCCACGTGCTCGGCGTCCCGGTACTGCTGCGCGACGCGTTCCGCACCGAGCTGGCCGAGGAGGTGCAGCTCGCCGCCGACGCGCGCGGCTACACCGTGGCGCTGAGCGGCATCACCCGCACCCACGACGAGCAGCGCGTCGTCGACACCCTGCTCGACCTGCGCTGCGAGGCCGTCCTGTTGCTCGCCCCCGGCCTGTCACCCGCCCAGCTGGCCGTGCTGGGGGAGCGGGTCCCGACCGTGGTGATCGGGCGGCGGCTCCCCCCGGACGGCTTCGACGTCGTGCGGGTCGCCGACGCCGACGGGATCGGCCAGGCCGTCGACCACCTCGTCGGGCTCGGCCACCGCGCCATCGTGCACGTCGACGGCGGGCGGGCCGAGATGGCCCGGGAGCGCCGCGAGGGCTTCACCGCCGCGATGAGCAGGCACGGCCTGGAACCGCGGATCGTGCCCGGCGGCGACAGCGAGGGGGCGGGGGCCCGGTCGGCCCGCGTGCTGCTGGACGCGGGCCTGCCGACCGCGGTGGTCGCCGCCAACGACCGCAGCGCACTGGGCCTGCTCGACGTGTTCGTCCGGGCCGGGGTCCGGGTGCCCGGCGACGTCTCGGTGGTCGGCTACGACGACGCCGAGCTGTCCCGGCTGGCCCACGTGCGGCTCACCACCGTCAGCCAGGACGCCCCCGAGCAGGCGCGGATCGCCGTCGACGCCGTGCTGGAGCGGCTCGACGGCGACCGCACCGACGTGGTGGAGCGGGTGCTGCGGCCGCGGCTGGTGGTGCGCGGCACGACCGGCGCGGTTCAGGCGTAGCGGGCGGCCAGCTCGGTGCCGATCCGGGCGAGCTCGGCGCGGACCTCCGGCGGGTCGAGCACCTCCACCGCCGCACCCCACCCGGCGAGGGTGCGGGCGATGTCGAGCGCGGTCGGGGCGCCGACGCGCACCTGCGAACGGCCGTCCGCACCGGCCGGGCCGGCGTCGCAGTGCCGCCCGAAGTGGGTGCGCAGGATCGGCACGAAGCGGGTCTCGATCACCACCGTCGCGGTGAGCCGCCCGCGCCGCGCCTCCACCTCGTCGACGACCTGCTCCCACGCCCTGGCCAGCGCGAACCCGTCGGGGCGGTCCGCGACGAGGTCGGTGACCTCGGCGTCGACGACCCGGTCGATCCGGAACGTCCGCTGCCCGGCGTCGGTGCCCGCGATCAGGTACCAGGTGCCGTCCTTGTCGACGAGGCCCCACGGGTCGACGAGCCGTTCCGTGGGCTCCCTGGTCCGCCCGGCGTAGCGCAGCCGCACGCGGCGGCGCCGCACCACCGCGGTCTGCAGCAGCTCGACGAGGGGCGGCCGGTCGTCGTCGCGCCCGCCCCAGCCGGTGGGGTCGACGACCACGGAGTCGGCCGCGGCCGCCGCCTCCGCGCGGAACACCTCCGGCAGCGCGCGGGTCAGCTTCCGCAGCGCCGAGCGGGCCTCCGGGGCCGCGGCGGCGGCCGGGCCGAGCAGCAGGAACAGGGCCCGCGCCTCCGGGGCGGACAGGCCCGTCAGGTCGGTGCGGGCGCCGCCCAGCAGCGACCAGCCGCCACCGCGCCCGGCCTGCGGGTAGACCGGGATCCCCGCCGTCGACAGCGCCTCCAGGTCGCGCCGGGCCGTGGCGACGGAGACCTCCAGCTCGGCCGCGACCTGCGCGGCGGTCACCCGGCCGCGGGCCTGCATCAGCAGGAGGACGGCGACGAGCCGGTCCGCACGCATGCCTGGAGTGTTCCAGGGAAAGTGCTCAGAGGGTGAGCACTTCAGGCGGCAGGATGGTCCCCATGACCACGTTCCGCGGATTCGCCACCCTCAACTTCTTCGCCGACGACGTCGCTGCGGCCGCCCGCTGGTACGCCGAGGTGTTCGGGGCGCAGCCCTACTTCGAGCGCCCCGGCCCCGACGGGCGACCCGCCTACATCGAGTTCCGGATCGGCGACCTGGAGGCCGAGTTCGGGATCATCAGCAGCGCGTACCGCCCGCCGGCCGGTGACCTCCCGGGCGGGGCGATCATGCACTGGGCCGTCGACGACCTCGACGGCACCGTCGCCCGCCTGATCGGCCTCGGGGCCACCGAGTACCTGCCGGTCCAGGTGCGCGGCGACGGGTTCGTCACCGCCTCGGTCGTCGACCCCTTCGGCAACGTCCTCGGCGTGATGACGAACGTGCACTACCTCGACATGCTGGGCCGGACCGGCAGCCCGGCCGCGGTGTAGACCGCGTCGATCAGCTCCGCCGTCGCGACGGCGTCGTCGGCCCCGGCGGGGAACGGCGCCCCGTCGTGCAGGTGCGCCCGCACCGCCTCCAGCTGGTACAGGTAGGTCGAGCGGGTGCCCAGGTGCTCGGTGCGCTCCCCGTCGGGACCGTGCACGACGATCCGGTCGTCGCGCTGGGGGAGCACCACGTTCATCGCCGTCGCCTCGCCGTCCTCGCCGACGACCCGGCACGTGATGCTCCAATCGTCCGACGCCATGTCGCAGTGCGCCTCTCCGGTCGCGCCGGAGGGGAACGCGAGCTGCGCGGTGACCCGCTCGTCGACGCCCGGGTGCCCGGCCCGCTCGTCCGCGGTGGCCGACACGACCGACGGCTCCCCGCCCACCCGCTCCGCGAACGAGCGCAGGCACCGCAGCGGGTAGCAGCCGAGGTCCATCAGGGCCCCGCCGGCGAGGTCGAGCCGCCAGCGCGGGTCGTCGTCGGGCGGGGCGGGCATCGTGAACCGGGCCTCGACGCGGCGCAGCGCCCCCAGCTCCCCGGACGCGACGAGCTCGTGGAGCCGGCGCAGCACCGGGTGGTGGACGTGGTGGAACGCCTCCAGCACCACGACGCCCGCTGCCGCTGCGGCGTCGCGCACCTCCCGGGCCTCGGCGGCGTTGCCCGCGAACGGCTTCTCGCTCAGCACGTGCTTGCCCGCCTCGACGGCCGCGAGGTTCCACGGGCCGTGCAGAGCGTTCGCCAGCGGGTTGTAGACGATCTCGACCTCGGGGTCGGCGAGCACGTCGGCGTAGGAGCCGACGACCCGCTCGACGCCGTGCTCCGCGGCGAACGCCTCGGCACGGCTGCGGTCGCGGGCCGCGACGGCGACGAGCCGGTCACCCGTCTCCCGCGCCGGCTCGACGAGCGCCCCACCGGTGATGCGTGCCGCTCCCAGGATCCCGATGCGCAGTGGCCCGCTCACCCCGCGAGGATCGCACGCAGCGCGTCGACGCTCGTGCGGACGTCGGCCAGCGGGCCCTCGCCCGCCGGCTCCCCGGTGAGGATCGTGTCCTGCTCCAGGACGTACCAGCCCGTGTAGCCGTGGTCGCGCAGGTCGCCGACGATCGCGGAGAAGTCGACGTCGCCGTGCCCGACCGGGCGGTACATGCCCTCCCGCACGGCCTCGGTGTAGGTGAGCCGCCCGCCCTGCACCTGCTTCGCGAGGCGTGCGTCGACGTCCTTGATGTGGGTGTGCGCGATCCGCTCCGGGGCCTGGCGGGTCAGCGCGACCGGGTCGGTGCCGCCGATGAGCAGGTGCCCGGTGTCGAGGCACAGCGCGATCGCGGAGCCGTCGAGCACGCGCTGCACGTCGTCGGTGTTCTCCACCATCGTGCCGACGTGCGGGTGCAGCACCGCGCGGACGTCGTGCGCGGCGGCGACCCCGGCGAGGCGGTCGAGGTTGCCGAGCAGCGTCCGCCAGCCGGCGTCGTCGAGCGTCGGGCGGGTGTCGTAGCCGTCGAGGCCGCTGATCGCGGACAGCACGAGGGTGTCGGAGCCGGTGGCGGCGTAGGTGGCGAGCAGCTTCTCCACCTCGGGCACCGGGTCGTGCTCCGCGACGTGCAGCAGCAGCGGGGTGAACCCGCCGATGGCCTGCAGCCCGTGCTGCGCGAGCACGTCGCGGGGGTCCTCGGGCAGGAAGCCCTCGGGCCCGAACTCGGTGGCCGCGAGTCCGACCTCCTGCATCTCGGCCAGCACCCGGGACGGCGGGAGCTGGAAGCCCCAGCCGGGGACCTCGCAGACGCCCCACGAGATGGGGGCTCCGGCGATCTTCATGCGTTCTCCTTCGTGCGTACCGGTGCGCCGGTCCTCCAGGACTCGTCGGCGGCCAGTGCGAGGTCGAACGCGGCGAGCGCGTCGCGACCGGTGACGGGGGGTGGGGTGCCGTCGCGGACGGCGCGCGCGAACGCGTCCAGCTCCGCGGCGTACGCCCAGGGGTAGCGCTCCTCGAAGTCGCGCGCGAGGTCGCGCGAGGCGAGCCCCGGCGTCCGCCACTCGACGCCGTGGACGTGCGGGGCGTCGATCCGGGCGGTGGCGAGGGTGCCCATGACCTCGGTGGAGCACTCGTAGCCGTAGCGGGCGCTGCGGCTGTTGTCGATCACGCCGAGCGCGCCGTTCGCGAACCGCAGCACGGTCACGGCGGTGTCGATGTCGCCGAGTGCGGCGAACGCCGGGTCGGAGGCGGCACCGTGTGCGTGCACCTCCACGACCTCGCCGACGAGCCAGCGGGCGACGTCGAGGTCGTGCACCACCATGTCGAGGAAGAATCCGCCGGAGCCGGACAGGAACGCGGGGTCCGGTGGGGTCATGTCGCGCAGCGAGGTGCGGAACAGCGTGACCTCGCCCAGCTCACCGGCGTGGATCCGGGCCGCGGCGGCGACCCAGTCGGGGTCGCTGCGGCGGTGGAACCCCACCTGGAAGACGGTCCCGGCCGCCTCGACGGCCTCCAGCGTCGCGACCGTCGTCGCCCGGTCCAGCGAGATCGGCTTCTCGCAGAACACGTGTGCTCCCGCTGCGGCCGCCTGCACCGTGAGGGGGGCGTGCGTGCCGGTGGGGGAGGCGATCGCGACGGCCCCGACCCGGTCGAGCAGCTCGTCGTAGGACGCCGTCCACGGCACGTCGAACTCCGTTCCGGCGGCCTCCGCGGCCGCCGGGACCGGGTCGTAGACGCACGCGAGCTGCGCGACCGAGCACCGCCCGGCCAGCGCGGCGGCGTGGATCCGCCCCATCCGGCCCAGCCCGGCCAGCCCCACCCCGACCCGGCTCATGCCGCGCTCCCGTAGAGGTCCGGCCGCTCCCGCAGCACGACGGGCTCGCGCGCGCCGGAGCGCAGCGCGGCCAGCCCCGTCTCGCAGACGACCGTGGCCGCGTACCCGTCCCACGCGGACGGGCCGGTGCTGCGATCGGCCGCGACCGCGTCGACCCAGCACTGCAGCTCGGCGTCGAACGCGCGCACGAACCGCTCCTGCCAGTCGGCGGGCACGCGACCGGAGTACGTCCCGGCCCGCTTGACGACCGCGCCCGCCGACTCCGACAGCGCGACGGTGCCGTCCTCGCACACCACCTCGCCGCGGATGTCGTAGGCGAACCCGGCGTTCACCGATGCCTCGACGTCGACGAGCACGCCGCTGACCGTCTCCAGCAGCACGAGCAGCGGGTCGTGGAACCCCGCCTTCGCCTTGCGCGAGGTCCGCGGCTTGAGCACCGTGACCGCCGCGACCTCCTCGTCGAACATCCACCGCGCCACGTCGATGTCGTGCACGGCGGAGTCGTTGATGATCATGTCGCTGGTGAAGAAGTCCGGCACCGACGGGTTGCGGTGCGCCGCGTGCATGAGCAGCGGGAGCCCGATCCCCCCTCCGGCGACGATCTCCTTCATCGCCCGGTACTGCGCGTCGTAGCGGCGCATGAACCCGACCATCACCAGCCGGCGCCCCGCGGCGGTCTCGGCGTCGACGATCCGCTCGCAGGCCACCCGGGTGGGGGCCAGCGGCTTCTCGCAGAACACCTGCTTGCCCGCGGCGACGCACGCGAGTACGTACTCCTCGTGCGTCGGGCCCCAGGACGTCACGACGACGGCGTCCACCCCGGGGTCCGCGACGAGCGCGGCCCCGGTCGGGTGGAGCACCGCGCCCGGGAGGTCGCGGGCGACCGCCCGGGCCCGGTCGAGGTCGACGTCGGTGACCGCCGCCACGCGGGCCCCCGACAGGACGTGGGTCAACCGGCGGACGTGGTCCTGCCCGATCATGCCCACGCCGATGACGCCGACGTTGATGCTCACCGCGTTCCTCTCGCGCTCAGGTGGTCGACGCTCAGGTCGTCGACGGGATGCCGGCGACCCCGGACGGGATGGCCAGGTCCTGTGCCTCGGCCTCGATCTGCTGGGCCGCCTCCGCGGCGGCGCCACCGCCCTGCTGCAGCTCGTGGCTCAGGGCCTCCAGCTCGGCGCCGCCCGCCATCAGCCCGGTCAGCTCGTCGCGGGTGATCTCGCTCTTGGCGAAGTCCCCGAGGCTGCGTCCCCGCTTGAGCAACATGAACCGGTCGCCGACGGGGTAGGCGTGGTGCGGGTTGTGGGTGATGAAGATGACGCCCAGCCCGCGCTCGCGCGCCTGGATGACGTACTTGAGCACCACGCCGGCCTGCTTGACGCCCAGCGCCGCGGTGGGCTCGTCCAGGATGAGCACCTTCGCGCCGAAGTACACCGCGCGGGCGATCGCGACGCACTGCCGCTCGCCGCCGGACAGGGTGCCGATCGGCTGGTCGATGTCGCGCAGGTCGATGCCCATGGCGAGCAGCTCGGCCTTGGCGATCTTCCGCATCGCGTCGGTGTCGAGCCGGGCCAGCGGCCCCCAGCCCTTGCGGAGCTCGGACCCGAGGAAGAAGTTGCGCCACACCGGCATCAGCTTCACGACCGCGAGGTCCTGGTAGACGGTGGCGATCCCGGCGTCGAGGGCCTCGCGGGGCGAGGTGAACGAGACCGGCTCCCCCTCCAGCAGGAAGTCGCCGCCGTCGTGCCGGTGCACCCCGGCGAAGATCTTGATCAGGGTCGACTTGCCGGCGCCGTTGTCGCCCAGCACGCAGGTGACGGCGGCCGCGCCGACCTTGGTGGAGATGTCCTGCAGTGCGATCACGCTGCCGAACAGCTTGGTGACGCCGCGGATCTCCAGCAGTGGCGTCTCGGCTTCTGCGGTGCTCATCGCTACCTCCCGCTCCGCTCGGCGTACCGGCGGACGTACTGGTTGGCGAGCACCGCGAGCAGCAGCATCGCCCCGAGGAAGAACTTGAACCAGTCGCTGTCGAGGCCCGCGTACACGATGCCCTGACTGGTCATGCCGAAGATCAGCGCGCCGATGGCGGCGCCGATCACCGACCCGTACCCGCCGGTGAGCAGGCAGCCGCCGATCACCGCGGCGACGATGTAGATCAGCTCCTCGCCGAAGCCCTGGCTGGTCTGCACCGAGGTCTGCTCCATGAGCTTGAGCGAGCCGACGAGCCACGCGCACGCCCCGACGCCCATGAACAGCGTGATCGTGGTGCGCTTGTCGGGGACGCCGACGTTGCGGCTGGCCACCGGGTCCCCGCCGACGGCGAAGGTCCAGTTGCCGAACCGGGTCTTGGCGAGCACCCACGCGCCGATCGCGACGATCACGACCCACCACACGATCTGGATCTTGAAGTCGACGCCGAACACGTTGATCCGGCTGGCGAACAGCGGCCGGACGCTCTCGAAGAACGGCACCTGCGCCATGCCGCCCACCGACACCGTGCCGGTGATGAGCTTCGTGACGGCGAGGTTGAGTCCCTGCAGCATGAGGAAGGTGGCGAGGGTGATGATGAAGCTCGGCAGGCCGGTGCGCGTCACGAGGTAGCCGTTGACGAACCCGACGCCCAGGCAGACCACCAGCGACACGAGCAGCGCGACCCAGATGTTGAGGCCCCACTGGGTGGTCATCACGGCGGTCGCGAGGCCGGCGGTGCCGGTCAGGACGCCCGCGGACAGGTCGAAGTGGCCGCCGATCATCAGCATCGCCACCGCGACGGCCATGATGCCGAACAGCGACGCGGGGTCGAGCCAGTTCGAGATGCCGGCGAGTGACCAGAACTGCGTCGAGGACACCGCGAACAGCACGAACAGGATCACCGCGCCGATCAGCGAGCCGATCTCGGGGCGCAGGACGAGCCGCCGCAGCAGCCCGACGCGGGCCACCCGCTCGTCGGTGTCGGGCGGGGCGGGCGGGGTCGGGTTCAAGGTCGTGGTCATGAGTGTGCTCCGGGTTCCAGGGGAGGGGGCCGGAGCGATCCGGCCCCCTCCGGAGGCCTGCTAGCGGGTGCCCTGCGTGGCCAGGTCCTGGACCTGAGCGGCGTTCTCGCGCGTGACGTAGCCGGGTCCGGTGAGGACCGGCTGTCCGCCGCCGATGGTGTTGAGGTTGGACTTGTACAGCGTCAGCATCACGATCGGCAGGTAGCCCTGCGTGTACTGCTGCTGGTCCACGGCGAAGAGCATCTTGCCGTCGGCGATCGCCTGGGTGACGTCGCCGTTGAGGTCGAACGTGGCGAGCTGTGCGGCCGAGCCGGACTCGGCGACGGCGTTGATCGCGACGGCGCCGATGACCGGGCCGAGCGTGAGGACGCCGTTGATCGACGGGTCGGACTGCAGCTTGGCCCGGATGGTCGCCTGCGCGCCCGTCGGGTTGCTGTTCTCGACCTGCAGGTTCTCCACCGAGCCGCCGAGGCCCTCCGCGAAGCCCGCGCAGCGCTGCTCGAGACCGATGTTGCCGGCCTCCTGGATGACGCACAGCGCCTTGGTGACGCCGGCCGCCGCCATCTGCTCGCCGGCCCCGCGCCCGGCGATGCCCTCGTCCTGGCCGACGTGCGCGAGCGCGCCGAACTCCGCCGACCGGTCCTGCCCGGAGTTGATCGTGATGACCGGGATGCCCTTGGCCTCCGCGGCCTCGATCGACGACCGGAGCGCGTCCGGGTTGGCCATCGAGACCACGATGCCGTCGACGCCCTCGTTCACGGCGGCGTCGATGAGCTGCGACTGCCGGGCCGGGTCGCCGTTGCTGTCGCGGTAGGTCACCGTGACGCCCTCGTCGGTGCCGGCCTGCTCGGCGCCCTTCTTCACGACGTCCCAGAACGTGTCACCCGCGGCGCCGTGCGTGACGACGGTGAAGTTGTACCCGTAGGTACCGCCACCGCCGCCCGCGCTCTCGGCGGACGGGGCCTGGCCGGTGCCGCTGCAGCCGGCGGCGAGGAGCAGTGCGGCCGAGGCGGCCACGACGACGCCCTTGCGGAGTTTCATCGGTGTGATCCTTTGTGTTGACGGGGTGATCAGGTAGCGGTGGGGAAGTGGAACGAGGAGTCGGAGGCCGCCGTGACCTGCGGCCAGCGCGCGGTGACGACCTTGGCGCGGGTGTAGAACGCGATGCCCTCCGGCCCGTGGATGTGGGACTGCCCGAACAGGGAGTCCTTCCAGCCGCCGAAGGAGTAGTAGGCCATCGGGACCGGGATGGGGACGTTGATCCCGATCATCCCGACGTTCACGCCGCGCTGGAACCGCCGCGCGGCCTCACCGGAGGAGGTGAAGATCGCGGTGCCGTTGCCGTAGGGGTTGGCGTTGATGATCGCGATGGCCTCGTCGACGGAGTCCGCCCGGATCACCGAGAGCACCGGCCCGAAGATCTCCTGCGTGTAGACGTCCATCTCCGTCGTCACCCGGTCGATGACCGTCGGGCCGACGAAGAAGCCGTCCTCGTGGCCGGGCACGGTGAGCCCGCGGCCGTCGACGGCGAGCGTGGCGCCCTGGGCCTCGCCGGTGCCGATCAGCTCGACGATCCGGTCGCGGGCCGCGGCGGTGATGACCGGGCCCATCTCGGAGTCCGCGTCGCGCCCGGAGCCGACCTTCGTGGCCCGCGCCTTCGCGCTGACGGCCTCGACGAGCGCGTCGGCGGCCGAGCCGACGGCGACGGCCGCGGAGATCGCCATGCAGCGCTCGCCGGCCGAGCCGAACGCGGCGGCGACGAGGTGGTCGGAGGCGTAGTCGAGGCCGGCGTCGGGCAGGACGATCGCGTGGTTCTTGGCACCGCCCAGTGCCTGCACGCGCTTGCCCGCGGCGATGCCGCGCTCGTGGATGTACCGCGCGATCGGGGTCGAGCCGACGAACGACACCGCGGCGACGTCGGGGTGGTCGAGCAGCGCGTCGACCGACTCCTTGTCACCGTGCACGACGTTGAACACCCCGTCCGGCAGCCCGGCCTCGGCCCACAGCTCCGCCGCGAGCATCGACGCGCTCGGGTCGCGCTCGCTGGGCTTGAGCACGAACGTGTTGCCGGTGGCGATGGCGACGGGGTACATCCACATCGGGACCATCGCCGGGAAGTTGAACGGGGTGATCCCGGCGCAGACGCCCAGGGGCTGACGGAAGGAGAACAGGTCGACGCCGCCGGAGACCTGGTCGGAGTACTCACCCTTGAGCAGCGACGGGATGCCGCAGGCGAACTCCACGACCTCCAGTCCGCGCTGCACCTCGCCCCTCGCGTCGGACAGCACCTTGCCGTGCTCGTCGGAGATGATCTCCGCGAGGTCGTCCATGCGGGCGTTGACCAGCTCGCGGAAGGCGAAGAGCACCTTGACCCGCTGCGAGAGCGACGACTGGCCCCAGGTCTCGAACGCGGCCTTCGCACTCTGCACGGCGGCGTCGACATCGGCCGTGCCCGCCAGCAGCACCTCGGCCTGCTGCGCGCCGGTCGCGGGGTTCCAGACCGGGCTCGTCCGGGTGGACGTGCCGGTGGCCGGCTTGCCGCCGATCCAGTGGCTGACGGTTCTCACGGTGCGTTCCTTCCGATCAGGGGGCGCTGGTCGCGCTTGCGCTCGTCGTAGGTCGTGCGGGCGTGGCGGGTGCTGTCGAGCTCCGAGACCTCGGCGACCGGGACGTCCCACCAGCTGTCGGGGTCGGGCACCGGGGCGAGCGGGTCGGTCTCGACGTGGATCGCGGTGGTGCGGGTCGCCGCCCGGCTCTGCTCGACCGCGTCGCGGAACTCCGCGATCGTGCGGACGCGGATCACGTCGGCGCCGAGGCTCTCGGCGTTGGCGGCGAGGTCGACGGGCAGGACGTGGCCGTCGAGGCGGCCGGAGCCGCTGCGGTAGCGGTAGGCGGTGCCGAAGCGCTGCGAGCCCAGCGACTCCGACAGCGCGCCGATCGAGGCGAACCCGTGGTTCTGGACGATCACCAGGTTGAGCTTGATCCCCTCCGACACCGCGGTGACGATCTCGCTCGCCATCATCAGGTAGGAGCCGTCGCCGACCAGTGCCCAGACCTCGCGCTCGGGAGCGGCCATCTTCACACCCAGCGCGCCGGCGACCTCGTAGCCCATGCAGGAGTAGGCGTACTCGACGTGGTAACCCTTGCGGTCCCGCGCGCGCCAGAGCATCTGCAGGTCACCGGGCATGGACCCGGCCGCCTGCACGACGACGTCGCGGGCGTCGATCCCCTCGTTGAGGGCGCCGAGCACCTCGGTCTGCGCCGGGAGCGGGGAGTGCCCCAGGTGGAACGCGCGGTCGACCTCGGCGTTCCAGGGGCCCGCGTCCCACGTGGTGTCCCAGCGCTGCCCGGCGAGCGCGCCGGTGAGCGCGTCGAGCCCCTCACGCGCGTCGGCCAGCAGCATCTCCCCGGCGTGCTTCGCCGCGTCGAGGGAGGCGACGTTGAGGTTGACGAACCGGACGTCCGGGTCCTGGAACGCGCTGCGCGAGGCGGTGGTGAAGTCCGACCACCGGGTGCCGACGCCGATCACGACGTCGGCGGTGCGGGCGAGCCCGTTGGCGACGGGGGAACCGGTGGACCCGACGCCGCCCACGGCCTGCGGGTGGTCGTGCAGCAGCGCGCCCTTGCCGGCCTGGGTGTCGGCGACCGGGATGCCGGTGGCCTCGGCGAAGCGGGCCAGCGCGTCGGAGGCCTGCGAGTAGTGCACGCCCCCGCCCGCGACGAGCAGCGGTCGCCGTGCGGAGCGGATGACCGCGGCGGCGCGGGCGAGCGCGGCGGGCTCGGGCACCGGGCGCGCGAGGTGCCAGACGCGCTTGCTGAACAGCTCGTCGGGCCAGTCGTGCGCCTCGGCCTGCACGTCCTGGGGGAGCGCGATCGTCGCCGCACCGGTCTGGGCGGGGTCGGTCAGCGCCCGCATCGCGCCGAGCAGCGCCGCGGGGAGCTGCTCGGGGCGCCACACGCGGTCGAAGAACACCGACAGCGGGCGGAACGCGTCGTTGACGGACACGTCGTAGCCGTCGGCGCGCTCCAGCTCCTGCAGCACCGGGCTCGCGACCCGGGTCGCGAACACGTCCGAGGGCAGCAGCAGCACCGGGATGCGGTTGGTGGTGGCCAGGGCGGCTCCGGTGAGCATGTTGGTGGAGCCGGGGCCGATGCTCGCGGTGCAGGCCAGGAACTGGGTGCGGTCGCGCATCCGGGCGTAGCCGACGGCGGAGTGGACCATGCCCTGCTCGTTGCGGGCCAGGTGGTAGGGGAGGTCACCGCTGTCGGCGACCTCGAGCAGCGCCTGCCCGATCCCCGCGACGTTGCCGTGGCCGAAGATGCCGAACATCCCCGGCACCAGCCGCTGCTCGGCGCCGTCGCGCTCGGAGTACTGGTTGGCCAGGAACCGCACGACGGCCTGGGCGACGGTCAGTCTCACTTCGCCTCCGTGGTGGTCAGGGGGAGCCGGGGGTCGATCGCGGCGGCGTCCCAGGTGCCGCGGACCCACGCGTGGTCGGGGTGGTCGCAGATCCGCCAGGCCCGCTCGTCGCCGGGGCCGGCCATGACGTTGAGGTAGTAGAGGTCGTAGCCGGGGGTGGCCATCGACGGGCCGTGCCAGCCGTGCGGGATGAGGACGGTGTCGCCGGAGCGGACCTCGGCGCAGACGTCGATCTCGCGGCCGGGGCCCGAGGTCGAGACGCGCTGGTAGCCGGTGCCCGCGGTGCCGCCGGGTCCAGCGGCGACCTCGAAGTAGTAGATCTCCTCCAGCACCGACTCGCCCTCGCGCTCCTCGTCGTGCTTGTGGGGAGGGAACGACGACCAGTTGGCGCCCGGCGTCAGGACCTCGACGGCGATCAGCGCGTCGGCGTCGAACGTGCCGGGCATGCAGAAGTTGTTGACCTGCCGGCTCGCCTGCCCGGCCCCGCGCAGCTCGACGGACACGCCCTCGGCGGGCCCGTAGCGGGCCGTCAGCCGGCGCGTCGCGCGGGCGGCGGGCAGGGCGAACCGGCCCCCGGCCTCGGAGGTGACCGTCACCTGCGCGTCGCGGGGGGCGTAGGCGAAGTCGGTGACGCGGCTGAACACGTCGCCGCGGCCGACCAGCTCGAAGCGCTCCCCGTCGCACTCGACGAGGCAGCTCCCCGACAGCGGGAGGACGATCGTCTCGTCCTCGCCGGTGTCGAAGGTGGCGCTGCCGCCCGCGGGCAGCTCCAGCACCCGCAGCGAGCTGTACTCCCACCCGGCGCTCGCCGGGGTCACGACCAGCGAGAACGGCCCCTCGGCGCTCTCCCCGGCCCGGATCACGCTCACAGCAGCCCCACCGCGGTGTCGACGGCGGCGGCGACGTCGTCGTCGGCCGGGTAGAGCAGCGACCGCCCGATCACCAGGCCCTGCACCGTGGGCAGGGCCAGCGCCTTGCTCCAGTCGGCGAACGCGCGGTCCGGGTCGGCGGAGACCTCCCCGCCGAGGATCACCGCGGGCAGGGTCGTCGCGGCCATCGCCCGCTCCATCTCCTCGACGATCGGCACCTTCAGCCAGGTGTGCGCCGAGGTCCGGCCCAGCCCGGCGGCGACGGTCATCGCCCGGGCCATGGCGTCGGCGGTGAGCTCGTTGCGCACCCGGCCGTCGACGCGGTGGGAGACGAACGGCTCGACCATCGCCATGAGCCCGTGCCCGGCCAGGTCGGAGACGGCGCGCGCGCACGCCTCCAGCGTGACGACGGTGGCGGGGTCCTCGGCGTCGATGCGGGTGAGCATCTTGCCGCCCTCGTACCCGCTCGCGGCGATCCCGGAGGCGTCGTAGGCGGTGAACCGGTCGTCGATCTCGAAGGCCGTGCCGGCCAGGCCGCCGCGGTTCATCGACCCGACGACGACCTTGCCGTCGAGCGCGCCGAGCAGCAGCAGGTCCTCCAGGACGTCCGGGGTGCCGAGCACCCCGTTGACGCCGGGGCGCGACAGGGCGAGGACGAGCCGGTCGAGCAGGTCGGCGCGGTCGCCCATCGCCATCGCCCGGTCCCCGGCGCGCAGCGCGCCGCGGGCGGGGTGGTCGGCGGCGATCATCATCAGCCGGCCGTGCTCCCCGAGCAGCGACGCCGGGCGCACGCGCGCCGCGGCCGCGTCGGCGACCGCGCCGGGGCGGTGCACACGGGTCTCGACCAGCGCGCGCAGGTCCTCTTCACGCACCGACGGCCTCCCTCAGCATCTCGTCGATCTCGGCGGAGGTCGGCATGGCGTCGGCGCAGGCCAGGCGGCCCGCGACGATCGAGCCGGCCGCGTTGCAGAAGCGCATGGACCGCTCCAGGTCCCAGCCGGACAGCAGCGCGTGGCACAGGGCGCCGCCGAACGCGTCGCCCGCGCCGAGCCCGTTGACGACCTCGACCGGCACCGGCGGCACCTCGACCTGCGTCGTGCCGCCCTCCCCGGACACCTCGGAGGCGAGCACACCCGCCGGGCCCTGCTTGACGACGGCCAGCCCGACGCCGGCGGCGTGCAGCGCCCGGGCGGCGGCCCGCGGCCGGCGCTCGCCGACCGCGGTGTCGCACTCGTCGAGGTTGCCGACGGCGACGTCGACGTGGGGGAGCGCCTGCTGCACCCAGTGCCGGGCCTCCTCGCGGGACTCCCAGAACATGGGGCGGTAGTCGAGGTCCAGCACCGTGATACCCCGGCCGCCCCGCTCGCGCAGCGCGGCGAGCGTGGCCTCGCGGCTCGGCTCGCGGGACAGGCCGGTGACCGTCACCCAGAACACGTCGGCGTCGCGCACGGCGTCGAGATCGAGCTCCTCGGGCCGGATCACCAGGTCGGGCGCGGGGTCGCGGCCGTAGAAGTAGAGCGGGAAGTCGTCGGGCGGGAAGATCTCGCAGAACACCACCGGCGTCGCGAGCCCGGGGACGGCGGTGACGTGCCGGTCGTCGACCCCGAACCCGCGCAGGGCGTCGTGCAGGAACTCGCCGAACGGGTCGTCGCCGGTACGGGTGATGACCGCGCTGCGGCGGCCGTGCCGGGCCGCGGCCACGGCGACGTTGGTGGCGCTCCCGCCGAGGTACTTGCCGAAGGTCGTCACCTCGCGCAGCGAGACGCCGGTCTGCAGCGGGTAGACGTCGACGCCGATGCGTCCCATCGTCAGCACCTCCGCCGCGGTGCTCTGGCCGGTCATCCGACTCCCTCGTCGCTCGATCTGACTGCCGCGGGTTGTGGCTCCTCGCGCCGGGTCAGGTGTACTCTCGCCGCGAGATCAGGTCAACACTTTGTTCTAACAAAGGTGGTCACAACATGGTGGAGCGGACGGTCCCCGACGTCCCCCTGGACCGGACGAGCCCCGTTCCGCTGTACTTCCAGGTCGCGACGCGTCTGGAGCAGCTGATCGAGAACGGCGAGCTGGCCGTCGGAACCCGGCTGGAGAACGAGGTGGAGCTCGCCGAGCGCCTCGGTGTGTCCCGGCCCACCATGCGCCGGGCCATCGCCTACCTCGTCGAGCGCGGCATGCTGGTGCGCCGCCGCGGCATCGGGACGCAGATCGTGCACCCCAAGGTGCGCCGGCCCGTCGAGCTGACGAGCCTCTACGACGACCTGGCCAAGAACGGGCAGGCGCCGCGCACCGAGGTGCTGCTGCTGGAGGTGCGGCGCGCGCCCGACCACGTCGCCGAGGCCCTCGGCGTGCCCGACGGGCTCGACGTCACCTGGATCGAACGGCTGCGCTACTCCGGTGGCGAGCCGCTGGCGATCATGCACAACGCCGTGCCGCTCGACCTGCTCCCGCTGACGGAGGACGACCTGGCCGGGCGCGGTCTCTACGAGCTGCTCCGCGCGGCCGGGCACGTACCGCGGATGGCGAGCCAGACCGTGGGGGCGAAGTCGGCGACCGCCTCCGAGGCCCGCCAGCTCGGCGACCCCCGCGGCGCCCCGATGCTCACGATGGTCCGCACGGCGTGGGACGAGTCCGGCCGGGCGGTCGAGTACGGCTCGCACGTCTACCGGGCCAGCCGCTACAGCTTCGAGCTGACGCTCACGAGCTGAGCTACCGCAGGACGGTGGGAGTGCCGAAGGAGACCGGGACGCCGTCGCTGAACAGCACGTGGTCCGGTGGCCCCGACACCAGGTGACCGAGGCCGACCGAGGCCACCAGCCCGTCGTCGAGCTGCGTCACCTCCGCCGTGCGCAGCGGCCACGGCGGGTGGGCGTTGGGGACGTGCAGCGTGGCGCCCAGGTGCCCGACGTGCAGGCCCCAGCGGGCGGTGAGGAACCGCTCCAGCTCGCCGTCCGGGGCCGGGCCGCCCGGACGCAGCCCGATCCGGCTCTGCCCGGTCACACCCGGCCACCGCAGGGCCGCGGCGTAGCGGTGGGTGCCGCCCTCGGCGCGGTACCGCATCCGCGCCCACCGGTACGGCAGCCCGAACACCGTCCGCGCCCCGGCGACGATCACCGCACGGTCGGCGTCGAGGCTCAGGAACACCACGCCGCGGCGCCCGGTGTCGTCGACGGAGTAGAGCCGCACGTTCGTCTCCAGGAACGTCCCGGCCCACGGCACCCCGGGCCCGTGCGCGAGCCCGGCCCCGACCATCCGGAACGGCACCAACCCGACGTAGGTCCGCCCGTCGATGACGTCCGGGCGGACGCCGGGCGGGAACCGGTGCGCGACGTCCGCGGGATCGAGCGCCCAGTGCAGGAAGCCGACGTCGGACCAGCGCTGGCGCATCAGGTGCGGCCGGGGCAGGGCGGGAGCGGTCGGGGACACGGGCGGGATCACCCGTCCAGGCTGCCCTGCCGCGCCCCGGCCCGCACGCCGGTCCCGCCCGCGCGCCCGATCCCGCGCACCTGCCGAGCGGTGTCGCGACCGTCGACGGTGGCCCGCAGCGCCGGTCTCGCGCACCTCCCGGCCCTGCGCGCACGCCCGGACGTGCGCGACGCGCCGATCGGTGCGCGAACCCGGCCGGGCCGCGGTGGCGCCGTCGGGTGGCGGGGCCCGCGATCAGGCCAGGGAGGCCCGCCAGGCCGCGTGCAGCGCCGCGAACTCGCCGTCCCCGGCCAGGAGGGCCTCCGGCGTGCCGTCCTGCACCACCACGCCGTCGGCCATCACCAGCACCCGGTCGGCGATGAGCACCGTCGAGAGCCGGTGGGCGATGATCAGCGCCGTCCGCCCGGCCAGCACGGTCTCCAGCGCGTCCTGCACCGCCCGCTCCGACGGCACGTCGAGCGAGGACGTCGCCTCGTCGAGCAGCACGACCGCCGGGTCGGCCAGCACGACCCGCGCCAGCGACACGAGCTGGCGTTGCCCGGCCGACAGGCGCCCGCCGCGCTTGCGCACGTCGGTGTCGAACCCGTCGGGAAGCGCCTCGACGAACCCCCGCGCCCCGACGGCGTCCGCCGCCGCGAGGACCTGGGCCCGCGTCGCCGACGGCCTCCCCATCGCGATGTTGTCGGCGACCGAGCCGGAGAACAGGAACGCCTCCTGCGTGATCATCACCAGCGCGTCGCGGAGGTCGGCGTCGGCGACGTCGCGCAGGTCGACGCCGTCGAGCCGCACCGCCCCCGCCGTGGGGTCGTAGAACCGCGCCGCGAGCTTGGCCAGCGACGACTTGCCCGCGCCGGTGGCCCCCACCAGCGCGATCGTCTGCCCGGCCGGCACCCGCAGCGAGAACTCCGGCAGCACGACGCGGTCCGGTGCGCGCCGGTAGGCGAAGCGGACCCGGTCGAAGTCCAGGGCCCCGCGCACCGGAGTCGGCAGCGCCACCGGCCGCTCCGGCTCCTCGACACCGGGTGCGGTGTCGAGGACGGTGGAGATCTTCTCCAGAGCCGCGGCGGCGGACTGGTAGGCGTTGAAGAACTGCGCCAGGTCGTCGAGCGGGTCGTAGAAGCGGCGCAGGTAGAGCAGGAACGCGGTGAGCGCCCCGAGGGCCAGCGTGCCGTCGACGACGCGCAGCCCGCCGGCCAGCAGCACCGCCGCCAGCGTCAGGTTGCCGACCGCGCGGGTGCACCCGACGTACCAGGCAACGGTGTGGAACGCCGCCACGTTGGCGTCGCGGAACGACGTGCCGAGGCCGTCCATGATCGCCTCGCTGCGCCGCTCGCGGCGGAACGACTGCACCGCACGGATCCCGTTCATCGACTCGACGAAGTGCACGATCAGCCGCGCCACGGTGGTCCGCGTGCGCCGGTAGCCGGCCCGCGAGCTGCGCTGGAACCAGCGCGTCAGGAACACCAGCGGCACGAACCCGGCGAAGACGATCAGCGCGAGCAGGGGGTCGAGCACCACCAGCAGCACCGAGATCCCGACCAGCGACAGGACCGCGCCGAGCAGCCCGTCGAGTCCGCGTTCGAGCAGGTCACCGAGCGAGTCGAGGTCGGAGGTGAGCCGGGAGATCAGCCGCCCGGAGGTGTAGGACTCGTGGAAGTCCAGCGACAGGCGCTGCCCGTGGGCGAACACCCGGCGCCGCAGCTCCAGCAGCAGGTCCTGCCCGACCCTCCCGGACAGCACGAGGAACGCCGCGCGCAGCCCGGCCCCGGCGAGCCCGCAGGCCGCGTAGCCCGCGATCGTCCAGGCCAGGGGCGCCGGCCGCCCCGCCACGGCGGCGGGCACGCCGGTGTCGATCGCCAGCGCCACCAGCAGCGGCCCGGCGAGCATCACCGCGTTCTCGAGCACCAGCAGCAGCACGGCGAGCGACACCGCCCGGCGGTGCGGGCGCACGAGATCGACGACGAGCGACCTGGCCCGCCGCTGCAGCCGCAGACCCGCGGCGCGCGTGAGGTCCTCGTCGTCCTCGGTCGCCACGCCGCGCCACGCCTCGGCATCGGTACCGGTGCTCATGCCCCCACCCCCTCCTTCTCGGTGTCCAGGCTGGCCAGCAGCGCCCGGTACTCGGGGTGCGTGGCCATCAGCTCGCCGTGGTCGCCGACGACGGTGACCCGCCCGCCGGACAGCAACGCCACCCGGTCGGCCATCTGCACCGTCGACGAGCGGTGCGCCACCACCAGCGCGGTGACGCCGCCGAGCACCTGCCGCAGAGCCGCCTCGACCTCGGCCTCGGTGTGCACGTCGAGCGCGGAGAGCGGGTCGTCGAGCACCAGCACCGGCGGGCGGCCGAACACCGCACGGGCCAGCGCCAGGCGCTGGCGCTGCCCGCCCGAGAGCGACATCCCCTGTTCGCCGATCCGCGTGTCGAGGCCCCACGGCAGGGCTGCGACGAACCCGTCGGCGCGGGCGATCCGCAGGGCCTCCCACACCTCGTGGTCGGACCGGGCGGGTGACCCGAGGGCCACGTTCTCCCGCACGCTCGCCGAGATCAGCACCGGGTCCTCGAACGCCGTCGCGACGGTCCGGCGCAGGTCGGTCAGTGTCAGGTCGCGGACGTCGACGCCGTCGATCGTCACCGAGCCCGCGGTGACGTCGTAGAGGCGGGGGACCAGCGCGGTCAGCGTGGTCTTGCCCGATCCCGTCGCGCCGACCAGCGCGAGCGTCTCGCCGGGCCGCAACACGAGGTCGACGCCGGTCAGGACGTCGCGCCCGGCGCCCGGGTAGCGGAACGCGACCCCGCGCAGCTCCAGCGCGCCGCGCACGGGCTCGCCCAGCGGCACGGGGGAGCCGGGGTCGGTGATCGACGGCAGGACGTCGCGAACCTCCCAGTACCGGGTCGTCGCCGTCGCGGCGTTGCTGGCCTCGGCCAGCAACCAGCCCAGCGAGGCGATCGGCCAGTACAGGTAGGTCATCACCGTGACGGCCGCGACGAGAGTCCCGATCGTCAGCGACCCGGTCGCGACGCCGTACGCGCCCAGCCCGAGGATCACCGCGATCGCCGTCTCCGGCAGCATCACCAGCACGAACCACAGCCCCGCGAGCAGCCGCAGCTTCACCAGCTCGGTGCCGCGCAGCCCGCGCGACTGCGCGACGAAGTGGTCGGTGAGCCGCCGCCCGCGCCCCAGCGACTTGAGCACGCGGATGCCGAGCGCCGACTCCTCGACGATCGTGGCGAGGTCGCCCTGCTGGTCCTGTGCGCGCCGGGCCGCGACGGAGAACCGGCGTTCCAGCCGCAGCGTGAGAATGGTCAGGGGCACCGCGGTGATCGCGATGACCAGCCCCAGCCAGGGCGAGAGCCACACCAGCACCCCGATGCCGACGACCATCGTCACCGCGTTGACCACCAGGAAGATCCCGGAGAACGCGACGAACCAGCGGATCGTCGTGAGGTCGGAGGTGGCGCGCGAGAGCAGCTGCCCCGACGCCCAGCGGTCGTGGAACGCCACCGGCAGCCGCTGCAGGTGCGCGAACAGGTCGGCCCGCATGTCGGACTCGATCTGGTTGCTCGGCCGGGCCACCAGCGCACGGCGCAGCGTGATCAGCGCGGCCTCGGCGAGCCCGAACGCGAGGACGCCGAGCACCAGCCACGGCAGGACGTCGAGCTCGCCGCGGGCGATCGGGCCGTCGACGATCTCGCGGGTGACCAGCGGGACGGCGAGCCCGGCGAGGGTGGCCGCGAGCGCGGCGAGACCACCCCCGATCAGCGGTGCTCGGTGGGGGCGGACGTAGGGCAGCAGCCGGCGCAGCGCGGACAGGGTGCCGTCCGCAGGCCGTGGGACATCGCTCATGGCGTCCTCGACGGTAGGTCGCCGGGGCGCGGGCCGCATGCGAGTTCCGGGCCTGCCCTCGACCGCGGTTCAGGGTGGACGGTCCGGTCATGACCGACATCGGGGATCACCCTGACCGGCTCGACCCGGCCCGAGCAGCGGGCCGCCGCCCCCGAGCGCCGCGACGCACGCCGCGGGCGCCCGGTTCGTCCCCGGCCTCGGTGGCGCCCACGGTCCGCGCCCGGTGCGGACCGTCTCGACCGCCTCGACGGGGCAGCCGCGCCCGTCGGGCGTCGCGTGCGCTCGGCGCACGCATGCCGGACCTGGCCCGCGACCGCCCGGGCGGGGAGCTCCTCGGTCCGGCCGACCCGGGCCACACGGCGGTCGCCGCGAGCGGGCCGGGGGGCCACCCGGCTCCCGGTCGGCCTGATCGCGGTGCCCGACCCGGACCGCGCCCGTGCGCGACGTCGCGCGCGGCCTGCTGGGGTTCCTGCTCGGCGTGCCGGCATACCGCTGCCCGGCCCCGGCACGCGCGCCGGCGCCCTTGCGCCGGCCGTGCTCACGGGCTGAGACGACGCGACGGGTCGTCCGTGCGGGCCCCGGGGCGCACTGGCAGGCTCGGGGCAGGAACGACGAGGGAAAGGCGCGACGACGTGGCACTCAGGATCGGCTACAAGGCCTCCGCGGAGCAGTTCGCTCCCCGGGAGCTGGTGGAGTACGCGGTGCGGGCCGAGGAGGTCGGCCTCGACAGCGCGGCGGTGTCGGACCACTTCCTGCCCTGGCGGCACGAGGGCGGACACGCCCCGTTCGCGCTGAGCTGGCTCGCGGCGGTGGGGGAGCGCACCTCGCGCATCCAGCTGGGGACGTCGGTGCTCACGCCGACGTTCCGCTACAACCCCGCGGTGCTCGCGCAGACGTTCGCGACGCTGGGCCTGCTCTACCCCGGCCGGGTGATGCTGGGCGTCGGCACGGGCGAGGCACTCAACGAGATCGCGGTGTCCGGGCGCGAGTGGCCCGAGTTCAAGGAGCGCTACGCGCGCCTGCGCGAGGCCGTGCGCCTGATGCGCGAGCTGTGGACCTCCGACGAGCCGGTGTCGTTCGAGGGCGAGTACTACCGCACCGTCGACGCGACGATCTACGACCGTCCCGAGACCCCGGTACCGGTCTACGTCGCCGCGGGCGGACCGCAGATGGCGAAGTACGCGGGGCGTGCGGGTGACGGGTTCATCTGCACCTCCGGCAAGGGCATGGAGCTCTACACCGACAAGCTGCTGCCGGCCGTCGCCGAGGGCGAGGAGGCGGGGGAGAAGGCCGCCGGGTCGGTCGACCGCATGATCGAGATCAAGATGTCCTACGACCGCGACAAGGACCAGGCGCTGGAGAACTGCCGGTTCTGGGCGCCGCTCTCGCTCACCCCCGAGCAGAAGCACAGCGTCGACTCCTCGGTGGAGATGGAGCGCCTCGCCGACGAGCTGCCGATCGAGCAGGTCGCGAAGCGCTGGATCGTCGCGTCCACCCCCGAGGAGGCGCTGGCCGGCATCCGGCCCTACGTCGACGCCGGCCTGACGCACCTGGTGTTCCACGGCCCCGGCCACGACCAGGAGCGCTTCCTCACCCAGTTCTCCGAGGACGTGCTGCCCGCCCTGCGGGAACTGTCGTGAGCGACGCCGTGGAGCAGGACGGCCGGGTGCTGCGTGCCCGCATCGCGCGGGGCCGACACGGCACCCTCGACGGCGACGCCCTCCCGCAGCTCGCCGAGGCCCTGGCCACTCTCGATCCGGAGTCGGTCGGCGCCGTCCTGCTCGTCTCCGACGGTGACAGCTTCTGCACCGGCGGCGACGTCCGCGCGTTCGCCGGTGCCGAGGACCGCCACGCCTTCGTCGGTGACCTGGCCACGGCGTTCCACGGCTTCCTGCGCGCGGTCGTCGCCTGCCCGGTGCCGGTCGTCGCGGCCGTCACCGGCTGGGCGGCGGGCGCGGGCATGAGCGTCGTCTGCGCCGTCGACGTCGCCGTCGGCGGGCGCGGCACCAGGCTGCGCCCCGCCTACCCGGGGATCGGGTTCTCCCCGGACGGCGGCATGACCTGGACGCTGCCCCGGATCGTCGGGGCGGGCAGGGCCCGGCACATCCTGCTCACCGACCGGGTCCTGGACGCGCAGTCCGCCCTCGACCTGGGCATCCTGGCCACCGTCGTCGAGGACGGGGAGGTGCGGGCCGAGGCGGAGCACACCGCGCACCGGCTCGCGCAGGGCCCGACGGTCGCGCTCGGGCGGATCAAGCGGCTGCTCGGCTCGTCGCCGGACCTCCCGCTCACCGAGCAGCTCGACGCGGAGGCCGCGTCCATCGCCGCCTCCGCCGCGGGCCCGGAGGGCACCGAGGGACTGGCGGCGTTCACCGAGAAGCGGCCGCCGTCCTTCCACTGACCACGCCACTCACCGCCACCACGCGCATCCTCCGTCGCCACGCGCACCGTCGACGGTGCGCGTGGCGACGGACGGTGCTCGCGGGGCACGGCCGGGCCCGTGGGCTCAGTCGCGGCGCGCCCGGGCCGTCTCCCGGTCGCTCGCCCGCTGCAGCGCGTCGACGAGCTCGGCCTTCGTCATCGACGACCGGCCCTCGACGCCGAGGCGCCGGGCCAGGCCGAGCAGGTGCTCCTTCGTCGCGTTCGCATCGACCCCGCCCGCGGTGGGCAGGTCGGTGTCGACCGAGCCGCGCTCGGCCTGCTCGTCGGACGGGCCGTTGCCGTCCTTGGGCTCCCAGTGGTCGCCCACCTTCTCGTGCGTGTGCTTGAGCGAGGCGAACGCGGCGCGCCGGGCCCGCCCGCCGTCGCCGTCGTAGGTCTGCAGCGCGGAGTCGAAGGTCTTCTCCCACGTGCGCTGCGCCTTCACGGCCGACCGTTCGACGGTGCTGGGTACGTCCTCCTCGGCCGGCACCGCCCTCAGGCCTCCGGCCGGGGGCGCGGCGCGTCGAGGAAGCGGCGGACGCCCTTCATCCCGTAGCGGTCCACCGCCGTCTTGATCAGCCCGAACACCGCACCCTGGATGGTGGCGGCGAGTAGCACCTCCCGCGTGCTGTAGTCGTCCGACAGCGGCTGCGGCGTGCCGTCCTCGTCGGAGACGTGCTTCCACACCAGCCCGAACACCCAGCTGGCGACCATGCCGCCGAGCACTCCGAAGACCAGGCCGAACGGCTTGTAGGCGATCTTCCCGAGCGGGCTCAGCTCGTTGCCGTCGCCGCGGCGGCTCATCGGGCCCTCCGCCCGGACTCGTCGGTGCCGCCCGTCTCGCGGGCCGGGGTGGGGGCGTCGTCCTGTGTTCCGTGCATGGCGCCGGATACCCGCCTGGTGCCGGTGTGACACACCCGGCGGACATCGGGCGTTCGCGTCGGGTTTGCCCGGACCGGAGCGCGGGCAACCGGTGGACGTGATCGAGGGCCAGGGACGGTGCGGCGGGGTGCCCCGCCTCCGCCTGCGCCATCGGGCCCACCCGGTGGAGCTCGGCCGCATCCGCCGCCGCATAGGACGGTGGGCGACCCAGTCCGGGGTGCCCGAGGACGTCACCATCGACCTGCAACTGGCCGTGGGCGAGGCCGTCGCCAACGGCGTGGAGCACGCCTACGGCACGGAGGGCGCGGACGACGGGACCGTCGAGGTCGAGATGGAGGTCCGCGACGGGCTCCCCAGCGCGGTGGTGGTGCGGGTGGCCGACCACGGGACGTGGCGACCCGCACCGCAGTCACCCGGCTTCCGCGGGCGGGGTCTGCTCATGATCGACGAGCTCGCCCAGCGGGTGCAGGTGCTGTGTTCCCCCGGCGGTACCGAGGTGTTCTTCGAGATCGCCTACCCGGCCTGAGCCGGGCGGCGACCCGGAGGGATCCCGCTCAGCGGAAGGTGCCGGGGACCGATCCGCCTGCGACGAGCCGGCGGGTGGTGCCCGACGCCCGCACCGAGCGCAGGCCCGGCAGCTGCACCGCGGACCGCGGCATGACCGAGCGGGCCCGCATCACGGGCCAGGCCGGCGTGGGCGGCAGCAGGGAGTCGAGCGAGAAGGCCGGCGCGGCGCCGACGCTGGTGCGCAGCAGCTCCTGGTACTCGTCGTACTCGGCGACGGCCGCGGAGATGTTGCCCTGCGCGAGGTGCGCCTCGATGAGGGCGCGCCGCGCGGTCTCGCGGCTGGGGGCCGAGCGCACCGCGGACTGCGCGAGGGCGATGGCCCCGTCGAAGTGGCCGGCGGCGGTGAGGCGGAGGCTGCGCTCCTCGACGGCGTGCAGGCGGAGCTGGCGGAACCGCTCCCGCTCGATGACCAGCCAGGAGGCCGTCCAGCCGGGCAGGATGTCGGCGCCGAGCAGGGCCAGGTCGGGGTCCTCGACGGCGGCGACCTCGGGCAGCGTGCGCAGCAGCAGCATGGCCTCGGCGAGGTCGACCTCGACGTCGGCGGACAGCGACAGCGCGCCGTCGGCGTCGGTGACCAGGAGCCCGGGTACGTCGACGGCGAGGACGGCGTCGTCGAGCAGGCGCATGGCGGACCCGACCGGGACGCCCGGCCAGAGGTCGACGGCCAGCGCGCCGCGCCGCTGCGGCCGCGGGTGCACCGCGAGGTAGGCGACCACCCGGCGTGCGTCGACCCCGAGGGGCACACCGACGCTGTGCGAGTGGAGGGTGAAGGAGCCGAGAACGGTGACCCGGTGGGGCACGGTCGTTCCGGCGGGCATCGTGCGAGATCGTCGCTGATCCTCAGGCATGGCTGTCCCGGTCTGTGGTGGTGCCGATGGTGACCCGTCTGCAACCGTCTGGCGCCGAGTCCGCAGAGAAGTGTTCTCCGACCGCACCCACTTGCCAAGGGGCTGCTTCGTCACAGTTCCCGGCGCACGTGCGGCCGGACGGGTGACGACTGTGACCAGCGTATCTCACGGTGCCGCGCAGACCCGGACGTGGGTCCCGCGGTCGTCGGACCACACGTGCAGCAGGTCGCACACCTGCCGCGCGATCCACAGACCGCGCCCGCGCGGCTCGGAGGGGTGCGGGGAGGTCATGCCGGGCAGCGGGTCGGCGAGATCGCCCGCGTCGTGCACCTCGCACACCAGCCCGCCGCCGGTGGCCCACACCTGCAGCTCGGCGTGGGGTCCGCCGTGCTCGACCGCGTTGGTGGCGACCTCGTTGACGGCCAGCACGACGTCGTCGACGCGGTCGTCGGTGAACCCGGCGGCACCCGCGATGCCCCGTACCGCCCGCCGGACCTCCTGCAGCTCCCAGGACTGGAACCCGACGGTCAGGTCGGGGGCGCCGAGCAGCAGCGGCGGCGCCACCGGGTGCCCGGCCAGCACGTCGCGGGGCGCGCGGTGCAGCGTGTTGTGCCGGAGCTCACCGTCGACGAGCACGAGCGGATGGTTCTCGCGCGCACCGTCGAGCACGCACAGGTGCAACGGCATCTCGGGGAAGAAGCAC